>NC_022234.1:1014941-1353255 GCF_000463015.1 Variovorax paradoxus B4 | reverse complement strand
GCGCGTCCATCACCCCCGAACGGCGCGCTTCGCGGGCACCGCTGAAACTTGCAACAGAGGCTCGCCCCCCGCACCGGCGGACCCGCCTCACTGCTCCGTGCTCGCACCGCCCTGCCGCGTCGCTCACGAAATATCGCCGCCTCGCGCTTTGCGACACCACTGTCAAAAACAATAGTCGACACACGCACGGGCAGAGGCGGACATTGCGCCCCATGCAAGCAAACGACACTCAACGCGGGCATGCGACCGATGAAGGCCGACGCTCAGCCTGGCTTTCCATGCTCATGTTCGCCGGCTTGATGGCGCACGCGCGCCCCCTGTGGGCCCAGGCGGAGCCCAGCGCATCGCAGGGCGCCGGACCACAGCAGCAGGCGGCGCGCGACAACGACCGCATCGAGATCCTTCGCGAGGAGCTCAGGAAGTCGGAAGCGCAATTGGAAGGTCTCATGCGCCGCAAGGCCGAGCGGCTCGCCGCATCCGACCTGAAGGCAGCGACCGAGGCCGAGGAACAGCGCGTCCGCACGCTCGGCGACATCGCGGCCATCCGGCGGGAGATCGCTTCGGCCTCTCATGCCGCCGCCCAGGCTACGGCGGTCAGGCCCATGGCCGTTCAGGCCGCCAAGAATCCTTCCGCCGCCGGCAAGCGCGTGGCGCCAGCACCGTGGTGGGACGTCTACGGCAGCGGTCGGCGCATTGAATCGCCTGCTTCACTTTCTCCTGCGTCCCCGCCTGGGCAAGTGCCCGCGGGATCAGCCCCCAGCCCAACGGAGTAACGCCATGACCGCATGCTCGATCCACATCCAGCCCGCAGCGGCAGCCGGCATCCGTGTCAAATGGATCGGATGGCTGCTCATCGCGTGGCTCATCGCCGCCGCCCCTGCCGAAATCGCCTGGGCGGGCAGCCCGTTCGCGACCGGTGCGAACGCGACCCAGCAACAACTCGTCGCCATCCTGACGCCGCTGGCCGCAGTCGCCGTGATGGTCTCCGGCGCCATGGCCTGGTTCGGGCGCCTGAGTTGGTGGTGGATGGTCGCGGTCGTGATCGGCACCGTGCTGGTCTTCGGCGGCCCGCAGATCGTGTCCTGGATCCGGGGCCTGTTCGGCGTCTGAAGGGAGCGGTCCATGAGTCGCAACCAGGGCATTGCCGCGGATCCCCTGTTCGTCGGCATGACGCGGCCTTCGATGGTCTGGGGCGTCACCTACTCGGCCATGATGTTCAACATCGTCGTCACGACCGAGTCGTTCATCGTGACCAAGAGCCTCGCGTGGCTGCTGGCCTTCGTGCCGATCCACGGCGTGCTCTACCTCGTGTGCCTGTACGAGCCGCGCTTCTTCGACCTGCTGCAGCTCTGGGGCCGCACGCGCCTGCCGGCCATGCTCGGCGGCAACCTGCGGTTCTGGCGTGCGAACTCGTACAGCCCCCTGGCGCTGAACATGCCTGACTGGCGGGGGCGCCGCCGCATGCGCACGCCGCCCGTGACCTTGGTCTGACGCCGTACCGCGCCATGAAACTGCTGTCACGCTCCGAGCACACGCTGCGCCGCGAAGCCGGCGCCGCGACCATGATTCCGCTTTCGGCGCATGTGGACGAGCATGTGGCCCTGACACGTGCCGGCGACTATGTGCAGACACTCCGCCTGGCCGGCACGAGCTTCGAAAGCGCGGACGACGAGGACATCAACAGCTGGCATGAGCGCCTCAATGTCCTGCTGCGCAACATCGCGTCGCCCAACCTGGCGCTCTGGGCCCACGTGATCCGCCGTCGCGAGGCGGCCTATCCGGCCGGACAGACGACGCCCGGCTTCGCCGACGAGATCGAGCAGCGCTATCGCCGCAAGATGGCTGGCGAGCGGCTGATGGTCAACGAACTGTACCTGTCGGTCGTCTTCCGGCCGCAGCCCACCCGCATCGGCAATGCCGCATTGCGGCTGTTCAAGCGCGTGGACCCGGACGGTGCGCGGGCGGAACTGCACGATGCGCTGGACGCCTGCAGCAAGCTGCGCCAAGAACTGCTCGCCGCCCTGGAACGCTACGACCCCGAAGCACTGGGCATCTATCGGCTGCAGGGGAACGACGGGCTTTTTTCCTCCCTCGTGGAATTCCACGGCCTGCTCGTCAACGGGGAGTGGCAGCGCATGCCGCTGCCGCGCTCGCCACTCAACGAGGTCCTGGCCACCACCCGCCCCTTCTTCGGCAACGAGGCCATGGAATACCGGACCGGCACCCAGACCCGCATTGGCGCCTTCCTCGGCATCAAGGAGTACCCCACGCCCACGGCGCCGGGCATGTTCAGCGCCCTGCTGACCGCGCCCTTCCCCTTCGTGCTCACGCAAAGCTTCACCTTCCTGGCCAAGGGCACGGCCACCGACATGATGAGCCGCCAGCATCACCGGATGGCCGCCGCCGGTGACCTGGCAGTCTCGCAGGCGGAGGAGCTCCAGGACGCGCTGGACGACCTGATGAGCAATCGTTTCGTGGTGGGCGACCACCACTTCAGCCTGCATGTGCTCGCCGACACCTACGACGGCGTCAGCGAGGCCGAGGGACGGCCCCGTCTGAAGCAGCTCAACGACAACGTCGCCCGCGCCCGCTACCTGCTGGGCGACGCAGGAATGGTCGTGGCCCGCGAGGATCTCGCGCTGGAGGCGGCCTTCTGGGCGCAGCTGCCGGGAAACTTCGGCTACCGCAGCCGCAAGGCGCCCGTCACCAGCCGCAACTTCGCCGCCATGTCGCCCTTCCACAATTTCCCGACCGGCCGGGCAACGGGCAACTACTGGGGTGATGCGCTGACCATGTTCACCACGCGCGCGGGCTCGCCCTACTACTTCTCGCTGCATGCGAGCGACCCGCGCAGCCGGGACGGCGGCAGCCGCCGCGATGTCGGACACATCACGGGCGTGGGACCGGTCGGGACCGGCAAGACCACGCTGCTGGGCTTCTGCATGGTGGCGATCTGCAATCGCCTCGATGCCACACAAGTCGTCTTCGACAAGGATGAAGGGCTGCATATCCTGGTGCGGGCACTGGGCGGCCAGTACCTCCCGCTCAAGAACGGGGCACCAACCGGCTGCAATCCGCTGCAGCTCGACGATTCGATCGCCGACAACGTCGAGTTCATGCGGCACTGGCTCAGACGCCTCGTGATGCGCACGCCGGGCGAGACGCTGACCGTCCGTCAGGAAGACGATCTCGACCAGGCACTGCGCGGCACCCTGAAGCTCGACCCCTCTTTCAGGCGCCTGTCCCGGCTCGCCGCCTTCCTCGACATCACGGATCCGGAGGGGATGCACGCGCGCCTTCGGCGGTGGTGCGCCTCGGAGCACGGCGACTATGCCTGGGTCTTCGACAACGATCACGACCACGTGGCCCCGCTGCTTGCCCGGCACGCCCTCGTGGGCTTCGATGTGACCGACTTCCTTGACAACGAGGTCGTGCGCGCCCCGCTGACCCTGTACCTCTTTCACCTCGTCAACCGGATGGTGGACGGCCGCCCGCTGGTGTGCTGGATGGACGAATTCGCCAAGCTGCTGAGCGACCCGGCCTTCGCGAAATTCGCCAAGAACGGCCTGGAGACCTGGCGCAAGAAGAACGCGAACATCGCCACCTTCACCCAGAGCACCAGCCATGTGCTCGATTCCAGCATCGCGCGTGCGATCGTCGAGCAGACGCCGACGAAGATCCTGTTTCCGAATCCGGAGGCGGACTACGACGAATACACCCGGGGCTTCAACCTGACGGACCGAGAGTTCGCGCTCATCAAGCAGGAGCTCGAGCCTGGCTCTCGCCAGTTCCTCATCAAGCAGAACCATGTCAGCGTGGTCGCACAGCTCGATCTCCATGGCTTCGACGACGCCTTGCACGTCATCTCCGGGCGCACCGGCAACGTCCGCCTCATGCGCGAACTGATCGCGATCTGCGGACCGGATCCCGCCCAATGGCTGCCGCCTTTCCGCAGGGCGCTTGCGAACGACCCTTCCCATTCATCCTCACACCAGGAGATCTCCCATGCGTAGATTCCTTGTTGCTCTCTTCTTCGCGGCCACAGCTTCGCTCGCACCGCTGCACGCGAAAGCCGGCATCCCGGTGATCGACATCACGGCCGTCGCCAACCTGATACAGCAGGTCATGTACTGGCAGCAGCAAATCTCCGGGATGCAGAAGCAGTACGACCAACTGAAGGAGTCGAAAGACCAGCTGACTCGGACCCACAACGCCATGACGGGAAGCCGAGGCATGGAGCAGTTGCTGCCGACCTCGGACCTCGCACGCAACTACCTGCCTCCCAGCTATGGCGAACTGATTAACACGCTCAACGGCTCGTCGGCCAGCTATGCCGGGCTGGCCAGCCAGGTCCAGTCGATCATGAAAGCCAACAGCGTTCTCTCGGGAACGCAGTTGGAGGGGCTCAGTCCGGAGTTGCGCCAGGTCGTCGAGCAAGGGCGGCAATCGGCAGCGCTGCTCAACGGAATGACCCAGAACGCGTACCAGAACACCAGCCAGCGCTTCTCGGCCCTGCAACTGCTGATCGATCGCATCGCTTCCGCACAGGACCCCAAGGCGATCCAGGACCTGCAGGCAAGAATGCAGGCCGAGCAGAACATGCTCACCAACGAGCAGACGAAGCTGCAGAGTCTCTATCAGATTGCAAGAGCCGAGGAAGCTAGCCAGCAGCAACGCGCTAGGGAGCAAGTCATCTCTGGCCACGGCGGATTCAACGCAAGATTTGTTCCCAATCCCTGAACCGCTATGTCCAGATCATTGATCGTCATCGCCGTGATTGCGGTACTTGCCACAGGCGGCGCCTATCGGTTGCTGAAACAAGACTCGACGCCAACAGTCCCGCCCGAACTTGTGCCGTCCCAAACCGGCAAGCCAGTAACACCAAGCGTCGAGCACGGGGACTTCCAGAATCGGTTTCGGCCAACGATGCCACTTGCTAGTGACGCCGAGAAATGAAGCTTCGATAGGGCGAGCAATGTTCTTCCAGCAATTCTGGACGTGGCTGACCTCTCAATTGACGGAATACCTCGCGGCAAAAACGGTGGCCGTGGCCGGCGCCATCGAGCCGGCGGTGGTAACGCTTGCGACAATTTACGTGATGATTTGGGGATTCCTCAGCCTGACCGGCAGAGTTCAAGAACCGATATGGGAGGGCGTCAAGCGAATCCTTTTCATCGCCATAGTACTTGGCGTCGGCCTGAGACTCTGGCTTTACAACGAAGTCATTGTCGACACGTTCTTCAATGCACCAACCCAACTGGCTGCCAAGATCACCGCGGCATCGAACCCGGTGTCCGTAATCGACACGATCTGGGAAAAAGGCGGGACTGTTGCTTCGAACCTCTGGAACAAAGGCGGCGTATTGAACGGTGACTTTGGCTTCTATTTGGCGGGAGCCATCGTCTACTTCATCATTGGAGGCGTCGCCGTCTACTCGTTCTTCCTGCTTGTTTTGTCCAAGCTCGCACTGGCACTGATCCTTGCCTTGGGTCCGGTTTTTATTTGCCTGCTTTTCTTCGAGGCTACACGGCGATTCTTCGAGGCTTGGATCGCCCAGATGGCCAACTATGCACTGGTTGCTGTTCTAAGCTCGCTGGTGGCGAGCCTCATGCTTCAGGTTGTTTCTTCCTACGCCACCCAGACAGCAGCGAGGGGCGCGGCCATTGTGACCGTAGACGCATTGAACATGGTGCTGTGTGCTTCGCTTGTGCTGCTGGTGATGCGCCAAATCATGTCCATTGCAGCCGGTCTTGCGAGCGGGATTGCACTGAGTTCATTTGGGCTCGTCAGCGGATTGGCGCGGTGGGCCATGGGCGGGGCCAAGCGAACCAGCTACGAGTTCGGACGCGGCGTGCTGGACGGCCTGCGGCGAGAGCCTGGCAGTCGCTGGGATTCGTTCCGCCGCTTGGCGGGCAACCGCGTCGGCGCCGGCGTGGCTTCCTTCAGAGGGATCGGTAGCTCGCGACGCGGCGGCACCGTGCTTTCCAGAGAGCAGGTCATGCCGAGCCTCTCGCGCAGTCGCTAGCGGTGGAGTGTGCAGATGAAGCCCTCGATCATCCTTTCTCTGCTTACCCTTCTCCTGGCGGCATGCGGCACTCGCCCACCCGCACCGCCGGACTGCGAAGGGCCACTCACACCGATCAACATCTCGGGCGGTGTTTCCCCATCAGGAGCAGTCAATGCGCCGGGACGCCTCCCTTGAGAACTACCTGCACGAAGCCCAGAGCTGGGAACTCGACCGCGCGCGTCGGGCGGAGCGATCGACCAGGATCGCCTGGGCCGTGGCCACATCGGCGGCACTGATCGCGGTTCTCGCCGTCGCCGCCGTCAGCGGGCTCACGCCGCTGAAGGAGCCAGTTCCCGTTCTCATCCGGGTCGACAGCAGCAGCGGCATCGTCGACATCGTTCCCACCTACGAAGGCACGACCGACATCGAGCAGGTCGTGACACGCAACCTGCTGCAGAACTACGTGATTGCGCGCGAGCGTTATTTCTACGGCACCGCGGAAGTGGACTACGAATTGGTCGCCTCGCAAAACTCGCCTCGTCTCAACCAGGAGTGGGCGACCTTGTGGGCGGCCGACAACCCGGCCTCACCTCTGAATGCCTACAAGGACGGCACTTCCATCCGCGCGCAGGTGCAATCGGTCACTTTTCTCAAGCTGGAGAGCGGGAAAGACAAGCTGGCACAGGTCCGCTTCACCCGTTCGACGCGCGCAGGCGGCACCGGGGAGGAGCAGACCAGCCAGTGGGTCTCCACGATCGAGTTCGCCTATGTCCCGCCATCGGCGGACAACAAGATGCGTTCGCTCAACCCACTGGGCTTTCGCGTCGTCGAATACCGCCGCGAGCCCGAGGTCGCCCCGGTTCGCGTTGCACCCGGCAGGCAGGATGCACGATGACGCCCCAGCGCGTGCACCGCAGCTTTCCGCTGGCGATCGGACTGGCGGCAAGTCTGGCGCTTGCCGCGCCGTACGGCCGAGCCGCGACCGTGCCGGCTGCCGGCAAGGTCGATGCCCGGGTACGGGTGGTCGCCTACAACCCGGCAGACGTCATCAGCTTGCAGGGGTACGTGGGCTACCAGATCCACGTGCAGTTTGCCGAAGGCGAGGAGTTCGTGAATCTCGGCTCCGGCGACAACGGCGCCTTCGATATCGGCGCCGAGCGCAACCACTTCTTCATCAAGCCCAAGGAAGCGCGCGCCGCGACCAACTTCACTGTCCTCACGAACCGGCGGACCTATCATTTCGACTACACCGTCTCCTCCATCACGCCGGTAGGCGCTGCCACCAGGCGCATGGTGTATTCGATACGTTTCACCTACCCAGAAGACGAGGCCCGGAAGGCAGCCGAGGATCAGGAACGGCGCCGGGCCGAGGCGCGCATGAGCGAAGGGGCGACCGATCGGCCACGCAACTCCGACTACTGGTTCTGCGGGAACGATTCGCTCAAGCCCGTGAGCGCGCATGACGACGGGGCGCAAACGCGTCTGCGTTTCCACGCGCGCTCCGACTTCCCGGCGATGTTCGTCCAGAACGACGACGGATCCGAATCGCTGTTGAACTTCAACGTCGACGCGGACGAGGTAGTGATTCACCGCGTGGCGCACCGCATTGTGCTGCGGCGGGGCGGGCTGGTCGGTTGCGTGATCAACCGGTCCTTCGTCGGCGGCGGCGCGCGCACCCCCACCAACACCAGCGCAACAGGTGTGCGGCGCATCACTGTAGGAGAAGGGCCATGACCTGGATGAGCGAGCCCCGCCGCGCGTCCCGGACCGATCCCCAGGAGCCTGGCGACGCGCCCGAGATCGACCCGGACACCGGAGAGATCCTGTCAGGGCAGCGAGCCGCGGCCCCGGGAGACGGGACGTTCCGGACAGCCGAAGAGCGCCCGACGATCCAGGGCGAGCGCGCCATTCCATCGGTCAATCGCGAGCGCTCCATCCAGTCGCGCATCAGCGGGTTCCTGGCGCTGACAGCGATCATGCTGCTGGGCGCCGGATTCCTGTTCTGGTACTACAACACCCAGTATGCCAAGACCCAGGAGGCCGAAGAGGCTGCGAGAAAGACGGCTGCTGCGCGCGCCGGCGGCGAGATGAAGGTTCCGCCGCTCGGCCGCATCGATCCGCCCAGAGCGGCGCCGGAAGCAGCAGCGACCGCCGCCCCTCCCTCCCCGCCGTCACCGTCGGCGAACGGCGCCAACACGGGACCGCCGCAGAAGACACCCGAGCAGATCGCACTGGAACGACAGCTGGGCGCCCCGGTGCTTCGGCGCGCCCAAGCCGCTCAGGCGCACAGCGCCACGACGCCGCATGCGTTCGCGGATCCGGCGATGCTGTCTGCCGGCGGCGTGCCAAGCATGGCCCAGCTGATCGGTGCGCTGCAGCCGCCCCACGCCGGTTCGGCGGCACCCGGCGGCGGTCAGCTCGCCGCCAGCCTTCGGCCCACGCCGACCCCGGCGGTCGTCGCCCAGACCCTGCCGACACGGCGCATGCTTTTGCCCAAGGGCGCGTTCATCGACTGCACGCTGGAAACCGCCATCGATTCCACCTATGAGGGCATGGCCACCTGCATCGGCGCGAGCGACGTCTACGGGGCGGACGGCAAGGTCGTGCTGCTGGAGCGTGGCACCAAGTACGTTGGCGAACAGCGTGGAACGCCGCGACAGGGACAGGGCCGCGTCTTCATCGTCTGGAACGAAGCGCGCACGCCGACCGGCGTCGTGGTCCAGCTGGCTTCCCCGGGCACCGACGAATTGGGGCGCAGCGGCCTCCCCGGCTTCGTCGACACCCATTTCTGGGATCGCTTCGGTGCCGCGGTCCTGATCTCGGTGATCGACGGCACGATGCAGACGATCGCCGCCCACCAGCAAAGCGGCACCTCTGTCGGTAGCGGCGGCGGCGTGGTGCTCGCCCCCCAGGGCAGCCGCGATGTCATCACGGAGGTCCTGCGCAGCACCGTGTCGATCCCGCCGACCGTGATCAAGAACCAGGGCGAGCGAATCCAGATTCTGGTCGCCCGCGACGTGGATTTCAGGAGCGTCTATGCGCTTCGAACCGAACCGGCCATCCCTTGATGGCGAGCCCGGCGCCGCCGCAAGCGACCGGCGGCCGGCGCGGGCGCACGCGCATGACGAAGCCTCCGCAGAGCCGCCGTCGTCGCTTGCTCTCTTTCTCGGTCCGCTCGGCCACTTATTGGGTGATCCCGCGGTGACCGAGATCTGCATCAACGAGCCCGGTGCAGCCTTCGTGGAACGGCAGTCCGGCTGGACACGCGAGGCGTTGCCGTTCGCGACCTTCGACTGGTGCATGTCCATCGCCAAGCTCGTGGCCAACTTCACGCGACAGCGCATCTCGGCCAACGAGCCGCTCCTGTCCGCCACCCTCCCGGGCAGCGAAAGAATCCAGATCGTGCTGCCACCCGCAACGCTGGACCAGACCGTCTCGATCACGATTCGGCGCCCCTCGAACACGCTCTGGACCCTCGAAGAGCTGGAGAATTTGCACATCTTCGAGACCACGCGCAGTGCTCCCGCGACTCTGGCGCGGCAATCTGAACTGGCGCCCCTGCCACCCGAAGACCGGGAGCTGACGGACTTCCTCGCACGTCGGCAATTCGTGCCCTTCCTGCGACGCGCCGTCCAGCTCCGCAAGAACATCCTACTGTCCGGCGCCACCGGCTCCGGCAAGACCACGGTCGGCAAGGCGCTGATCCTCGAGGTGCCGTCCGAGGACCGCCTGATCACGATCGAGGACGTGAAGGAGCTGTCGCTGCGCAACCAGCCCAACCACGTGAGGCTCTTCTATTCGCAAGGCGCCCAGGGGCAGGCCGAGGTCACGCCCGGCCAACTGCTCGCCAGCGCCAAACGGCAACGCCCCGATCGGGTGTTCGTGTCCGAGCTTCGCACCGGCGAGGAGGTTTACGACTATCTGGTGTCCGTGAACACCGGCCACCCGGGCTCGATCACCAGCGTGCACGCCGACAGCGCGGAGATGGCCTTCGTGGCGCTGGCGCAGCTGATGAAGCGCAGTCAGGCGGGCCACGGCATGACCACGCGCGACGGCGTGGAACTGGCCCAGATGAGCGTGGACATCGTCGTGCAGTGCGCGCGAGAGCGCAGGGACGGCCTGCTGCGGCGCATCGTGCGGGAGATCTGGTATGACCCTGGCACCAAGATCCGAAGGCTTGCCTAGCCCCTTCAGAATCGCGGTCGCGCTGCTGGTGGCGGCGCTGGTCGGCATGTACGTCGCCGGCCATGCGTTCCTGATCGCGATGAATCTGCCGCCACAGCGCGCCACGCTGCTGACCCTTCACGAGTACTGGCAGGTCTACGGCGAACGGCCGGACGTGCGCCGTGTCCTCATTGCGTCGCTGGCCGGCTCCCAGGGGCTGATGCTCGGTTTGGTCGGAATTGCCATGCTGCCTCGCCGCCGGCCGCTGCATGGCGATGCCCGATTCGCGAGCCGTCGCGAGATCGCGCGATCGGGCCTCCTGAACGAGCACGGCATCATCCTCGGGCGGCTCGGCAATCGCTACCTGGTGCTTCCCGGCCAGCAGGGCGTCGCACTCGAGGCGCCGCCGCGCAGTGGCAAGGGCATCGGCGTGGTCATCCCCAATCTGCTGAACTGGCCCGGCTCGGCCATCGTCAGCGACATCAAGGGCGAGAACTTCACGCGCACCGCCGGCTTCCGTGCGGCCCATGGGCAGCAGGTGCACCTGTTCGATCCCTTGTCCGAGCGCGAGCGCTCGGCACGCTGGAACCCGCTCGGCTACGTCTCCGAGACGCCCTACCGCTGCATCGACGATCTGCAGCGCATCGGCACGATGCTCTTTCCCGATCCACAGGCCGGTGACCCCTTCTGGACCTCCTCGGCCCGATCTCTGTTCCTGGGCATCGCCCTCTATCTCTTCGAGACCAAGGGTGCCACGCGCACCTTGGGCGAGGTCCTGCGCCAGGGCATGGCCAGCGATGCCGAGGGCTTCCAGAAGCACTGGAAGCGCGTGATCGACGCCTGCGAGCGCACGGGGTACCCCTTGTCGCAGGAAGCGGTGCAGAGCCTCTACGACGTGATCGACCTGGCGCCGACCACCGCCTCCAGCATCCGCAAGACCTTCACCAGCCGCCTGGACCTGTGGCTCAACCCGATGATCGATGCCGCCACCTCGGCCAACGATTTCGACCTGAGGGAACTGCGCAAGCGCCCGATCTCGATCTATGTGCAGATCAACCCCGACAACATCGCCCGGCTGCAGCCGCTCCTGAACCTGTTCTTCCAGCAGGCGATCGGCCTGCAAACGCGGGAACTCCCCGAGAACAATCCGCAGCTTCGCCACCAGGTGCTCCTGATGCTCGACGAATTTCCGGCGCTCGGCCGCATTCCCGTCATCGCCGACTCCACGGCCTTTCTGCCCGGGTACGACGTGCGCACCGTGATCATCGTCCAGTCCAATTCGCAGCTGATCGAGAAGTACGGCATCGAGGGCGCCAAGTCGATCCGCAAGATGCTGGCCGCACGCATCGTGTTCCCGCCCAAGGAATACGAGGACGCCGAGGCCATCTCGCGCGAACTGGGAACCTGCACCGTCCGGCAGAAGAACGTCAGCCGCCCGATGTGGGGGGGCGCGGGCAAGGAGCCGACCGTGAGCATCAGCGAGCAACCGCGCCGTCTGCTGCTGCCCCAGGAGGTCAAGGAACTGGGATCGGACCGCATGATCCTGTTCTACGAAGGCCTGCGGCCGGTGCTGGCGCACCGCATCCTCTACTTTCGCGACAGGTTCTTCGCCCCACGCGAACTGCCGCCCCCACTGGTGCCGAAGCTGGACGTGCACAAGTCCAGCCGCGTCGTCGCAACCGCTCCGGCGGCGACGCCCGACGACAGGAAAGACACACCTGACACGCATCCCGGATCCATCACCAACGCCACACCACAGGGCGGTGCCTTCGCACTGACGAACAGGCAGGCCGATACCGTGGCCGGCGATGTACTGAACGACGACCTGAAACTGGACGACTTCTCGTTCGACTTCGGCGACGTGGAGATTCCCATCGAGAAGCTCAGTGACGAGGACATCAAGCGCCACGCCGATGAGTTCATGGCGCAGATCCTGGACTGATGCCACATCGAGTCGGTCGGGACAGCCCGGGGCGTCCTGCCTGACAGCACACATGAAAGGAGCCGCAATGTCCACAGACCGTTCTTCCGGAAACCAAGCTCCGAACGGGACCGAGAGCACCGCACCTTGGAATGACGCAGGCTCCATCCAGGGAGATGCGCCTGCTGCAGGCCGTGGTCATTCCCGGGTGCCCGATGCCATCGAGCGCCGCCACCTGCGCATCGACAATCGCTACTTCTTCCCGGACCGCACCCTCGCGTTCATCGACGACGGCGGCCGTCTCCGCGTGCGGACCGAGAACCGCGAGGTGCTGCACAGCGTCGTGGCGATCGCCGAAGCGCGCGGCTGGCGGGTCATCGAACTCACGGGCACTGAGACCTTCCGCCAGGGCATGTGGCACGAAGCCGCGCTGCGAGGCATCGAGGCCCGAGGCTACGACCCGACCTCGGCTGAGATCCTCCAGGTCCGGCGTGCGTTGAGGAAAAGAGCGTCGCCCTCGCACGAGAACGGACGGGGTCCGATGCCTGTGTCGCTGGACCGCGAAGCAGCAACTGTGCACCAAGGCGCCGTACCCGCCGAAGCCCCCAGCAATTCCAGTCTTCATCCACACGAAGAACCGCAAGACCGCCGATTCGAGCGCGGAGGACCAAGATCGCCTGTCAGGGGGATGCTCGTGGCGGCCGCCGCAGCACCCTATCAATTCGATCCGGCGCAGCGCATGTCCTTCTACGTGACGGTTCGCGCCGAGACCGGGGACCGAACCATCTGGGGTACGGACCTCGAGCGGGCCCTCGCAGAGTCTTCTTCGCAACCGCGCATTGGCGACCAGGTGGTGCTCGCGCAGCTCGGCACCCGTCCGGTCAACGTCCGGGTGGCAGCCCGCAATGCGGAAGGTGAGCTGGTCGGCGAAAAGAAAATTGTCGCGCAGCGTGCGCGGTGGCGCATCGAGACATCCGATCACCTTCGCGCGATGGAACACCACGCCATGCGCATACGCACCGGGGAATTGCTGTCCGATGCGACCCGGGGTCTCCCCGAACTGGCCACGGCGGCGGCGGATCTCAAGCTGGCCGAGCAGTACGCACAGCGCGTGACCAGCGATCCGTCCTCCCAGCAGCGCCTCGTACAGCTGATTCGCGAGCGGATCGCGGAGGCGCTGGCCCAAGGCCGCGCCATCCACCTTCCGGATCGACTCCCGCGCGCCGCACGCATGCATGCGCGCGAACGCACGGCCCGAAGCCGGGAGGAGTTGAGCCACGAGCGCGTCTAGAAATCGTTGGAGGCCAGGGTTGAAGCTTGCAGCGTTTCGTCCAGCCTTGCGTGCGCGTTGTTCGCGCCTCTCTCCGGTCCTGCGCTGGCGCGGAACACCATCCGAGGCGCCTGCTCGAAACTCCGGGCGCAGAGCCTATTCTTTCGGCACCGAGACGCGGCGGGGCTGTTCGGTCCTACTCCACCACCAGCTTTCCGGTCAAGGAACGCGTGCCGGTCTGCTCGAACGTGCGTCATGCCCTTGGACAGGACAAGTTCATTGTGGCGGACGACACGGACGTGCAGGCCGGTCGCCTCAACCGCACGTCCTCGGCTACACAGCGCAACGCCGAGAGCTTGTTGGTTGTACGCAATGCGCCGGCGCTCGTCGCGTGGCGTGGCGTGGCGTGGCGTGGCGCCAGCAGTGGATCGAAGGTATTGAACCACCCCCAGCGTCCTGATGCACAAGGGATTCAACCGGTCCCGCCGCCATGTCCCGAAGGCTCCAGATTCGCAACCGAGTGAAAACTCAGCCGCAGGTGAGCGCCTGGTCGATCTCGAACGGCTCGCTCGAAGCGCTCAAATGGGTCGGTCTGTTGCTCATGGCGGGCGATCACGTCAACAAGTACCTGCTGCATGAGTCGAGCCCGGCTCTCTACGCATTGGGTCGCATGGCGATGCCGCTCTTCGGCTTCGTGCTCATGGTCAACCTGACACGCCCCGGAGCGCTCGAGAGCGGCTTGCACCTGCGCGTCATGAAGCGACTGGCGATCTTTGCCCTGCTGGCGACACCAGCTTTCGTTCATCTGGTCGGCTGGTGGCCGTTGAACATCCTTGCCACCCTTTTACTGGCAACGCTGATCGTCTGGCTGCTGGAGCGGGACGGCTGGGCCGCGCGCTGCATGGCCTTGATCGCCTTCCTCGTTGGTGGCGCCGTGGTGGAGTTCTGGTGGCCGGCGCTGCTCTGCTGCCTGGGCGCCTGGGCGTTCCTGCGCAGGTCCACCGGTCTGCGGATGCTGTTGTGGGCGTTGGCGATGGCTTCACTCACTGCCATCAACGGCAACTTCGCCGCAGTGGCGGCCCTGCTCTTGATTTGGGGAGCTCGGCAGGTCGAGATTCCGTTGCCGCGCAGTCGGTGGGTCTTCTACGCCTTCTATCCAATCCACCTCTCGCTGATTGCCCTGGTGTTGATCGTCACCGAAAATTGACGCGGCGGGATGCTCCGATACCGATCCAATGCCGCAGCATGGGTCGGTCTACGTTCGAGTGCGCGTCGCGTTCACCGGGTGCGCGTTCCGGGCGGCAGAGCATCGTCGCGGTCTGGAGTTCGGCGTCTGATCTGCTCTTTCCAGTGGTCGGCCAGTCGCTGTGAGTCGGTTTGTATGTCCGGCATTCTTCCGACGAAATGATCCACTTGGTCGGCAAGATCTGCCTCGCCCCGTCTTCGGAGCGCATCCACTGTGGCACGCCAATCTTCGACCACCTCCCGCCGGGTGTTTCGCATCTTCTCTTGTCCGTCATCCACGGCGCCTCGCCCCGACCTCAGAGCCTGGAGCAGGTTCTCCAGCTTGGCGCCCATGAAGGTCGAGGTCTTCGGCGGTCGATGCCTGGCTCGGTCGGCGGGCGGCAGCTGTCCGAATGCCCGGAGCGCGCGCAGCCGATGATGGATCGCATCTCTGTACGGTTTGCGGGTCTGCCCTCGCACTTGGCGCGGTGTGGCATTGGCCGCCACGCCCTGCTCTCGCATCAGCGCGGCGAACTGCTCGCGCCACTGGCGCAGCGTTTCCTTGCGGATGTAGAGGCGCTGGCCAGGCTCGAACTCGTGCTCGCACTTGACCACCAGATGCACATGCGGGTGCGGCTGATCGGTGTGCAGCACCATGGCGTAGCGATATTGCAGCGCGAAGTTCTCGCGTGCAAAGACGCGCGCGGCTGCCAGTACCTTGTCCGGCGGCGTGCCGGCGGGCATGGACAGGACGATGTTGTGCACCAACTTCGTACGCGTGTCTTTCTGCCCCGGAGCGGGTTTCGGCTTGTACTGGCTTCTGCAAAGTTCCAGCTGCCAGTCGGCCGTGATCTCCTTGGGAGCACCCCGGCCCTGCGGCGTCAGCCCCTCGTCGGTTTCCAACTGCAGCTTGCCGTGCCGGCCGATGTAGCGCAGATGGGCCTGGACGCCGCCGACATCCCGTCCGCCCCCTGAGACCTTCACCATCACCTCGGGCGTGCGCCCCACGGTGCGCTGAATTTGCGCGATCTGGTCGGCGCCGAGGCGCAGCGTGCCGCCGGGTCCACGCCGACCGTAGCTCACGATGTCCAGGGTCATGTCGCGCGGCGCATCGGCCGCGCCGCGGCCGCTTCGTCCGATGCGCGCCGTCTGTTCAGGCATGGGCACTCCCGGCGCCGGTCTCCCAGCTGATCAGGTTGCGGCGCACAATGGCTACCGTGGCTTCGCGTGCCTCCTCGACTTCCTGCCGGACCGCCGCAATCGCTTCGCCGAGGTCCGGTGCGCCCGGCTCGGGCTGAGTGTTCGGCATGCCGAACATTCGGAGCTGCCGCCCCAGCGCGGCCAGTCGGGCGGCGGTCGCTTTGATCTGGTCCAGTTCGTTCGGCGGCAGCACGGCCGCGTCATGCACATGGTTGTGGATCAGCAGGGCGAGGTAGCTGGCTGTCTTCATCCCGCGGGAATGGGCTCGCTGTGCCGCCAGCGCGCGATCGCCTTTGCGAAGCCGCAGCGTGATGCGATCCGCCACGCCGGGGCGGTTCTCCGATTCGCCTGCAGGCCGCTGTCCACCCGAGTCCAGCCAGCTTTCGCCGTTGGTCTTGAGCACTTCGTCGACCATCTTCGCAAGCAGGCTCGACGCACTGAGGTGATGCCGCGCGGCCAGCGCGACGAAATGCGCCCTCGTCTCGGGCGACACCCGGGTCCCAATCACACTCGACGGAGAGGTCTTAGTCATCGCAACGCCATGGCTGTTAACAATGTCTGACGTCAGACTATCCTGCCCTCATAGCCGCACAAGGACTTTGCCCTCGGAATTCCAGCGTCGAGCTCACCTCGCCGTTTCGCCACTCCCGGAGCGTTGCGGGCGATCGGCAGTTCGGAGCCCTCCATCGATGTTCGGCATGCCGAACATCGATGGAGGTAGACGGAACGATCCCGCCCTCGTAGCCGCACAAGCACTTTTCCCTCGAAGTTTCGACGTCGTCCTGCGACCGCCGCGTCCAGACTGCCGGCAGCGAGACATCCATCCCGCATGCAGAACGAGTCCGCACGGCCGCCGCATGAATTTCCTCACGGCTCCATCAAGCAGAAGACCTCCGCTGTTGCGACGGTTCGAGACTTTCTCGGTGTTCGGCATGCCGAACACCAGAGAAAGCTACGGACAGAGAGGTGAATTCGGTACGTAGCGAATTCGCGGGGAAACCATCGAATGGGCATCCGCGTCGCCCCGCAGCGCGTCAGGGCCGCCAAGAACAGCCTACTCTCGCAGCGTGAACACCACGGAGAGGTAGGAGACCGGCGGGGTCTGGATGGCCTCGATCCCATGCAGCGCGGTCGCATCGAACAGCAGCGAGTCCCCCGCCCCGACCGCCACCGACTTGCCGCCGTAGCGGTACATGACCTCCCCGGACAGGAAGTACAGGAACTTGAGGCCCGGATGCTGGAAGGTCACATAGGGATCGGCGCCGGGCAGCAGCGTGACCAGGTAGGGCTCGACGAACAGGTTGCCCGACAGCAGGTGGCCCAGCAGCTCGTAGCGGTAGTCCGCTACCGCGCCGATGCGATCGACCAAGACACCATGTCCTGCGCGCACATGGCAGAAGTCAGTGCGCCGCGCCTGGTCCCCGAAGAACCGCGACGTCGGCACCCCAAGACCATTCGCGAGGCGCTCCAGTGTCTCCACCGAAGGCGAGACCAGCCCACGCTCGATGCGCGAAAGCATCGAGGCCGAAATCCCCGAGGTCTTAGCCAGCGCGCCGCCAGATACGTCGGCCGCCATGCGCAGCGACTTCACCTGCGTCCCGATGCGTACCGCGGACAGGCTGCGCACGACATGCGCCGGCTGCCGCGGCCGGACACGCGTCACCGACGCTGGCAGGCGCAACGGACGAGCCGTTGGCAGAGGCGAAGCAAGCTCTCTATGGGCCATCTTGAATCTCGCACATGAGAATGGTCAGTGAGCACCTTGTGCAAAGCATCCGGGAACGAGTGCGACACACAACAACTCGTCATATACTTTGTAGCTCTATGCCATTCTATATGTGGCAATCAGACGGTGCCAAGCCGCCGCGCTCCTCCTGTTCCGCCACCCAACTTTCCGCGTGCCTTCCGGACTGCGCGGGTCGCGGTAGGCATCCCGCAGGAGGCCTTCGACACCGTCTCATCTCGGACTTACGTCAGCATTCTTGAGAGAGGCGTAAACGTCCCGACGCTCACGAAGATCGATGCTCTGGTGCGGGTTCTGGGCCTGCACCCGTTGACTGTGCTCACGCTCGCCTACGCAAGTTCGCCGTCGCCCGAAGAAATCGGCAAACTCCAAGAACTGGTGGCAGGAGAAATCGCGAGTCTTGGGTTGTCGGCGTTCTCTCCGAACTCGTTACCCAGAGGCAAGACTCGCAGCACCAAATAAGAAGTTCGGCCATGCGCGTCAAACAGATCGAAGATCTTCCCATGGCCACAAGCGCTGAGCTGTACCAGCTCAGCTGGGTCATCGAGCAACTCATGGCCGACCCCAGGCGCATCGTGCAGGCGCGCTCGCAGCTGCACATGGGCCAACTGGTGAAGTACTGGGACTGGGGGACCGGCAAGCTGCGCGAGGCTCGCATCGCGGCGATGAAGGACCGGCAGGTCACGCTGCTCGACGAACAAAGCAAACAGCGCTTCAGCGTGCTGTACGCGGCCGTCGTGCCTATCGATGAGCAGCAGGCAGGCGCGTCACCCTCACCTGCGGCTGCAGCGCCGCTGAGGCCGCCGCCGGAGATCCATCACAAACAGGACTTCCGCGTCGGCCAGCGCGTGAGCTTCACCGACCAAGGCCTGAGGCGGCATGTCGGAGAAATCGTTCGGATCAACCAGCGCACGGCCACGGTTCACTGCGACGGACGCTCGTGGCGAGTCGCCTTCGCTCTGCTCCAGCACATCGTCGACGTCACACCTTAAACCCGTCGATCATCAACGACGGCCCTGAGCGGGCTATTACCCAGAAACATGGATGCCAACGAAGTATCTACAACGTCATACTCTCTGCCACACTGCCGACGACGATTGTGACTGGCGCCCGCTCCAATTCAAGCGTAGTTGAAACACTTGCATCTGCATCTGCATCTGCATCTGCATCTGCATCTGCATCTGCATTTGCATTTGCATTTGCGCATCAAAACAGACCTTCATTCGGCACGGTGCCGGCGTCGGTCCGATATCCCATCGCTCGGTATCCGCGCTGACGCTTATCCCACATACGCAGCAACGCGGGATGGCCGGTGTCCACGAAGTCGATGATTCGCACGTCGGCCTTGCTGACGTGCTCCCGGTGCAGGCGACCGGCGTACTGCTGCAGCGTCCCTTTCCAGGACACCGGCATGGCGAGCACCAGCGTGTCCAGCGGCGGGTGGTCGAAGCCCTCGCCAACCAACTTGCCGGTCGCCAGGAGGACCCGCGGTGCGTCGGGCGCCAACGCATCAAGGCCTGCCACCAGCGCCGCACGCTGCTTTCTGGACATCCGGCCATGCAGCACGAAGAGGTCCGACCCGAGGCCGTCGAGGGTTGCCTCAATCGCGTTGAGATGTTCCGTGCGCTCCGTCAGGACCAGTATCTTGCGACCCTGCGCGAAGGCATCGCGCACCTCGGCTGCGATGGCTTCAGTCCTCGCCTGATCGTTAGCCAGATGCTGGAATACATTCTGGATGCCGGCATCTTGCGGCAAATCGATCCGGGCATGGCGGGACCGCGGCACCACCTCCAGATCGTGCGGTGCCCCGGCCGGCGTGGCCGCCGTGTGACGGATCGGCCCGCACTGCATGAAGATGATCGGCTGCTGCCCGTCGCGTCGGAACGGCGTGGCGGTCAGGCCAAGCACGTATTTCGCCTTGGTCCGCTTCAGGATGGCGTCGATCGAGACCGCGCCGACGTGGTGGCACTCGTCGACGATCACGTGGCCGTAGTCCTCGACCAGCGGGTTCACCTCACCCCGGCGGGACAAAGACTGCATCACGGCAATGTCGATCCTGCCGGTCGGCTTGGCCTTGCCGCCGCCAATGGTGCCGACCACGGCCGTACCGACGCCCAGAAAGGTCTGCAGCCGCTCCTGCCATTGCTTCAGCAGTTCCGTGCGATGCACCAGTACCAGCGTGTTGACGCCTTTCTCGGCGATCATCGCCGCGGCGATGACTGTCTTGCCAAAGGCAGTCGGTGCGCACAGCACCCCGGCATCAAACGGCAGCATCGCAGCGACGGCGGTCTGCTGGTCTTGACGCAGATTGCCGACGAACGACACGTCCAGCGGCTGGCCCTTGAAGCGCTCGTCTCGCAGCTCACACGCGATGCCGTTCTCGCGCAGCAGCGACAGGGAGGCATCCAGACACCCGCGGGGCAAGGCGATGTGTTGCGGGTAGTTCTCGGCGCAGCCGATGACCCGTGGCTTGTCCCACACCGACACCCGCATCGCCTGCGCCTTGTAAAACTCGGGGTTCTGGAACGCCGCCAGACGGATCAGTCGATTGGCGAGGGGCTGGGGCAGTTGCGCCTTCTCGAAGTAGATCAGGTTGGCCACGGTCATCGTCAGCGAGCGGGGCATGGTTCCCGGCAACTTCTTCGACGCTGTGCTTTCGCGTTTCCAGGGCGTGGCCAGATCCTCGTCGTCAATGAAGGTGATATCCAACGGATGGATGCCACTCGTGGCCCGCAGGATGGTCGGCTCGATGTCGTGTGCGGCCATCGGCTGGAGGGAGGCCAGGAACGCCCACTGGTCCGGGTAGGGGCGCTGCTCGGCGTCGACGAAGACGCTGTAGCCCCTTTCGCGCGGCCCCTTCTGCAGAGGCAGGGCGATCAGGTTACCAAAGCCGCCTCTGGGCATCGTGTCCTGATTCGGAAACAGTCGGTCGTAGGAAGTGAGCCGGAGCTGCCGCGTGCGCTCGCAGGTGTGGCTGATGATGGCTGTGCCGAGGCGGCGGGCATCGCGCGCCGACACGCGAACAGCAAAGAACACCCAGGCATGGGCGCCTTGACCGGAGCGCGAGACCTCCAGCGCTGCTGGCACGCCCAGCCCCGCGCAAGACTGCATGAACGCCTGCGCATCGTCCCGCCATTCGGCCTCGTCGAAGTCGACGGCCAGGAAATGACAGCTGTCGTCCTCCAGCAGCGGATACACCCCGACCGTATGCTCGCCAGCCAGGTGCTTGTAGATCACCGCGTCCGACAGCGGGACGAGCAGACGATTGCCGCAGTCTCCGCACTTGATGCGCGGCTTCTCGCACACCCCGGTGCGCCACTCATTCGCGCAAGCCGGCGCGTAGCCCGACTTGCCGGTGGTCTTGCTCTCCCATCGGACGGGAAACACATCGGTACGACCGCGGAAGAGCCGTCGGAAGATAGCGACCTTCTCGTCAGTGGACAGTCTCGATGGCTCGACGGGCGATGGGGACGGCTGCTGCCGCGTCCGCCATTCGATGCCGTGCGATTCGAGCAGCGCGATCAGCCGGCTGTTCTCCGCGCAGCTTGGTGAGTTCATCGCGGTCCGCCATCGAATCCACGCTCGGCCAACAGGTCGTCCATGTTGTCGCCAACGCCGTATCCCAGGTTGTGGCCGAGGCGTCGGACAGCATCCAGGCGACCCAACAATGCGGACCTGTGCTTGTTGATGCCGACGAATATCGCTTTGATGGCCACGCAGTGTCCTTATCCGATCTGTCCAAGAAGCTGCTCGATCACGTCACTGGCTTGGCGCTGGCGCAACGCCCTCGCCTCGCGCTGCTCGGGTTCGTCGCTCTCGCCAAGTTCAAACTTGGCGACCGACACCGGGCCATCCTTGCGATACCCCTCTGTCTTTTCGTCCTGGGCGAATCGGTTGCGTAAGATTGCCAGCGAGGCCTGGATCACTGCGCCGTGCTTGCCAGCCAGCTCCTTGCGGAACGCGTCGGCGACGGCAGCCAATCCCTCGGGGGCGTGCTCGATGCAGTAGATCAGGTCGTGCGCATCCTTGCGCTCGAAACGCTGATCGAAGGCAAACGCCTTCAGGCAGGTGAAACTCACCAGGTTGGCGTGCTTGACCTTCTCGGTCGCGACGCCGTTGCCGCCCAGCAGTTCGGCCTGGATCTCGGTGAACTGATGGAGGTCAAAAACGATGGACGAGTGCGGGATATTCAGCGCGGAGATCGTGCCCTCGGTCGGCAGCGGCTGCACCTTGCCGCCGGCGATATCAGGCGCATCTGCGAGCAACTCCAACTCCAACACCATCAGCGCACCGTGTTCGGTGCGGGCTTGCCAACGCCAGGAGAGTTTCTTGCCGGCGTCATTTTCGGCGCGCTCGAAGCCCATCTTTTTGAGGTTGTCCTCCAGCGTGTGGTACGCCTCGGTGTCAGCGAGGATCTGCAGGTCGATCACGATATCGACATCGAGGGTGCCCGCATGCGCTGGGACCGCGGGCGGTCGAGCCGCGACCAGATACCTCGGGGTCAGGCCGCCGACCAAGTAGACCGAGTCCTTCCACGGCCCCAACCCGCGCAACAGCGTCACGAGGACGCGTTCGCAGTCAAGCGTGTACTGGTCGCTGTAGCCGTCGAGCGTTGCAGGTTTGGCCATCAGAAGCCGATCCTTTCTTTGCGGAGGTGCTCGGCCATTTCCTTGGAGCGACCTTCGCCGCGCAGCAGATCGAGATAGACCTGTACCGGGCTGGCCAGCCAGATGCCGTCGACTCGTTCGCGAAAGAGCAAGTCGCCCGGCGACTTCGCTTCGATGATGGCCAGGTTGGCGCCTTCATTGACCATACGTGCGCCTAGATCCCTGATGGCGGCATCGGCGCTGGAGCCGATCAGCAGCCGGGCGCGCACCTGGGATACGCTGGATAGGAATGGGGAATAGCGTTGTGCCGCAGCTTCATGACTGATCGCGTATCCGGCATCGTGGGCGTCGAAGACCTCGCCGACTCGCTCCAGCAACGCGTCCGCTTTCGTGGCCGGCACGTAGTACCGGCGAAAAGTCGGGGGTCGGATGGATGCGAGTTGCTTCACCCAAGCATCCAGCAAAGCTGTGGGCTCGCGAAGGTGGCGTTCCTTGCTCGGCCCTTGCCCGCGCGACACCAGCCAGTCGAAACGCTCAAGCTCGGTCAGCACCTGGGAGGCGGTGGCCGGTGACACCATCGCATGCTGGGCCAGCTCTTTCACGCCGAACCAGTCCTGATGTTGGATCAGCACAGCGTGAAGCACTTGCGCGCGCCGCCCGGAAAACAGGGATCGAACCGACTTCGTAAGGGTCTTGGGCGGAGGCTTGTCGATGTAAAAGTAGGCTCCTGGCGCAGGCAAATACATGCTTCCGCCACTGTCGTAGTACCCGACGCGCTCATCTCTGAGCAGTTCCTTGGCGCCGGGGGAAATGGACTCGGCGACCAGTAGTGACAGCGGTTCCTTGCCCTGCCCCCTGGGCCAGCCGTGGCTGGCCTCCCGAAACTGCCAGATCACTTGCCGAACGTCTCGCGGATAAACGGCCTTCTTGGCCTCCACCAGCAGGATGAAGGACTTGCCCGCTACCTGCAGGTCGATCTGCGCGTCATGCCCGCGATCGACGATCGAACCGATGGGCTCCAAATGAGCCAGGTCGGCACGCACCTCCGGCAGTTCTCGGAGGGCGTCGAGGAACTGCGTGATCAGTTGCTGTTCGGTCAGGGAAGACTCGAGCCTCATGGATGCAGAGGGTTATTTACTGTACAGTAAATAAGGCGATCTTAGCGAATATTCGGGGTTTCCGCAATATTTACTGCACAGCGAATAAGCCGTGCAGCGTCCAGGCGGGTGCCGTCGGCCTGGCCCCGCATCACTGCCGAACTTGAGCTGCACTTTGCGCTCTGCACGGCACAACGACATCTGGAGCCGGAGCAGATCACCGCTGTGCGCCTGCAGGGCATCGTAGACCTCGAATTTGGCGGACTCGCTGTACATATCCGCGCAATCTCGGTATTCCCGAAAGCAGTCCACCAGCTCCGCGAAAGCCTGCTCGGCCTCCCGCCCCACCTCGAACGCCGGCTCTGAGAGATCCAACCATGGTGCTCGTCTCCGCCAGCTTGGCCAACTGGCGGCCGGTCGTCAGCGGCTGCGCTGCCAGCATGACGCTTTCCTAGTTGAATTTTTCCTTTACCGCCTTGATGGTCTCGCCCGAAGGAATCGAGAACGGCTTGCTGATACGTCGATGTCCTCGAACTCGAAGGCCCGGGCGATGGCGCGTCGCGTGTCGGCGCGCGTCAAGGTAGTTGTCGCCTCTTTCATGCAGCCAGCGGCTGTATGTTGGGGTTCCTCGCATGTGCCTGAACGATGCAGTCACGTTCGGGGTTGAGAGTCACTGCGCCGATGGGCGACCAGTTGCGTGTAGGCCCTGACCATCGTGCTGGGTTGAGCGCGCGTGCACGGGTGTACAGCGCGTGGCGAGCAGCGAGGATGGCTTGATCGTCGCCGTTGTGGCGTTGCGCAGGGCTGACGTAGCGAATGCCGCTGTGTCGATGGTCATGGTTGTACCAACGCACGAAGCCGGCCGCCCAGGAGCGCGCGTGGTCCAGGTCGGCGAAGCCCCTGGCGGGGAACTCCGGGCGGTACTTGGCCGTTCTGAACAATGCTTCCGCATAGGCGTTGTCGTCGCTCACGCGAGGCCTGGAGTACGACGGCTTCACGCCCAGCCAGTTGAGCATCGCCAGCACTGTCGTGGCCTTCAATGTGGAGCCGTTGTCGCCATGCAGCACCGGCTTGGTGTCCAGGGTGGCGATGCCCTCGGCCAGCGCCGTGCGGCGCACCAGGTGCACGGCATGGTCGGAGTCGTCCGTGTCGTGAACCTCCCAGCCCACGATCTTGCGGCTGTACAGGTCCAGGATCAGGTAGAGATGGAACCAGCGCCCGAGCACCTGCGCGGGCAGGTACGTCATGTCCCAGCACCAGACTTGTCGCGGTGTCTCGGCGATGTGCGTCGTGGGAGGGCGCACGACCCTGGGCGCCTTGGCACGACCGCGATGGGCGCTCTGCCCGTGCGCGCGCAGGACGCGACTGAAGCTGGACTCGCTGGCCAAGTACACACCCTCATCGGCCAGCATGGGCACGATGCGCGCCGGCGGCACGGCAGCGAACCGCGGCTCATTGGCCACCGCCAGCAGCTGTGCGCGCTCTTCCTGGCTCAGGGCATGGCCGGGTATGGGGCGCACGGCCTGCGGCCTGCCATCGCCCGCGGTGAGGCCTTCATGAGCCTGCCAACGCTGCAGGGTGCGCACGTCGATGCCGGCGCTCTCGCAGGCCAGGCGCAGCCGCGCGCCGGCGGTGTGAGCCTTGGAGATGTTCTGGGCCACGATCCGGCGATCTTCGAGGCCGATCATTCGTCCCCTCCCTTGTGGAAGATCGCCTCGAGATTTTTTGAGAGTACCAACAGGGCTGCGGTCTCGGCCAGCGCCCGGTCCTTGCGCAGCAGGTCGCGCTCGAGCTCCTTGATGCGTTTGCGGTCGGCCCGCGTGGCCTGCGGGCTGGCACGGGCCTCTTCAGGCTGTGCCAGCGCGGCAGTGGCGCTCGATCGCCACTTGTCCAGATCGGCTGGGTATACCCCGTGCTCGCGGCACCAGGCGCTCTTGGCCGCCTCGGGCATCGCCGCCGTCGTGATCACCGCCTCAAGCCGCGCGCGCGCAGTCCATGCCCGCCCTCGGGCGGGCATGGACTGCGCATCCTCGCGCCAACGCTCCAGTGTCTCCACTCCAATGCCAACCTCGCGCGCCACTACCTCCAGCGCCGAACTCTCCGGCGGCAGCAACCTTGCTACCGCCCGGTCCTTGAATGCTTGTCCGTATCGAGCCACTCTCATCCTTCATCGCCGCCCCCGGGTTCTTGGGTCTAAGGAGGCGACAACTATTGTGACGCGGGGGGGTGTCCAGGCTGGCTGGCATTGCCTGATCGACACGCGGATCGTTCGCACATTCAGACCCGACAGCTCAGCCAATTGCTCCTGTGACCAATGACGCATTTCGCGGAACATTCGCGTCAAGACTGCCAGCTCAGCGGGTTCAGAAGCCGGGATTCCTGTGTTTTATCTTCAGTCGTCATAGGCGCTCCATAGATGGCGTTTCAATGCCGTCGGTATCGCGCCTGCAATGCCAACACGACAGTGATCCGACACCCTGCAGGGCAGGCACCCCAGCAATGAGCGTCGGCCGCGTGAATGGATGAGTTTTCAAAGGGTGCCGCCTTCCATCGACGGCTCGACCGAGACTCCGCCGCGCGAATCCCGCCCTCATAGCCGCACAAGGACTTTGCCCCCGAAGCTTCGACGTCGTCCTGCGACCCCCACGTCCAGGCTACCGAAACCGAAAATTCATTCCGCTCGCAAAGCAAGCCCACACGGCCGCTGCATAAATTTCCTCACGGCTCAATCAAGCGGAAGACCTCCGCTGTCGATACCCGTTCGAGGCTTTCTCGATGTTCGGCATGCCGAACACCGAGAAAAAGCTACGGGCAGAGAGGTGAATTCGGCACGCAGCGATTCGCGGGGGAACCATCGAATGGGCAGCGATTGCTCCCGTCCCGCGGAAAGCGGCGGCCAAAGCGATTGCTGCATCGAAGGCGCTCACCACCACCCCCTCTGGAGTTCAACCAGTCCTGGGTTCCAACGACGAGATGATCAACAACAGGCTGCCATGCAATTCCCAGGCCTTCCAAGCGCTGATGAATTGAAAGAAGTTCACGACCCCCGCACAGGGCCTCACGCAGCCCGATGCCGCATGGGTTGTTGAAGGCCTCGCGACGACGCCTACGGACTCGATGCTCGGTGGAGGCACTATATTTGCCCGGTGCCATCCTCCACCGCGCTCACCCCGTTCGACTACCCCGGCTTCGTCGCGGATTTGAAACGCCGCATCGACGGTGCGCGGCTGTCGGCCGCGCGCGCCGTCAACCGCGAACTGGTGGGCCTGTACTGGGACATCGGGCAAGCCATCCGTGAGCAGCAGACACGCCGCGGATGGGGCGACGCAGTAGTCGATCGGCTCGCGCGCGACCTCAAGGCTTCCTTCGCAGGGACGGCAGGGTTTTCCGCTGCAAGCCTCTGGCGCATGCGCCAGTTCCACGAGACCTACACCACGCCGGAGTTTCTCGCACAGCTTGTGCGAGAAAGCGGGCGCGACACGCCGCGCCCCCGGGGATCCAGAGCGCTGGCGGCCGCCCGCCAGTCAGAACTCGCACAGGCTGTGCGAGAAATGGTAGAGGCCGTGCCATGGGGCCACCATGTCAACCTGCTGTCCAAACTCGACGATCCGGCCCAGCGCCTGTTCTACCTGAAGGCCACGGCGCGCTTCGGCTGGAGCCGCAACGTACTGCTCAATCAGATCAAGGCGCAGGCCTACGAGCGCTCTCTGGCCGAGGGCAAGTTGCACAACTTCGCGCTGGCGTTGCCCGGTCAACTGGCCGAGCAGGCCGAAGAGGCGCTCAAGAGCAGCTACAACCTGGAATTCCTCGGCATCCGGCGCGAGATCCGCGAGCGCGAACTCGAGGACCACCTGATCGACCGGCTGCGCGACTTCATCCTCGAGTTGGGCTACGGCTTCTGCTTCGTCGGGCGCCAATACCGGCTCACGCTCGGGCGCAAGGAGTACTTCATCGACCTGCTCTTCTATCACCGCTTCCTCAAAGCGCTGGTGGCGATCGAGCTGAAGATCGGCCCCTTCGAGCCGGAGTTCGCGGGCAAGATGGACTTCTACCTCAACCTCCTCAACGAGAAGGAGCGCGCGAGCGACGACGCCCCGTCCATCGGGATCATTCTGTGCGCCGAGAAGGACAACCTCGAGGTGGAGTTCGCACTCAAGAGCAAGTCCAACCCGATCGGAGTGGCCGAGTACCAACTCCAGGGCAGGCTGCCGGCCGAGATGAAGGGCAAGTTGCCCACTGCCCGCCAGCTGCAGGAGGTCCTGCGGGACGGCTACCCACGCGCGGTGACCCCGGACCGTCCCATCCGGTAAAGAGACAGAGGTACCGCCACGCGGTGCACGAAGCACCATATGGGAGCCCTCGGTGCGGCTCCGTCTCGCGGGCCTCGACGACGACGCGGGACTGGCCGACTGTGATCCGCGCGTGGGACACGCGTAACAACACCTCGCATCGCAGATGGGCCCTCCGTCCTGCCCTCATAGCCGCACAAGGAATTTGCCCCCGAAGTTTCGACGTCGTCCTGCGACCGCCGCGTCCAGACTGCCGGCAGCGAGACATCCATCCCGCATGCAGAACGAGCCCACACGGCCGCTGCATGATTTTCCTCACGGCTCCATCAAGCGGAAGACCTCCGCTGTTGCTACCCTTCGAGACTTTCTCGGTGTTCGGCATGCCGAACACCGAGAAATGGAGCCGGACAGAGAGGTGAATTCGGCACGCAGCGAATTCGAGGGACTATCGAATGGGCCTCCGCGTCGCCCCGCTGCGCGGCAATGCCGCCAAGAACGGCCTACTCTCGCAGCGTGAACACCACTGACAGGTAAGAGACCGGCTGGGTCTGAATGGCCTCGATCCCATGCAGTGCGGTCGCTTCGAACAGCAGCGAGTCGCCTGCCCCCACCACAACCGACTTCGTGCCATAGCGGTAGGTGACCTCCCCGGACAGGAAGTGCAGGAACTTGAGGCCGGGATGCTGGAAGGTCACATAGGGATCGGCGCCGGGCAGCAGCGTGACCAGGTAGGGCTCGACGAACAGATTGCCCGACAGCAGATGGCCCAACAGCTCATAACGGTAGTCCGCCACGGCACCGAGGCGATCGACAACAACGCCCTTCCCCGCACGCACATGAGAGAAGTCCGTGCGGCGCGCCTGATCTCCGAAGAAGCGCGACACCGGCACATGCAACCCCTGCGCGACGCGCTCCAAAGTCTCCACGGACGGTGACACCAGACCACGCTCGATGCGCGAAAGCATCGAGGCAGAAATCCCCGAGGCCTTCGCCAGCGAACCAGCCGACATCTCAGCCGCCATGCGAAGCGCCCTCACCTGCGCACCGATGCGCGCCGCGGACATGCTGCGCACGACCGGCGTTGACTGCCGCGGCCGGAAATGCGTCACCGAGGCGGGCAGCCGCAACGGTCGTGCCGTTGGAAGAGGCGAGGCAAGCTGTCGACGCGTCATTGGAATTTCGCTGGCAAACCGCGATGCGGATTGCAAATTAAAAGATTCGCACCAAGAGTAGGTGTATGAGTTAAAGATAACGTGGTTTTAATTGTCTCCAAATCCGAGCCTTCTGTCCATGCAGAAGCAAGTCACTCGGAGAGGAAGGCCACTTGGGGCAACAACATTTGAGGCCGAGCCCGCTCTTGCATTTGGCGCCGTCGTGAGAGCGCTGCGAACGGCAGATGGCATCGGACAGGAAGCATTGGCCCACCAGGCAGGCATCGAACGGTCGCACATGGGGAAAATCGAGCGTGGTGAACACATGCCAACACTCGCCATGATCCTGCGCATCGCGAACGCTCTCGGTCGTACTGCTGGCGAACTGCTGCTCGAGACCGAGTCCGTTTTGACCGAGCAGCAAAATGCGCGGCAGCAGTCGCAAGCAACGGACTCTTAATCCGTAGGTCGAGTGTTCGAGTCACTCAGGGCCCACCACCAACAAGCGCGTAATCGCTGGAAAGCCTGCTATCGAATTGGTAGCAGGCTTTTTTCATTGATAAGACCGGTGACAGTCTGGTGACAGAATCGTCGCGATTGCCACGTCTGGGATCTTCCAACCGGAAGGCCTCATCACAAGACAACGTGTTCGAATTTGTTCGATTGACGCCGCAGCTCGCCTGCCGGTCCGCGGGGTCGTCACCGTTGCCCTGCTCCCGTTGTCGCTCGTCGTGACCGGAGCCAATGAGCATGACCTGACGCAACTCGATGCCGTGCTGCAAGCCATCGTGGTCAAACGCAAGAGGCCAAGCCAGCGGCGCAGCAAGCACCTGTGTGCCGATGGCGGTTACCGAGGCCGGCGCGCGTTGCAGATCATCGAATCGCATGGCTACATTCCTCACGTCGTTGATCGCAGCAAGGAGGCCGATGCCAAGCGGCGCGACCCCACGAAGAGGGCACGGCGCTGGGGGGTCGAGGTCTGCCACAGCTGGTTCAATCGCTTTCGCAAGCTGCTCGTGCGATACGAGAAGCTCGAACGCAGCTTCGTCGCCCTCATCCGCAAGGTTTCGCTATGGCTCGGTCATGCCAGTATCCAGACGACCGAGATGTACACCCGTGCTGACCCGTCCATCAGGCTCGAGTCGCTCGAAGCCACCGCGGCGCCGTGCCTCCGATCGGGTCGATTCGTGCAACCGACAAGTTGATCGCCTCGCTGACCACGGGCAGTTTTATGCGGCGACAGAAACGGGCCGCCTAGAGAGGCTGTCGGGCTCTCGGCAACGGGGGGTCCGCATAAGAATGCTGTCCGCACTAAACCGGGTGGTGCAGGACTGGGGCAAGTACCTCGCCGACGCCACCATGGCCACCACCATCCTGGACCGGCTCATGCACCGCTGCGCAATGCTGGAGTTCGAGGGCAAAAGCTACCGCCTGAAGGAGGCCGCCGCGCCCATCGCCATCACGCCCGAATCGTCATAATCCGACCGTCCTGCCTGGAGCAGTTTGACCGGCCATAAGTGGAGCAGTTTGGGGTGGCCATCGGGGGACATGCCGAACCTCCAAAACAACAGATGGGGAGTTTCGCCGATCTGACGGAAGTGTTGACGGACTTCACCATGATCGGACTACTCAGCCTTCTTGCTGCGGATTGCATTCAGCAGCTTCTCGAGGATCTTCTCCATGATGGGATTTTGAGGCGTGGCCGCCGCCGGGCTCTTGCGCGAACCGGGGTTGGAGCCGTGTCGCAAAAAACGCGGCGTCAGGGCATCACCGAATCATGCCGCCATGGCCTCGTCCTGCTCCTGGCCAATCAGCACGTCGGCGGGAATGCCCATGCCCTTGTTCAGGCGGCGGATCATGTGCAGCGTCAGCGGGCGCTTGCGCGCGAGCACCTCGTAGACGCGGTTCAGCGGGCCGATGTATGGCACGAGGTCGCGCACCCCCAAGCCCGACTGTTCCATGCGGAAGCGGATCGCCCCGATGGGGTCGGGTGGGTCGATGGGGTAGTGCTCGGCTTCGTAGGCCTATGCGGGTCGTATTCATGAGCGATGTCTTTTTCGTTCCCGAACAGCACCTCGTGGGTAGGTCGGTTGTGCCCGGCCAAGTAAGTCACGAAGCATTCCACCGCCGCGTCCGACAAATCACCAGACTCGAACATCTTCAGCACATCAAACAAGTCACGCGGATGCTGGCGATCCATGGCCGATTGATTTTTAAAGTCTTATTAAATTTTTGACGCATTATTCAATCTCGCGCGGCAGCCGACCCGGAACGCCAACGCCCCCCGACTGCCAGATCGCGGTGGCCAACATCGAGGAGCTGCGCCCATGGCTATTCCCGACCTAATCACTTCCGCGGAAAGAGGGCTGTTCGGGCGCATTCCCAGCCGCCTGTTCGCGCCTTTGGCAGCTCCCAACCGTCAGCAGCACTGGCAATTGCTGTGTGCGCTTTATGAGCGGCGGTTCGGCCCTGACGCGCCTTTTCCACCCAGCCACGGATTCCACTGGCGCGAGATCGCGCGCGATATCGAGGACGAGCTGGCCGCGCTTGATGCACGTGCCGCCGCCGCGAATGCAGAGCCACCTCTGACGCCGTTGGTCATTCGTGCGAACGAAGACTTCCACCAGTTGAAGGAAGCGGACTGGCTGCGGGTGGAACTGCGCGGGGTCAAGCAGATGGTCACGATGCCGCCCGTCGTCGCGCATTTCATGGGACTGCTGGTGGAGTTTGCTCAAACCGGCCCGGTGTTCGTGGCCGGTAAGGTACGCTCGATCGAGGCCAACCTGCGGCTGATCGTGCGCGAGAACGCGGAAGGCGACACGCTCCAGGAAGCAGCCAGCCAGATCCGCAGCCTGCTGGAGCACGTGCGCAACACAGGCAACAGCGTGCGCGAGCTGATGCTCGCGATGGACCCGACGATTTCAACCGCTACCTACGTACGGACCTACTTCGACCGGTTCATTCAGCGGGTGTTCATCGGCGACTACGGCGAGTTGCGCACGCGAGAGCACCCGATTTCGCGCAAGCAAGAAATCATCCAAACGGTGGAACACATCCACACGTCCGCCGAGTCGCGCGAGCGGCTTATCGCCTGGTACAGCACCCCAAGCGGACCAGCGGCGACATGCGGCGTGCTGAGCTGCTGTTCGAACGCGACATCCAACGCCTCATCGATCTGAAACGGATCGACGAATACCTGGACCGCCTGGACGAGGAGGTACGCCGCGCGAACAAGCAAGCGCTGGTGTTCCTGGACTTTCGGCTGCGTGCGCTCCGACCGCTCGACCACCTGGTCAAGCACGCGATCGCCGGCGTGCTCGCGGGCGCTGCCGAGGCAGCGCCCTTTGCGCCGGGCGAACTGATCGGAATCGAGCGGCTGGCGGAACCGAAGAAAATGATCGTCCGTCCGCCGCCGGCGCCCCTGCGAACGGCGGTGGTGTCGATCGAGGAGCAGGCCCGCGCGCGGCTCATGTTACGCGCCCGCGATCTGCGGTCCATCACGGCCCCGAAGTTGACCGGCTACGTGCTGGCCAACTTGCAGGGACAGGACGAGGTTCAAAGCGAGCAATTGGTAGTGCAGGGCATCGGGGACGTGCGCGCGATTCAAGCTTTGAATGCGGTCGGACTAGCGATGTCGTCGGAGAGCCGCAACCTCAAGCTCGACGCGATGACGCTCGCGAAAGGCTACACGGTCGAGACGACCGAAGGGAAGCGCGAAGGGGAATGGGTACCCGGCCAACGACCAGTGGCGCAACGAACCAACGGCCGCGCGGCGAGCGCCCCGCGTGCCGCAGGCACGCCTAGCTGGAGGTAAACAAGCGCGCGCAGCGCGCATCGGCACCATGCGCTGTCGGGGAGCACCAACTTCTTCGTCATCTCGCTTTCGGCGTCGTGATTGCCGTGCAGTACAAACGCTCGAATTCCAGCCTTTGCAAGCCGCCCCATCTGCATAGCGAAGAAAATCCCGGTGTTGTAGTCCCGCCGGTCCCCGTCATATAGGTCACCAGCAAACACAACGAATGAGACGCTGTCCTCGATCGCCTTGGTCAGCCGCCTCGCTCCGCAGCCCGACGGTGCCGCCGCGAGCAGCCTATTCGCGCAACGTGAAAACCACCGAGAGGTACGAAACCGTCCCCGAATGAATGGTCTCGATGCCATGCAGCGCGGTCGCTTCGAACAGCAGCGAGTCGCCTGCCCTCACCTCCACAGTCCTGCCGCCATAGCGGTAGCGGACCTCCCCGGACAGGAAGTACAGGAACTTGAGGCCCGGATGCTGGAAGGTCACGTAGGGGTCGGCGCCAGGCAGCAGCGTGACCAGATAGGGCTCGACGAACAGGTTGCCCGACAGCAGGTGGCCCAGCAGCTCGTAGCGGTAGTCCGCCACGGCACCGATGCGGTCGACAAGAACGCCCTGCCCCGCGCGCACATGGCAGAAATCCGTGCGCCGCGCCTGATCGCCGAAGAAGCGCGACGCCGGCACACCCAAACCATTCGCGAGACGCTCCAGGGTCTCCACCGAAGGCGAGACCAGTCCGCGCTCGATGCGAGAAAGCATCGAGGCAGAAATCCCCGAGGCCTTCGCCAGCGCTCCACCGGATACATCAGCCGCCATGCGCAGCGCCCTCACCTGCGCCCCTATGCGCGTCGCCGACAGGCTGCGCGCCGCAGGTGCCGGTCGGCGTGTCTTTGCGGGCAATGCGGAAGTGGGAACTCGTATTGGTCGCCCGGTCGGCAGCGGTGACGCTTGATAGATAGCCATGACAGGGTCTCTATGCAGTGTATATGCCGTCGATTCTAGGGCTGCAAAGAAAGATCGTCAGCGGGTATGCCCACTGCCGCCAAGAGATCGAACCTGCAGGCTCCGACGCACAGGGAGCCTATTTCGATTGCACTCGGCAAGCGTCTCAAAGAACTTCGGATAAAAGCGGATAGATCTCAGACCGAACTCGCCTTCGATTGCGAACTTGATCGGACCTACATATCGCTTATCGAGCGAGGGTTAGCCAATCCATCGTTGTGGACTCTTGGCACACTGGCGTTCGCACTAAAAACGACAGTTCCAGATTTATTGCAAGGCAATACGTACGTCGTTGAGCCATCCATGGGTGAGCAAAGCAGAAAGCGTCGAGTCAATCAGGCCTCCCACGAGTCCAAACTTGCCATCGGCAGCAGGCGTTCGCAATTGCGTTGAACTCCAGTTGCTGCTCCGCGGAGGTCGGCGCGCTATCCCAACCTCGCGCGCCACTACCTCCAGCGCCGAACTCTCCGGCGGCAGCAACCTTGCTACCGCCCGGTCCTTGAATGCTTGTCCGTATCGAGCCACTCTCATCCTTCATCGCCGCCCCCGGGTTCTTGGTTCTAAGGAGGCGACAACTATTGTGATGCGGAGGGATGCACGTGCTCGGCGCATCGCTGCCGAGGGTCGAATTGTTTCCGTCGACGTGGAGGCCCATCCTGAAAAGGGCAATCAGATCTTTGCTGTCGGCGCCGTCAGATCTGACAGCGCAGATACTTACCGCAGCACCTGTTCTCCTGGCAAAGCAGCCGCGGTGGCGGCATCGACCTGCGTTCCTCCACGGGCATCGCGTGCGATTCGATCGAAGTACGCACAGAGCGTCCCCCGCTCTCCCTCGCGAACTTGCGCACCCATGGTCAAGACCTCGCTGTAGGTCGCCTCATGGCGCGAGCCGGCGGGTGGAACGAGGTCGCCGGCGGCGGCGCGGTGGCGAGGCACAGATCGATGCGCTCACCGCGACGCGGCCTCCATACCTCCGGCGCGCCGCCAGGCACGTTCGCGGGCACCGACTCGAATTGCCCGCGATGCAATGTGCGCGTCCCCCGGCGCGCTGGCCCCTCTGCGCCCGAAGGGCGGTCCTTCGAATGGGCAATTGCATCCGATGCAAGCATTGCGCACGCTCCGAAGCTCCTCGACGATCCGCGTATCACAACGATTCGTCTCGGAGACAATGTCCATGCGCTTCCACGCTTCGCTTTCCGGCTTGCTTCGCCGGCCCCTCGGCCTGGCACTCTCGTCATGCCTCTGCATGGCCGCGGCCAACGCCCAGGACAGCTACCGCATCGCGACCGAAGGCTCGTACCCGCCCTGGAGCTTCAAGGACTCGCAGGGGATGCTCCAGGGCTGGGACGTCGACATCGCGCGTGCACTGTGCGAGAAGATGAAGGCCAAGTGCGAGATCGTCGCTCAGGACTGGGATGGCATCATTCCGGGCCTCGTCGCCCGCAAGTACGACATGATCGTGGCGAGCATGGCGATCACGCCGCAGCGCCGCGAGCGCGTGGCCTTCTCGGCCAAGTACAAGGACACGATTTCGCGCTTCGTCGCGCGCAAGGGAATGCCGCCGGACGTCAGCCCCGCGGCGCTGAAGGGCCAGACCATCGGGGTGCAGCGCGGCTCGGTCCAGGCGGCCTACCTCGCGCAGAACTACCAGGCCGCGAACCTCAAGTTCTACGACACGCCGCAGGCCGCCGAACTCGATCTCGTTGCCGGCCGCGTCGAGTACATCCTCGGGAACATGGTCACCTACCACGTCGGCTTCCTGAAGACGCCCGAGGCCAAGGACTTCGCGTTCGTCGGCCCGGAGCTCAAGGGCGGCATCCTCGGCGAAGGCAACGGCATCGCCGTGCGCAAGGACGATGGACAGACCCTGGCGAGGATCAACGCCGCGCTTGAAGCGATCCGGGCCGACGGCACCTACGACCGCATCACGGCGAAGTACTTCCCGTTCAAGCTGATGTAGGCGCCGCGACCCCCGATGAACATCCTCCATGGTTTTGGCGGGCAGTTGCTCCTGGGCGCGCTCGCGACGCTGCAGCTCGCGGCCGCCGCGCTGGTGCTCGGCACGCTGTTCGGCGCCGCCGTCTGCGGCCTGCAGCTCTCGGGCCACCGCATTCTGCGGGCCGCCGGCGACGGCTATGCCGCGGTGGTCCGGGGCATTCCCGACCTGCTGATCGTCTTCGCCGTCTTCTTTGGTGGCTCGCTCACGCTCGCCGCGCTCACCGGCCGCTATGTCGAGATCGACACCTTTCTCGCCGGTGTGGCCGCGCTGGCGCTCTCGTTCGGCGCCTATGCCGCCGAGATCGCGCGGGGCGCACTGCAGTCGGTCCCGAAAACCCAGCGGGAGGCCGCGAGAACGCTCGGCCTGTCGCGCGCCCAGGCGCTGTGGACCGTCGTGCTGCCGCAGGCGGCCCGCTTCGCCCTCGCCCCGTTCGGCAACCAGTCGATCGTTCTGCTCAAGCAGACATCGATCGTCTCCATCGTCGGGTGCGACGAACTCATGCGCAAGGCCGCAGAGGCCTCCGGCGCGACGCGGGAGCCGTTCACGATGTATCTCGCCGCCGCCTGCATCTATCTTGCGCTGACCGGCTTCGCCACGCTGTGCCTCGAGTGGGCGGAGCGCCGCGCCGCACGCCCGCTGGCTGCCTGACCCCATGTTCGACATCACCCTTCTGTGGTCCGTGCTGCCCGCGCTGGTCGAGGGCGCCTGGCTCACGCTCGAGCTCACGGCCTGGGTCATCCTCCTGGGCACGGCCCTGTCGATCCCCGTCGCCCTCGGCAGGAACGCGCGGGCCGCCGGACTGCGCGCGGCGGCCCATGCCTACGTGCTCTTCTTTCGCGGGACCCCCGCGCTGGTCCAGCTGTTCCTGCTCTACTACGGGGCGGGCCAGTTCGACGTGATCCGGCATTCCGTGCTGTGGCCCGTGCTGCGCGATCCCTACTGGTGCGTGGTGATCGCCCTGGGACTGAACTCGGCCGCCTACACCGGCAAGACACTGGGCGCCGCACTGGCCGCGATCCCGCGCGGGACGCGCGAGGCCGCCCGCGTCCTCGGGCTCGGCCGCGTCCAGGCCTTTGGCCTGATCGACCTGCCGCTCGCGGTGCGCACGGCGCTGCCGGCCTTCGGCAACGAGATCATCCTGACCTGCAAGGCGACCTCGCTCGCCAGCACCGTCACCCTGCTCGAGCTCACGGGCAGCGCCCGCCTGCTCACCGCCGAGACCTACGCGCCTTACGAGATCTTTCTCGGCGCAGGCCTCGTCTATCTCGCCATCAACTACGTCCTGCTGCGCGGCGTCCGCGCGCTCGAGGCCTCGTTGAATCGTCCACACTGAACCAAGCAAGCGCATGAGATTCCTCACCCTGGGCCCGGCAGGCAGCAACCACGAATTCGTGACCCGCCGCTACCTCGACTTTCACGGCCTTCGCGACACCGCGATCCTGGACCTGGTCTCCGATTTCGAGCGCGGCGCCGATGCCGTGCTGCGGGGCGAGGCCGATTTCATGATCCAGTGCGCGGTGCATCCCGCCGCTGTGTCGACGGTCGCGAAGTGCTTCGTCGGCCTCCACCTGATCGACACCTTCATCTCGCCGAGCCAGGACCTGGCCATCCTGCAGCGCCACGACGCCGCGCAACGCACGTCCCTTGCGCTCATGCGCCCGACCCTGCCGTACATCGACCGCCGCCAGTGGCCGCAGATCGAATTCGTGGAGACCGTCGCCGAGGTCACCCAGGGCGTGAGGGACGGGAAGTACGCGGTCGGCCTCGGCTATGCCTGGGCCGCGGAAAAACACCCCGAGCTCCTGCATGTGAGGCAGTTCATCGGCACGGTCGACGATGCCTGGATGGTCTATGGGCGCACCCGCGTGAGCACCGGGGAACTGAGCGCCTGGCGCGACAGCCCCGCCGCCCTTCTCTATCGGCGGGGAGCCTGAGCATGGGCGCGGCCATCTCCTCTCTCGATCCGATGGTCTCGGTCGCGGGGCTGTCCAAGCATTTCCACGCACAACAGGTGCTCAGCGACGTCCATCTGAGCGTCGCAGCCGGTGAGCGCGTGGTCGTGTGCGGCCCCTCGGGTTCGGGCAAGTCGACGCTCGCGCGGTGCATCAGCGGACTCGAGAGCTACGCAAGCGGCACCGTGACGGTCAACGGTGTCGCAGTCTCGCCGCGCATGCGCCATGCCGATCTGGTACGGGCCAACATCGGCATGGTGTTCCAGCAGTTCAACCTGTTTCCGCACCTCACCGTGCTCGAGAACTGCACCTTGGCACAGCGATGGGTCCGGCGCCGCTCCCGGCAGGAGGCGCGACAGACCGCACTCGCGTACCTCGACAAGGTCCGGCTCGCCGAGAAGGCGTCAGCCTATCCGGCTCAGCTCTCAGGCGGACAGCAGCAGCGCGTCGCCATCGCGCGGGCACTCTGCCTGAATCCTTCTGTCATGCTGTTCGATGAGGCCACGTCGGCACTCGATCCGGAGATGGTCAAGGAAGTGCTCGAAACCATGATCCTTCTGGCGCGGGATGGCATGACGATGATCTGCATCACCCACGAAATGGGCTTCGCGCGGGCGGTCGCCGACAAGGTCGCGTTCATGGACGGCGGGCGCATCGTGCAGGCCGCGCCGCCCGGCGAGTTCTTCGGCAACTGCGCGGACGCGCGGATCCAGCGATTCCTCAGCAAGGTCTTCTGACCCGAGGTCCTTGCTCGAAGTTCGTGCGTTCACTCGGTGCACACGCGTGCCAGGCCGCGGTCCAGCCCGATGGCGAACAGCGGCGACAGCCCATGCGAGTCAACGTGCCGCGCGGTCGCATGCGTCAACCGCTCGCGGCAACCCGGCCGCTCGCGCAGCGACCGGGTCGCGACGAGTTCGTCGATGGACCGGGGGCGGAGCCGATCGAGCGCCGGACGGAGCTCGTTCCTCAGGTCTGCGCGAGGTCCGGCCGGCCCCCTTCCCTCGCGCCGCCCGCGAACCACGAGCGGATTTCGCCGGCTCAACTGGCGCTCACGGACCCCCATCGTCCGGCTCGACGCTGTAGCCCCGCTGGCGCTCGAAGTCCCGGTACTGTCGCGCGACCTCAGCGTCGCTGTGTTCGCCAGCGATCGTGTCCTCGGGGCCCTGACCATCGAGCCCCGACAAGGTGTCGATCACTCTTCCCCACAATGGCCGCTCTTGGTGAACACCCACGAACGGTTCCAGGTCGTCATCCAGGATGCCCTTGCCAGGCGAAGCAATCTCGGCGCTCAGTGCTTCGAGGTAATCCGTCTTGCGGGTGCGATGCCATGCGATGCTGAAACCAGCCCGGTGGCACAGTTCGCTGTGCACCACCAACATCGTCCGCCCATTGCCATCCAAGAAAGGGTGGCCGTAGGCGAACAGCCCCATCACCTCGCCCGAGCGTTGGCGGAACTGACGCTTGTCGCGCGCGATGCGAAGGCCCTCCTCCACGGCGCGCCGCGCATCGGCCGGGTGACTGAACCAAGTCCCGGCTTTCGTCACCGCGATGTCGGGGGCCGTAGCCGCCCGATCTTGTCCGGCCCAGGGGTAGAACGCCGAGAACAGAATTCGATGGACTGCGAGAAAGTCGTCGTAACCCAGGCGCCTGCGCTTGGCCAAATGGGCGATGGCTTGGTCCAGACCCGCACGAAACAGCTGATGCTCCAACTCCTGAACGATCTGTAAATCCTTCTCCCCGTAGCGGTTGCGCAGGTAACCCGCCTGTTCGAAATCCTTAAATGGATCGAACACGTTGCTTGCGCTCGCGCAGGTAGTTGACCAGCAGCGTGGTCATCTCCGCAGTCGACAGCTTGCCCGCACGTTGGAGCGCGACCAGCAGGTCCTGCACAGGGCCAGTACGGACCGGATCTCCCGCGAGCTTTGTGACAGTCTCGGCCCACTGATCTGACATCGTCGGGCTGTAGCTCACCTGATGTCGACTTGCAAGATCGCGCACGAATTCAGCCACGTTCGTCGCAGGAATGACCAGCCTGCGATCCGACGCAGGCGCAACCTTTGCGCGCGTGCGGTCGTTGATGTAGGACACCCTGCGCTCGCCGAGCGCCAGCTTGCGCGAAAGGCGCCGGTGCCCGGTGTCCAGAACGATGTTGCCGTTGTTGCTCCGGGCGATCGGCGCGGTGTGGCCTGAGGCCGCCGAACCAGGGGTCATGTGAAGCTTGGCAGCAGCCTCACGAGCGAGGGTCTGAAAATCCGCCGCCGGCCGCACCGTCCGAGTCTGGACGTCCCGCCGGGCTTTGGCGTAAACACCCGAGCCCAGACGGACCAGGTCGCCATCGCGCTGCAAGGTCCTGAGCGCGTCGGACACCTGCGACGCACTGCCCAAACCGGCAAGTTCGCTGCGCAATACGACATGGCCGGCTCGACGCCGGATTGACAAACGCATGCGGTCGACAAGCTTCATGGTGGTGCCATTCAATTTTAACACCTTCCGGCAAAATTCAGTACAAATTCCAATTAAATCAACGACTTACACCTGCGAGAAGTAACGGCACTTCGGCATTTCCTGCAACTCCCAGAAAGGAAAGAAGGCCTCCTTGACCTGCCCCTCATGCGATGCAGAGCATCACGCGGAAGCACGGGGATGCAAGACGGATCGATCTCTGCGGTTGCTGAACGGGTTCGAACTTCGCTGGGCGCATTCGCTGGCAACTGCTGTGCGGCCTGACTTCGTTGTCTTCCCGGCGTGAGCGTGTGACGATCGTCCTGGCCCGCCGCAGCGTCTCGAACGCTTGCTCGTTCGGACACTCGTCCCTGAACTTGCGGTGAAGCGCTAGCCGTTCTGCACGGGCCGTCCCGGCCCGATCAGATGCAACGGATGCCGGGGGTCTGCGCCAGCCCCTGAAGGCGCGACAGCTGGGCTCTGGGTCGTGTCGGTGCGCACAACCGGCGGATACCGCGGGAGAGCCCACTGACCAGCAGGCGAGCCGTTCGCTCTGGTCGCATTCCTCGATCATGGAGGCACCGGCCGCGCGCCTGGCCTGCGGGACTCGCGACCGCCTGGATATCGCAGGGCGATCAATGGGTCGATCGAAGACATCGAGGACTTCCGGGGCGACTTCAATCCGCGTCATCTGCCCATCAGTGCTCGAGCTTTCGCGCGGGCGGCTTTACGGGTTCCTCGCCCCGCCCACGAGCAGCAAGGTATTTCTTCGCGTCGTCCCAAGGCACGAAGCTCCCGGTCGCCAGCAACTTTGCCCAGCGCTTCTCGGCGATGCGATGCAGCTCTTCCTGTGCTTCGACTTGCTCGACTGTCCGAGCGATGGCATCGACGATGAAAGCATGGGCAGTTTTTCCTGCCAAGTCCGCAGCTGCGGGGATACGCTCTTTGAGATCGTCGTCCAGGCGAATGGTGGTTGTCGACATGGTCAAACCTTTCGTACGTACATTGCAGCACGGTGGTGCTGCAAACCCTGTCTGGCACTTTCCGGTTTCTTCGGCATGGCGCAGCCGGATCCGCGGCTTGTCAGCAAGATCTTCTGACCCGAGGTCCTTGCCGGAAGTTCGTGCGTTCACTCGGCGCACACGCGCGCCAGGCCGCGGTCCAGCCCGATGGTGAACAGCGGCGACAGCCCATGCGAGTCGACGTGCCGCGCGGTCGCATGCGTCAACCGCTCGCGGCAATCCGGCCGCTCGCGCAGCGACCGGGTCGCGACGAGTTCGTCGATGAACCGGGGGCGGAGCCGATCGAGCGCCGGACGGAGCTCGTTCCTCAGGTCTGCGCGAGGTTCCGCCGGCGCTCCTCCCTCGCGCCGCCAGCGGGCCATGAGCGCGAACTGGACGAGTTTGCTCGCTTCGATCTGGTCGGTGAAGAACGCGGTCACCAGTTCTCCTGGCAAACCCCGCGCGCCCGCCTCTTGCGCAGCCGCCGCAACGACTTCCTGCTCGCGCGGATCGCCCGGCGGATCCGCGACCGGCTGGCGGCTGTCCCATTTGGTCAGCGCCACTTGCCGGGACAGATCGAGCCGCGCCGCGCTCAGGGCCACGAGGGCCGAGAAGCCCTCGGACCGATCGGGCCCGGTGGCATCCGAAGCACAGGCGAGTGTGGCCAGCGTGAGGGCCATCGCGCCGGCCGCTCGGAGACAACGAATCAGAACGCGCATGTGCATCGGGAACCTCCGGAAGTCCAGCGACGCGATCGGGGCTGCCCGCCACCGGATCGACCCGAGGCAAAGATTAGTGCGGGGACGATCGCACGTCGCCTGTCAACATGCCCAGTTGCGCGCGGACCGCCGGTCGCGCGCAACGGTACCGCCGCTCAGACGTGTTGGCGGCGGCGTAGATCCGCCTCCATCCGGTGGTGAGGAGGCGGTTTTGAAGCGGGGGTTCGGCCCGGCGGCCATTGAGGCCGGGCCATGAACGACAATGGCGGCATCATCAAAGCTGGAACTGGAGCTGGCCCGTGTCGCGCACTGACGCCCTTCAAATCTCGTTGCACAAGTCCGGGTCTGCATTGACGCCGCCGCAAAAGCGGTTCAACAGCCTCATCCGGCAGATCGCACAGGCGCGGCAGACGCTGGCGGCGTGGCACGAGCACATCGCGGCGTATCGCCAAGCGCATGCACAGGTGCTCAGGCCGCTGCAGGCAGACTTGATCGCGGGACGCAGGCAATGGGTGTTTGCGTTGGATGCGCTGATTGATCAGCGCAACTGGACCAAGGCGGAGCGCGGCACGTTGCGCGAGCTGCTGTGCGACGCGACGGGGGAACTGCTGGCCGCGCGCGGCGAGGACGCAGCGCTGAAGGCACTGTTCGACAAGCATGCGGAAGTGGACTTCGACACCGAGCAGCGCGAGATGATGCGGGCAATGAAGGGCCTGACGGAGGCGATGACCGGGCTGGACCTGGGCGACGAGGAAGGGATCGATACGGATGCGGACCTGTTCGCGCGCATGCAGCAAGGCTTGCAGGACCGCGCGGCGGCCGAGGAAGCTGAGCGCGAGGCAAAGTCGGCGCTCGGCCGCAAGAGCGCGGCGCGGCAGCGGCGCGAGGCCGAGGCGCAACAGGCCACCCACTCGGTGCGCGAGATCTACCGCAAGCTTGCCAGCGCCTTGCACCCGGATCGCGAGACTGATGAGCGGCAACGCGCAGAGAAGACCGCGCTGATGCAACGGGTCAACCAGGCCTATGCGGCCAACGACCTGCTCGCGCTGCTGGAGCTGCAATTGGAGATCGAGCAGATCGATGCGAGCCACGCCGCGACCGCCGGCGCCCAGCGCTTGAAGCACTACAACAAGGTGCTGGGCGAGCAGTTGGCCGAACTCAAGTCGCAGGTGGCCGACGTGGAGATGGGGTTCCGCATGGAGTTCGGCCTGGAACCCGGTTGGGGAATGAACCCTCGCAAGCTCGGCGAGGTGCTCGAGCAGACGAGCCGCCAGTGGCGAGCCGAGTTGAGCGAGCAACAACGCGATATGCGCATGCTGGGCGATGTGGCGGCGACCAAGCGCTGGCTGAAGCGCCAGAGGCAACTGCTTGACGAATCCGAGTTCGACTTCGAGCCATTCTGAGCCAGGTGCTTGCGGCGATCAGAAGGGGTGGTCAGGATCGAACTCGGGCAGCGGCAAGTGCGGCGCGAGCTGATCGCGCCAGGCCTGCTGCGCGGCCGATCCGTACATTGACCATAGCTGCTGGCGCAGCGCATGCAGGCACTCGAAGACGGCCAGAACCTGCTCGGGTGTCCAGTGCGTGGGCAGCGACGATGGTTGTGCGTGGTGCGAGCTCACGACTTGCTCCTGACGGACTTGCCCGCGCGATGCAACGGAACCAAGAACCCCTCAAGAAGATGGCTGCCGGCAAAATGTGAGGAGCGCCGCCATGCACCGCAGCAGAGAAAACGCCGGCCGGCCGGCGCGCCCGTTCATCGCGCGTGCGCGCGTCCCTCTTCCCAGGCTCGCGCCATCTGCTCCCACAGCGCCCTGGTGACACGCGCGTCGCCTTTGGCCTCATCCAGGGTCTTGCCCATGGCACCCGCTATCCGGTCAATCACGTCGACGGGCTGGGCGACACCACAGATGCGGCGGCCGAAATCCACCAGTTCTTCGGTTGTCGGATAGGCTTTCGTCTGGTGTTTACCCGCGAACAACTTGAGCGCACGTGTCCGGTCTTCGAGCTCAGGGCCACCCGGGAACTGGGTGTACTTGTAGATGGAGGTTGTCACCACATCGAACATGGGCGCCAACCACACGCCCTTGCGCGAGCGGTAGAGCAATCCGAAGTTCTTGAGGTGCGCATCGCCGTTGCGGACCATGATGGAGAAGGCGACCTGCTCGAAGAATCGATGCAGGTTGCTGCTGTGAAGCTGGAACTGGCGCAGCAACTCGGCGACACGCTGGTAGCTGCCGTGGTATTTGCGGTCCGACAGGATGTCGCGCACCCGCAGCCCCGCCAGCGCCGCGATGTCTTCAAAGCCGAGCCGCTCTACCCGGCCATCGTCATGAACGACCAGGTCAAAGCGGTCCAAGACCAGCATCTGGCCATCGTCGGACAACGCGAACGACGGCACATCGATGCCTGCGCGTTTGGCGGCCGTCAGGCACAGATACTCGTTGGCAGCCAGCCCGGGGTAGGCCGCGCTTGCCGCCTTGACAATGAGCGATGGGATGGGCGCCGTCGGTCGGTCCGGCACCATGATCTTGGGCTGCATGCCCGCAATGCCCGCCCCCGTGCTCAAGTAGGCCGCCACCAACTCACTGAAAACCTCTGGCGTGTACGTCGTGCCCAGCAATTCGGCCTTGCTCAGCGTGCGCGGCAAGGCGGGTGCCACCTGGTCGGGCAGGCTGTAGCCCAGCCGGCCAATCCCGTGGCGCCCTGCCAGCGCCAGCATGTGCATCGGCGTCATCGGCTGTTTCGGGAACAGCGCCCGAATTCTCATGAACAGGTCGCCCTCGGGAAGATTCTGGTCCATCGGAGGAAACAGGTCGCCGTCTTGCCAGGTGAGGCGCTCGCTGGGCGGCATCAGCAGGGCCACCGTCGCCTGCTCCGCGTCCGGCGCGAGATACCGGAACTCGCAGGTGGATGTCCGGAGCAACTGGCCCGCCTGGGCCGCGTCCCCGATAGAGACATTCAGGAGACGAATCTTTTCAGGGAGCATCGTCGTCGTCCTGGAATCGCGCAGCGACTTCACTGGCAGACGGCAAGCCAGACCGCTCCAATCGCAGCGCCAGACCGAGTGCCCCCAGCACGGCAAGCAGCGAGGACACGGTGGCGTCTTCCCCGGATTCAAGCCGGTAGATGACCTCCCGAACCTTGCCGGCCTTCTCGGCAAGCTCGGACTTGCTCATCCCCAGGGCTTCGCGCTGCACTCGCAGCTGGCGACCCAGCTCGTCCGGCAATCTGATTTTGTCAGTCATGGCTGACATCCTCGTGGAAATTCACAGTTCTGCCAGTCATAGCTGACAAGCCGTCGTGCCCACCTTTCAACCCCGTCCCAGGGGCACAGGTCCGCCAGGCTGGAAATCGAGAATCTGCTCCACATTGGTTCAACGTTTCGTTCACTCCCGGCGAAATGGCCTTCGGGACGCGGAGGCCAACCATTCGCCTGAGCGAGACGCCTAAAAATCCATAAAATAGCTAAAATCCCTGTTTTAGGATCTTCCTGATGTCTGCCCGCGCTGCCCCCAAGCCCATTGCTGAAATCGAGCGCCTGACGCGCAACCTGCCGTCGTTCTCCGCCACCAAACTGGCCTCGGGCATGCAGAGCGTGACCGGCACCGTGATGGCGCGCGGGGCGGTCCTGATCACGCGGCATGAACAGCCTTCGATGGTGCTGATGTCGGTGGAACGCTATCTGGCGCTGGAACAGGCGGCGCAGCCAGACCTGGAAGCGCTCACGCGCCACTTCGACACCATGTTTTCGCACATGCAGGGCGAGGCAGCCGCACAGGCGATGGCGGATGCCTTTGCCATGGCGCCGGCCGAACTCGGCGAGGCGGCTGTTGCCCGCGCGGCACATCGCTGATGCCGGCGCGAATCTTCGTGCTGGCCGGCGTCAACGGCGCCGGCAAGAGCAGCGTGGGCGGCGCGGCGCTGCTACAGAAGAAGGTCGAGTACTTCAATCCGGACTTGGCCGCACGTGCACTGTCGGATGCCCATCCCGGACTCCCGGCCGAAGTGGCGAACGCCCAGGCCTGGGAACTCGGCCGCAGCGGACTCGAGCGTGCCCTGGCGCAGCAGTCGAACTTTGCCTTCGAAACGACGCTGGGCGCCAGGACGATCCCCGAGATGCTCCTCCAAGGGGCGCGCCAGGGCGCCCTGATTCATCTCTGGTACGCGGGACTTTCTTCTCCGGAACTTCACCTGCAGCGGGTCAAGGCCCGCGTGGCCAGCGGCGGCCATGACATTCCCGAAGCGAAGATCCGCGAGCGCTACGAAACCAGCCGCGCCAACCTGATCCGGCTGCTGCCGCACCTGGCGAGTCTGCGCGTCTATGACAACAGTGCCGAAGGCGATCCAAAGGCCGGCCAGCGGCCTCAACCGCTGCTGTTGCTACACATGGAGGGAGGCCGCGTCGCCTCCCACATTGCGCTCGATCTCGTGCCACAGTGGGCCAAACCCATCATCGTCGCCGCTTGGGGGCGCCGCGGCAGCGCGCCCTGAGCGTTCGAGAGCCTTCGCGCCTCGCGGCGGCGGTGCTGGTCTCTTCCAAAGCGGGTCGGTCCTGGAGCGCTTGAAGGTCCGAGCGATTCGTCGGCACGATCGAGCGGTCCATCGGACGCCCGCCATCGCTTGCACGTGGCCAGGCGGCCAAAGCTTTCGGCAGCACGCGGCGCAGTGCGCCCAAGAACGAATCCGCAGCGAGCGATACGCGCGCCACCGGCGCGACTGGGCCGCGAGGGGGAGTCGGCGGTTCTGCTGCATCAGGCGATCGAGGATCGCCTCGGCAATGGCGGCGTCACCGACCCACGCATGCCCGTGATCGATCGGCAGTTGGCCGGTGATGACGGCGGCCTCGCCGGCTGCCCGGTCGTCGACGATCTCCGGCACATCGCTGCGGGCCTGGACGTCGGGCGCGGCCATGCCCCGGTCGTCCAGCGGCAGCACATCGGTCTTGGCCAGTTGGACCCGGCTTGATCTGACGCCGCGCGTCCCGGCCCGGCCCGGCGCAGCGCCTCGGCGACGCCACGGCACCAGGACGCGCCCCGGCTGCGAGTGGCCCGCCGACACCGCAGCCGGGCGCCTCGCCGAAAGGCCCCCCGGAGCGAGCGCAGCCATGTCCGCGCCGCTGCCGCGCGCGGTCGCAGGCTTGTCCGCTTCGAGAGCGATCCTGCGATCGGCACCGGCGCCGCCGAGGCGCTCCCGGGGCACCTTGACGCAGCGCAAACGGCCGAGGCGAACCCCCTCCTAGACTTTCCGCTCCATGAACTCAGAGGGCATCTCATCATGAACGATTCATCTTCGAAGGCTTTCGTCTCGACCCGCGCATGGATCCTCGCGGCCGGGGTGGTGTTGATGCAGGCGCTTGGCGCCGGCGCATGGGCTCAGGGCACGGGCGAGGCCGATCCCTCGCAAGCCAAGGCACGGCCGGCGCCGCAGACGACACCGTCCGAACGCGCCGCGGCACGCAAGGAGCGCATGGCGCAAGGACGGCAGGTCGCCCGCGGCGCCCAGCTGAGCGAAGGCGATCCGAAGCCGAGCGCGCAGGCCAGGCCGTCCAGGGCGGAGCGACGGACCGAGAACGCCCGCAGGCTTCAGGCGAACCGCCAGGCGAACAGGCGAGGAGAGTTCGCCCGCGGAGGCAACGCCGACGCGCCCGAATCGGGGCGCCGTTGAGCAGCCGGCGTCGACCGCGTCCATCGCAGGGGGGGGCCAGCGGTGCTACCGTGACCGTCGATTCCGCCATCGTGACCGGTGAATCCGGACCATCCGGAAAATCGGTCGCGTCGAGCCCGGATTCACACGTTCGCGCGCAATGCCGGGTCACGAGAGGCCGGAACGGGGCGGTCACGATGCCCCGGAATACCCGGCCGGCGTGCATGATGGCCCCGCGGGGCATCCGCGTCTGGCTGGCCACGGGCGCGATGGGCATGAACTGCGGCACGACCACGCCGGCCACTCAGGCGGGGGGCGCGACGCGCACGTCCGCTTGCGTGCCGGGCAAGTACGCCTCGACCTGGCTCTGAAGGGCGGCCGCTGCAGCGTGCATCGCCTCCCGGAGACGGAGGGCTGCCCGCGTGTGATAGCGGTTGAGCGAGCGGATCAGGCACGCTTTCCGCTCCAGCGCGGGGGCATCGATGGCCACGGCGCCGCGCACGATCAAGCTCCATGCCGTGGCCGCATTGACCACCGCCGTCACACCGCGATGACGCGCGGCATGCACCAGATCCTCCTGCGCATCGGATTCGAAATGCACCTGCAGCCTGAGACCTTGCGCGGCGAACAGGCCCTCGATCCGGCGGCGCAGGGTGTGTTCGGTCGGCAGCTGACCGCCGCGCAAGTTGAGGCGGCGATTTCAGGTGGGCGGCGCATGCACGGGCCCGATGGGTGGCGCGGGTTGCGCGGCCGGCGCGACGTTCCGGCATCGAAGCAGGCGTTGAATCAAGACTGACCGCTACGGCGCGCGGTCAGCACCCCCTTCTGTTTTCACCCCGACCCTGGTGCTCCGCCGGCCCTCATGCCTTTTCCGTTCCGCCTGCCGCGCGACCGTTCGAGGTCGGCGTGCGGAACGCAAGCGTCGCGGGTCCGCCATGTCGATCCGCCGAACGCCGGATTCGGGCCACGCGGGATTCGCGCCGGCACGGCTTCCTGGTGCGGCCCGGCCTGGCCGCGAGGCCGGCGCGCGACATCGCCACGCGCCGCCTTCACCAGATCTCGATGCATCCGCCCCCTCACCGCTGCGCGACAGGTCCGGACCCGCCAAGCGCAGGCATCTCCCGCGCCAAGATGTACGCGAACGCCTCCTCCGCAAGGCGCGCCGCCGTGAAAATCGCCGTGCGGTCGGCCCGCAGCACCTTCAGCCAGGCGTCGATGTAGGCCGCATGCCCCTCGACCGTGGCATCGACCAGCCCGCAGTGCCCCAGGAGGAACGCGCTGCCGAGCTCCGCCACCAGTTCCTCGAACGCATAGGCCGCGTCGCCGAAACGCCGCCCGAAGCTGCGGTTCAGCCGCCCGGGATGGCCGGTCCAGTGCACCAGCTCGTGCAGCGCCGTCGCGCACTGCGCCTCGGCGCCCGTGAACTGCCGCGGCCACGGCAGACGGATCTCGTCGAGCGCCGGCAGGTACGCCGCCTGGTCGAACCCGTGCCGGATCGTCGCATGGCAGCCCCCCAGCAGCCGCATCGCCCGCTCCACGGGACCCTGCGAGGCCGCCGGCGCGGCGATGCCCAGGTCCACGACCTCGAGCGGCAGCCCGTCGATCTGCGCCAGGTTGAAGAGCCAGAACGGCCGGCACCGCAGCACGCCCGGGCGCGCACCGGAACGGGCCGTCAGGGCCTCCTCATCCACGCCGCCTTCCGAGAGGACATCGTCGGCATCGTCAAGGCGCTCCCGCGCCCCGCGCTCGAAGTGCGCGCACAGCACGCCGCGTTCGCCCCGGCGCACCTGGGCGCCGAGGCGCTGCGACTGCCTGTAGGTCAGCCACACATTGGACGCGTAGCCCGCCTCGATCGCCGCCTCCCAGAGCAGCAGCACATTCGCGCCGCGGTAAGGCGCCCCGGTCTTGCCGTTGCGAGGCACTCCGCGCGCCGCCGCCCGCGTCCAGCGTTCGCGGAACACGCTGCCGCCCTTCTCCAGCATCGCGATGATCCGGTCCGTCACCATCTGCCGCACGTCCATGCGGTCCCGCCCCTGCACAGCAGCGCCCGCAGATTCGACAACACCCTCACCTGCTTTGGGTGAGTCCTCGGGGGGTGCGGGAGGAACGCCCGTGGCTGTTTGCATCCGCGCGTGATGCGGGGTGGCGCTGGAAGTTGGATTCGCGTGCATCGCTGGGCCTTTCTGCGGCATGTGCCGCGGTGGTTGAACATCTGCTTTCGGAGCCGCCTCGACGCATGAACAGCGCGCGAAAAGGGCCGATGTCCAGGGACCGGCCGCAAGCCGCAGCCGAACGCAGCGAGGACCGGGTGAGGACGGTGGCAAAGCCCGCAGCCCTGGACAGCGGCCCGTGCGCGCTATGCGTCGGTCAAGAGGTGGCTTCGAACGCAGAGGCCACGCGGACAGGCCGCAGGCACCCGCACGCGGCGCCGCCCAAGGCGGCGTGCCATCCAGGCCGCTGCGAAGCGCGCGCCTCCAGCCCTGTCAGGAACCGCCGAACGCCGAGGCGAGCGGCCTGGCCGGTGACTGCCGTGCATGCACGGCCACTTGGCGACCCGCGCCGATTCCCCGGTCGGCCGGCCCTTCTCCGACCATCGCGCGCATCGGCGTCCAGGCGTCACCGCCGTCCGCGCACCGCACGCGGGCCACGCACAGGCAAGATGCGCCGAGCGGCGCAACGCTCGCGCCCCTCGAAGACTGGAGCAATTCGGCCGTCAAGCCCACTGGTCGAAATCAGAGTCGACAGCAGCCTCGGACTTCGTACTTGGTATGCGCACGGCGGGACCGACGCACATGAGTGCCGCCATGTCCTTGCGAAGCAACTCGGGCGCCGCGCAAGCAGAGGGACGAGGTGCATGGCGATTCAATCCTTCTCTTGCCCGGATACTGAAGAGCTTTTCACCACGGGCAAAAACGCTCGCTTCGCCAATATCCGGGACGTGGCGATCCGCAAGCTGACCCAGTTGGACGCTGCGCCGACGGTAGTTTTCATGAAGATGCCACCAGGCAACGACCTGAAGTTTTACGACGGCGCCTGGCACGTCAGGATCAAGCAGCAGTGGCGGCTGATCTTCAAATGGGGCGATGCGGGCCCATACGACGTGAGGATTGATGACCCGCACTGACCGGCCAGTCAGCCGAAACCGCACCTTGAAAGGGCAACCCGATGTTTAAGAATGGAATGCGCCCGGTCCATCCCGGCGAAGTCCTCCGCGAGGACTACCTCAAGCCCCTTGGCATGACTGCCAACGCGCTGGCGAAGGCGCTGCACGTGCCTGCGTCCCGTGTCAATGACATCGTGCTCGAACGCCGCGGCATTTCGCCAGACACTGCGCTGCGCCTGACTCGCTACTTTGGCGGTGAAGAGGCCGACGCGGTGGGTTGGATCAATATGCAAGCGACCTACGATTTCTAGGTTGCGCAGAAAGCGGTAGCGAAGGCAATCGCCAAAGAGGTGCAGCCACGCGCTGCTGATGATGACCCCTTTGCCTTCGCAGCCTGAGGCGGTTTCTCAACTTGGCCTACTTAGAGTGGCTAACAAAACCCTGTCATCGCCATGCGCGGGGCATGCGTTTGACGAGCGATGGGACGAATCAGAAACAAAGAAATCAGCGCGGCGCTGTACAAGAAGATTGCGCCATTGCTGCCCGTGGTGACACCTTCAGCCAAGGGCGGGCGGCCACGCCTGAGCGACGCGCAAGCTCTCAACGGCATCCTCTTCGTGCTGCGCACGGGCATCCCCTGGGAAGACCTCCCCCAAGAGTTGGGCTTTGGCAGCGGCATGACCTGCTGGCGGCGGCTTCGTGACTGGCAAGCTGCCGGGGTGTGGCATGGCCTGCATCTGGCACTTCTGGGGGAACTGCGCAGCGCCGACAAGCTCGACTTCAGTCGCGTCAGCATGGACGGGGCCAGCGTGCCCAGCCCCCGGGGGGCCCGCACACGGGGCCCAACCCCACGGACCGGGGCAAACTCGGCAGCAAGCGCCACGTCATCACGGACCGCCAGGGCATCCCGCTGATCTTCTGCGTCACCGGGGCCAACCGCCACGATTCGGTGGTCTTCGAGGAACTCGTCGACGCCTTGCCGGCAGTGAGTGGCAAGCGCGGCAGGCCGCGCCGGTGGCCCGAGAAATTGCATGCGGACAAGGGTTACGACTACGCGCGATGCCGTGCTCATCTCAGGCGCCGAGGCATCAAGGATCGCATCGCCCGCAGAGGCATCGAACGCAATGATCGGCTCGGACGCCACCGCTGGGTGGTCGAGCGCACTCACGCCTGGCTGGCTGCCTTCGGCAAGCTGCGCACCCGATTCGAGCGTCGCATCGACATTCATGTCGCGCTGCTTTCCCTGGCGTGTTGCGTCATCTGCATTCGCAATCTCCCCCCGTTTTGTTAGCCGCTCTTAGAGGGTGTAGACGAAATCAACTGAAGTTGGCGAGTCTGCTGAGAAGGATACGCGCCTCGGCAAGCCAGACCCATGCGGTGGAGATAGAGGTATTGCGGTCGTGGTGCATAACCATGCGGCGCCAGCGTTCGTCCCAGGCGTGAGTGCGTTCAACCACCCATCGCTTGGGCAATACGACGAAGCCAGCCACCGGCTGCGGCCAGAGGGACTGTTGCGGATCGTGCAGCCTCCCGGTCGAGCGATTGCCTGGCCTGCGCACGACTTCGACACGGATGCCGTGGACGTGCTCGATGGCCTGCGCACATTTGCCACCGTAAGCACCGTCCGTGTAGAGCCGCTCGATGGTAGGCGCCTTCGCGCAGGCCTGCCCTACCACCTGTGCGGCACCATCGCGGTCTTGCACGTTGGCCGCAGTCACCGTGACGGCCAACAAAAATCCGAGTGTGTCCACCACCAAGTGGCGCTTGCGGCCCTTGACCTTCTTGCCCGCATCGAAGCCACTGTCACCGCCCTGCGGCGAGGAGCGTGTTGACTGGGCATCGATGATTGCCGCGGTCGGCTCCGCATTGCGCCCCATGCGCACACGCCACTGCTGGCGCAGCCGGTCTCGCATCCGCTCGAAGGCATCGGCCTGGACCCAACGCACGAAGGCCTTGTAAACCGCCTGCCATGGTGCAAAGCTCACGGGCAGCAGGCGCCAGGCGCAGCCTGTGCGCAGGACATAGCAACAGGCATCCACAAGGTGCCGGCGCTCGTAGCGCGGCGGCGCGCCTCGCTCCCCCTGCGGGCGTTCGAAGAGATCGGCGATCAGTGCCCATTCAGCATCGGTCAGGTCGGTGCTGTAGTGCGGACCTGCTTCACGTCGATGGGCTGCGGTGTAGCCGTAGCGTTTCAGTGCCGACGCTTTAGGCGGCGGCCCTTCGAGGGCTTTGCGCTTTGGCATCAAGCGCACGATGCCTTGGGCGCGCAAGGCCCTGCGGATCGTTGCCGCGCACACGCGCACGGCACCTCGATGCTCAAGCTCCGACGCCAATTCGTCCAACGTCGCATGCGGCATCTGCGAGACGATGGTCAGTAGCAAAGCGACCTGCTCGGGAAGCAGTGCTGGTGGCCTTCCTCCACGGTCCACTGCCTTCGATTCATCGCCCAATTACCTTTGCCTTGCCATCGCAAACTCCTGTTGGATGGCAACATGGCATGCAAGCTTCAGGCCAGTTGATTTCGTCTACACCCTCTTAAGACGTTCGATCACCCGCAAACGGTCCGGGCACCGACAATGGAATGCTGATGGAATCACATCTTCAAGCGCTGATCGGCTATTTCTCCGAGCACCCGCAATGGGCGCTCGCTGCGGTGTTTGCGGCGGCCCTGCTCGAGTCGCTGGCCGTGATCGGCACGGTTGTTCCGGGCAGTTCGATCGTCTTCGTCGGCGGCGTGCTCGTCGGGCTTCAGGCGCTCGACCCGGCGTCGGTGGCGATTGCCGCAGTGTGCGGTGCGATAGCCGGCGACGGCATAAGCTACTGGCTCGGTCGTCGCCATCGCGATCGGATTCGCGCGCTGTGGCCGATGAAGGCCTATCCCGCCCTTTTCGATCGAGGGCAAGCGTACTTTGCGAAAATGGTGGCAAGAGCGTTTTTCTTGCGCGCTTTCTCGGCCCGCTGCGAGCTGTCGTACCGGTTGTCGCCGGCATGTCGGGCCTACCAGCTCCGCAGTTCTACGTGTTCAACGTTCTGTCGGCGTTGGTGTGGGCGGCGGCTCACCTCGCTCCCGGTTTTCTCTTCGGTGCATCGCTTCAGCTGGCCGGAGCCGTGAGTTCACGGCTCGCCGTCCTGCTGCTCTTCGTCGCCGGCGCCCTGTGGCTCGTCGTCTGGCTCGTGGCCTTGCTGCATCGCCAGGCACGGCCGCGCATCGAAGGCTGGCGAGATCGCGCCGTGGCCTGGGCCAGCACAAGATCGAACCTGCCTGCGCGCATCGTGCTGTCCCTGCTCGACCCCACCCGGGTCGAGTCCAAGGCGCTGCTTGCCGCCGCGTTGATGCTGATCGGCAGCGCTTGGCTATTCTTCGGCGTGCTCGAGGACGTGCTGTCCAATGACCCGCTGGTGCAGGTTGATCGCCGCGTCTATGCGATGCTGCAGATGCTTCGCACGGCCTGGGGCGACAGTCTCATGGTGGCCGTCACAGAATTGGGCAGCGCCCCGGCCGTGATTTCCATCATCACCGCCGTCTCCTTGTGGCTGGCCGCGAAGCGCTGCTGGCGCACGCTGGGCTATTGGCTGGCGGCCGTCGGGTTTGCCCAGTTGCTCGTCTGGACGCTGAAGTTCACGCTGGGTCGAGCGCGACCGACGGAAATCTACAGCGGGATCGATCCCTTTTCGTTTCCGAGTGGCCATGCCGCGATGAATATCGTGGTCTACGGTTTTCTGGCCTTCCTGCTGGCGCGCGCCAAGCCAGTCGGAACGAAGATCGCCATCACGCTGTCGGCCGCGATGGTGATCTTGCTGATCGCGTTTTCACGGTTGTACCTGGGCGCCCACTGGTTCTCGGACGTGCTCGCCAGCTTGAGCCTGGGTCTGGCCTGGGTGGCTTTGCTGAGCATCGCCTACCTCAACCATGTGGGACCTGAGAAGGTGTCTGCCTTGCCGCTGTCGATGGTGGTGGGGCTGACCTTGGCGCTCGTCGGTGGGTGGGTTGTCGTCGAAGACCACCGCGCCGATCTGGCGCAGTACGCCTACCGCCCACGAAGCGACACGGTGCCTGTCGCCGATTGGCGAGCGGACGGATGGCGCAGACTTGCTTCCACCCGAACCGACCTTGGCGGGGACGCCGAAGAGCCGCTGTCGGTGCAATGGGCGGGCCCGACGGAAGCGGTCGCGGGCATTCTGAATCGGGCGGGATGGCATGCTCCCCCGCCCTGGGCCGCGAAGACGGCACTGCTGTGGCTGTTGCCGAACACGCCGATCGATCAGCTCGCCGTGCTGCCGAAGCTCGACTATGGAGAAGCGCAGGGGATGACGTTCATAAAGGTGCTGAACGCCGACGAGCGCACAGTACTGCGTCTGTGGCTATCGGCCTATGTCGTCGAGAGCACCGGAGCAGGGCCGCCACACCCCTTGTGGATCGGCATGGTGACCACCGAGCGCCTGCGGCGTCCTGTCGGCTTGATCACGCTCGCCGCAACGCAACACGATTTCACGACGCCGCTGCGGCGGCTGGCACAGGATGTTCGCGCTCAGCAGGGCTCGGCGCAGTGGCAGGAATGGACCGGGCGGGTTGTGCTGCTGATCGGATGAGCCACGCGAAATCGATACGTCCGACGAACAGCCAACAACGTTTCACCGTCCGAACCAGAACCCGAACCACAGGTCGAGCGCTACGAGAACCATGCACAGCAACACGTTGTCGCTTCTGGTTTGGATCCACCCGATCATGCGTCTGAGCCAATGATCCCCCTCGGGCACAACTTGTATCCCAGACGTTTGCAGGAACCATGTGGATCGCCGCCCAGGACAACTCGGCCAGCATCGCCAAGTCGTCTAGATAGCTCGGTAGCGGCAGCAATTCCGGGGTCAGGTCGACTGGAAGCGCTGCATAAAGGACGACGAAGAACGCGATGGTCTTGGCCGATCGCGGTGTCTCTCGATGAAAACCGGCTACCCACAGGGCCATGACGTTGCGTGCCCCGCGGAAGGTCCATGTTCTGACGTGCTCGATGTCCATCGTCGTTGCATTTGCGCGTTAGTCTTACTGTGTCATAAATTGCATAATTCGATCTTCTCGACTTCGAGCTGGAGGATCTATGAGTGCTGCGGAACGCTTTGATCTCTACCTTGAACACCTGAGCGCAGGCTTGGGTCACGCGGACCGGCATGCCGGCCTTCGGGGCTACTGCACGGGCCTGATGCTCCCCCTGTCGCGCAAGAGCGTGGAGCCCATGGCCGCGCGGGTGGATCCGACGCATGCCAGCGCGCGGCACCAGTCACTGCACCATTTCGTGGCCAAGGCTGAGTGGTCCGACACCCAGATGCTGCGTCGCGTGTGCCAGTGGGTGATGCCCAGGATGGACTTCAGCCAGGGCGGCTGGTGGATCATCGACGACACCGGGTTCCCGAAGAAGGGCCGCCATTCGGTCGGTGTCACGCGCCAGTACTGCGGGATGCTGGGCAAGCAGGACAACTGCCAGGTGGCCGTCAGCATCTCGCTGGCAAGCAAACAGGGCAGCTTGCCCGTGGCCTGGCAACTGTACCTGCCCGAGGACTGGGCGGCAGATGCTGAACGCCGCACCAAGGCTGGCGTTCCCGATGAAGTGCGCTTCGCCACGAAGACGCAGATCGCGCTGCAGCAATTGCGTACGCTGCTGGATGAAGGCGCGCCGCGCCATTGCGTGCTGGCCGATGCTGGCTACGGCGTGGACAACGCTTTTCGTCAGGCGCTCAGCGATATGGGCTTGCTCTATGCGGTAGGTGTCACATCTGCCGTCATGGTCTGGCCGCCTGGCGTTCAGCCGCTGCCACCCAAGCCTTACAGCGGCATGGGCCGACCGCCAGTGATGCCCAGGCGAACGGCGGCACTGCAGCCCATGAGCGTCAAGGCATTGGCGCAGTCGTTGCCAAGCCGAGCGTTCCACAACATCAGCTGGCGCGAGGGAACCGGCGACACACTGAACGGCCGCTTTGCGGCCGTGCGGGTGCGCCACGCCGGCGGCAATACGGGCAAGGCACGCCTGCGTCCCGAGCAGTGGCTGCTCATCGAGTGGCCAGCAAGCGACGCTGAGCCGAGCAAGTACTTCCTGTCCACCCTGCCAGAGGACACGCCGATCAACGAGTTGGTCGACATCGCCCATCAGCGCTGGCGCATCGAGCGTGACTACCAGGATCTGAAGCAGGATTTCGGCCTCGGCCACTACGAGGGCCGAGGGTGGCGGGGGTTTCATCATCACGCCGCGTTGAGCATCGCGGCCTACGGGTTCCTCATGGCCGAACGCCTCGCCGCCGACAAGTCTGTCGGCGGTAAGAAAAACTTCATCGAACGCCAGGTGCCTGCCCTTCCCGAGGATTACATCCCCCGCGGCAGCCCTGCGCGCGCAGCGTCACGTGCCGACGTCAATCACGACACTGCGCCATCGACTGAGCTACCAGCTGATCGCTCGTCTCGGTCAGTGCCCCTGCTGCGGAAGGGCAAGCGAAAAACTGCTCTTGTGACACAGCAACCTTAGAAGTGCTCGGCGGTGAAGGCACGGGCACCGGCCGCCAGCCCCACCAACGTTTGGCTGAGCCGCTGCACCAATTCACATATCGGGCGCAGAAAGTCACGCTCCTCTTCGGTGTACATCGGGGCGGAAAGAAGTTCGGGCGCTCTCTTCATCGCACGGGACAGCCGCTCCGTCTCCCGGTGCAGCAGCTTTTGATTGATGCCGCAAAGGTGGGCGAAATGCGCAAGCTCCATCGCGTTGAGCTCTTCCCATCCGAAGGCGTCGCCGAAGGACATTGCGAAGCTTTGGTCGAGTTCCGGATATTGGGCCACGCTCACGACGTCGTACCACGGCGCGGGCTCAAGCATGGTTCGGTCGACGAAGAACGAAAAGTTTTTTCCATGCGCATCGGAGTTGCCGACCGCCAGCTGGAACAGTGCCCAACGCAACATCTCCAACCGCGCCACCGCCGGGCGGCGCATGAGAGCGGCAAGACCAAAAAGTCTCGGCAGACTCATCCCATCGCGATATTGTGCGAGGGCGGGGGAATTGCCCAGATGGCGCTCATGTTTGGAATCCACCGAAAGATCGGCAGCCTGGCAACCGTCGATGACGTGCAGCTTTGTCACCCAAGCTTGGTTTTCTTCGGCGCGCCATTGCCGGTCGAACCGGGCGACGACCAGAACGGGAACCTTCAGGCGCATGATGGCAACACGGGCCACCTGGGCGCCATACGCCCCTGCGAGCGTCATGCAGTAGTGCTCGTTGGCCACGAGGTGAGGCGTGCGTGGGCCGGCCGGCTGCGGCTTGAGAATGAAAGTCGAGGCCAGCGGCGGCTCCGGCAGCCACATGCTGGCCTCTGTATCGTGGACGAGGTCGTGCGCAGCCCATACGGCCAGCTTGTCCTGATAGCCCGCAATCGACATTCGCACCCGGCCGTCCCACACCGTGAGGCCGCCGTCCTTTGCAGCATCGATACGGCCGCTGAGCTCCTCTCGCGACAGAAAGCGTTGTTCTCGGCGAGCGGCCGCGGCCGTTGGTTGATCGACGGGCTGGAACTCCAATGCTCCGGTCGTCTCCCCTCCCATTTCTCGCAGCAGTGCAAATGCATTGCTCGGTGCGACATGGAGTTGCTCGAGTGCGGCGCGAAGAGGCGCCCCCTCCGGAAAGAGGTTCACGATGAAGCGTCGGATCGCATGAGAGTCATAGCCGTCAGGCGGCGGCTCAAAGGGAAATGCCGGCGAGAGTTGAAATGCACCCTGGCGCGCCCATGCGTGGTCATAACGGAACGACCACTGGTCTTCCGCTCTTGCGTAGGCGAGCTCGCCGACCGGGGTGCCACCATCGTGTGTCACGCGCAAGCGATGCACGTTGTCCTCAGACCCGCTCATCGTCTGACGCCTTCTGCCTGGTCACAAAACTCTGCAGGTCACTTTTGGGTCCGACCACAAGCGCAAGACCAAGCCCATCGAGCACCGCCTGCAGCTTGTCCAGCCTGACGGAGCCCGCTCCATTCTCAAGTCGCGAGACCAGATCGACAGAGACGCCAAAGAGGCTCGCCGCGTCGTCGATGCGAAGTTGTTGCCGCTTTCTGGCCTGGCGCACGTACTGCCCAAGGCCGCCCTGCCCGCGCACCAGAATCGGGGGCGGTGCAATCGGGTCGGCGGCGCGGACCGCCTCGACTTTGACGCTGCTGGAGTTCATTTCGGAATTTACCAAATAGTCGCATAGGCTCGGGCTACCCGAGGAGATATTTCTGATATTCCGAATTTTAACGCTGCGCGTGGCTCTTTGAAGCGCTATTCACTAAATTCCGAAACTACGGCCCTCTCCATCGCGATCAGATCAGAATTTCCGGTTTTCCGAAATTCCAGGAACCCCGCAGCCGCTCAAGATAATTGTCGCTGGCCAAGCGACCGATTTCCGGAGACGGAGGCACCCGCATCGCCCGGAGTGACCCCGATGCTCCGGTGATGTCCCGGCGCCGTCGACCCAGCCCGTCGTGCTGCAGCGTGGCGGGGGGCGTAGGGATGGTTTCGGAACGCTCAACGCCCCAGCGTGCGTCCCTGCCCGCGCCTCTGGCGCAGACGAAAAGCGCGCGGCACCCGTGACGCGCGCGTCGCGCCCACATCCAGGCCCGGCCTCAAGCCATCCCACCACCCTGCCTCTGGGCGAGCGCCGCGCGCAGGCCCCGAAGGACCGGAAGTCCTGGCGATGAAGACGCCACGGGGCGCCGACGCCATTGGCGACTCGACTATGCTTCGCCCGCCGCGTATGCGGCGCCCCTCGTTCCGCCGCGCTCATCGATGGACGCCGGACCGATCCACCTTTTCGCAGAGAGAAAGAGTCCGCTCCATGTTCCGCACCCTGCTCAAGTCCAAGATCCACCGCGTCGCCGTCACCGACTGCGAACTGCACTACGAAGGCTCGTGCGCCATCGACGAAGACCTGCTCGATGCCGCCAACCTGGCCGAGAACGAGCAGGTGCACATCTGGAACATCAACAACGGCGAGCGCTTCGTCACCTACGCGATCCGCGGCGAGCGCGGCACCGGCATCATCTCGGTCAACGGCTCCGCCGCACGCCGGGCCTCGGTGGGCGACCTGATCATCATCGCGGCGTTCGGCCTGGTGCCCGAAGACCAGGTGGCGGGCTACAAGCCCAAGCTGGTGTTTGTGGACGGTGCCAACCGCATCAAGGAAGAGCGCGCGCACGTTCCGGTGCAGGCGGCTTCTGGCGAGACTGCAATGGTCTGAGCGGAGCGCGCTGCGCGAGCGCGGCAAGCGCACACCGCCACGCCATGGCCGGATGTACCGGGAGTGCGCTATCCCGTCGCCACGATCACATGCGCCTGGATTTTTCCGGCCACCGGGCCCTCGCCGCGGTCGCTGGCGATCGCCTGCGTCGCGCGGTCGGTCGCGAGCTGAAGCAAGCTCGCATCGCGCGTCTCGATTTCATTGCGCAGCGGCGTTCCCTGGCAATAGGCGGTGGCAACCTCGCGCGCCGAGGCCGCGCGGCTCACCTCCTCGCGTGTCTCGATCTCGATCCCGGTGAATCCTGCGCGCTTCAAATCCTCGCGGATCCGTGCGATGTCGTGATAGCCGTGCGGCGTGCGGGCGAGGAACCGCGGAGGGTCGTGCGGAAACACCGCAGCCACGGCGTTGGTGACATCGTCGGCAAAGGCGTTTTCTTCGATGCGGTCCCAAACATTGAAGACGAATCGCCCGCCCGCCCTCAGCACGCGACGCGCCTCGGCGTAGCCGGCGACCCGGTCGGGGAAGAACATCGCGCCGAACTGGCAGCAAACGACGTCGAACGCGGCATCTTCGAACGGCAGGTCGAGCGCGTCCGCCTGCCGCCACTCGATGCGGCTGTCGGAGCCCTGCCGGGTCGCGGCATAGTCGAGCATGGGCTGGTTGAGGTCGGTCACCACGTAGCGCGCGTCGGCGCCCAGTCTTGGCGCCAGCGCCCGCGTGACCACGCCGCTGCCGGCCGCAGTTTCGAGCACCGCGCCGGGCGAGGAGGCCGCGACACGCGCCGCCATGTCGGCGGCATAGGCCTCGAAGATCAGGGGGACCATCAGCGTGTCGTAGAACTTCGGGATCGAGCCCGCGAACACCTTGTCGCTTTCAGCCATGGGATCTCCTTGAAAGTTCCGAACGGCAGCCTTGCCATGGTGGACCTGCACGCCGGCTTCGTCAACGTCGCGAACCTGGCTCGTCAGACACGAACTGCCCCACCCAGCCTGCCGCAGATCTTCATCGAATCAGGACAACGGCAATCTGGCAAGAACCCTGAGGACATTGCTTGCCCGGCCACGGCGCGCTGAATAGACTACACACCATGTCGACCACCTTCCTCGTCTTCACCCACACCGCCGCCGCGGCGCTGCTTGCTGCAGCGGCGTGCGCGCGTGCACGCGTGGCCTTGAAGGCGGGTCGCAGGCAACTGCCTGCACATCCCTAGGCCCGGCGGTCGCTTTCTTCCTTCATCTTCAGCGCAACCATCCACCGCCGGGCACAAGTCCCGCGCGTCCGCGGCCATCGTCGTCCATCGACGGGTCCGCACGAATGGAGTGCGTCAATGCATGCAACGATCCACGGCGAGCGCACGCTCACCGAGCTTGACTTCGCCCGCCTGAACAAGCTGCCCAGGCTCAACCTGCCGCCCAGCCTTGCGGACCTTCTGGCCTGTGCCGAGGTGACCAGCTCGAGGGCCGTGCCCGGGAACATCGTGACGATGTGCTCGCGCGTCGACATCGTCGACGTGCACACGCGTCGGCGGCAGACGCTGACCGTCTGCTATCCCGAAGAGGCCAAGCCCGCGGCCGGCCTCATCTCCGTGCTGTCGCCGGTGGGAAACAGCCTGCTCGGCCTGAAGGTCGGGGACACCGCCAGGTGGGAGGCCCCGAACGGAGACGCATGCGCCGCGGAAGTCGCGGCAATCCTCTTTCAGCCCGAGGCGACCGGCGACTACACCACGTAGACGGGCCGGATCGCGCCCGGACCCATCTTGCCGTGACCGGGATGACCTGTCGCGTGCGCGCAGGTGCGCCTTGCGCGCAGGATGGATGAATATCATCGGGCCATGGCGATATCCGCATTCATTGTGCCGGTGCCCTCGGCTGAACCGCTCGTCGGAGACTTGCGCCGGCGCTTCGACGCGACAACCCAACTGGGAGTGCCTGCGCACATCACCGTGCTCGTGCCGTTCATGGACGCCCGGCAGATCACGCCCGCCGTGCTGGAGCGAGCGCAGCACGCGTTGAGTCGGGTGGCCGCATTCTCCTTTTCGCTGGGCACGGTGGCGCGCTTTCCGACGACCGCCTATGTCGCACCGGAGCCTTCCGAGCCTTTCGTCCGCATGACCCAGGCTCTGGTGAAAGCCTTTCCGGATTTCCCGCCGTACGGAGGAGCGCACGAGGAAGTCATTCCGCACCTGACCGTCGCCGATGGCGATGCATCCGAGGCCGCTGCGGCGGCTGCCGAGTTGCAGGGCCGGCTCGATGCATCCGGTGCGGTCAAGGCGGATTGCACCTCGGTCGTGCTGATTGAAAACTCGACGGGCCGCTGGGAAAAGTTGCATGTGTTCCATCTGGCTCGGGCGGCCGGCGTTGGATGAGGTCGTCTCGCTGCGCCACCACCGAGCGTGCACGCGTCGAGACTTCTCCAAGGTCCCGATCTTTGGCTCCGCCGAAGGTTGCGCCTGGCAGAATCATTGGCTGCTTCACTTCCTCCACGACTATGCTGCGCTTCGTCCTCATGACTGCGTTGAGCCTCGCCATCGTGGACGCGGCGGCGGCCCAATCGGCTGAACCGCGGCCCGCTGAAGCCGATGCCGAGGCGGCGCCGGTAACCACATATGCACGCGTCGCCTCCGTCAAGGAGGAGGCCGACGGCCAGCTGTATGTCCGACTGAAGCTGCTTCCGAGGGCCAAGATTCCCTTCACGGTCCAGAGATTCAGGGTGAGGGACCGGACGCTGCTCGCTGGCATCGCCGAGGGCTCATGGGTCAGGTTCAGCGCGAAACACATCGATGGCGAGAACACGTTGACGTCCATCCGTGCCACCGCCGAATGCAAGCGCTTTCAGAAATGCGGCTGAGCCTTCAGCCTGCCGGAGGGTGCATCATTGCGGGGCACAATCCCTCGCACGAAGGAAAACCCATGCCGTCCTCCACCGACTACGAATCGATGTTCGAGTTTGCGCCGATGTCGCTCTGGCTCGAGGATTACAGCGGGCTGCGCCAGCTGTTCGAGTCGTGGCGCGGCGCCGGCGTCGTGGATCTGGTGGGCCACCTGAATGCCGAGCCGCAGCATGTGCGCGATTGCATGGCGCAGCTGAAGGTGCTGAGCGTCAACCAGAGCACGCTCGCCCTCTTCGGTGCCCAAAGCCAGGCCGACCTGCTGTCCCGGCTTGACAGCGTCTTTCGTGACGACATGACTGCGCCCGTGATCTACGAGCTGGACCAGCTCTGGCGCGGCAATCTCTGCTTCGACAACCAGACAGTCAACTATGCGCTCGACGGCCGCCGGCTCGACGTGCATGTGCGCGTGCAGGTGCTGCCCGGATACGAGGCCTCGTGGGACCGCGTGCTGGTCTCGCTGGACGACATCACCGAGCGCGTGCGGGCCGAACGGCTGCGCCTGGAGAGCGAACGCTACGCGCGCGAGCTGTTCGAGCGTTCGCCGGTGTCGTTGTGGGTGGAGGACTTCAGCGCGGTCAAGGCCCTGCTCGACGACATACGCAACCGGGGCATCAGCGACTTCACGACCTTCATCAAGGTGCACCCCGAGTTCATCACGCGCTGCATGCGCGAGATCCGCGTGATCGACGTCAACCGGGAAACCCTGCGCATGTTCGGCGCAGCCGACAAGAGCGAGCTGCTGGACAATCTCTCCGGCATCTTTCGCGACGAGATGCACGACTCCTTCGCCGAGCAGCTGCAGGACCTCTGGAGCGGCAAGATGGTGCAGCAGCGGGAGGTCGTCAACTACGCGCTGACGGGCGACCTGCTGAACATCCACATGCAGTTCGCCGTGCTCGAAGACCGGCTCGCCACCTGGGATCTCGTGCTGGTGTCGCTGATCGACATCACCGCCAGGAAGAAGGCCGAGGCCTACCTCGAGTACCTGGGCAAGCACGACGTGCTGACGCAGCTGCGCAACCGCGCCTTCTTTTCGGAAGAACTGAACCGGCTGTCGCGCAAGGGCCCGTGGCCGGTGTCGGTGCTGGTGATCGACATGAACGGCCTGAAGCCCGTCAACGACGAGGAAGGACACGCCGCCGGCGATGCGCTGCTGCGGCGCGTGGGCGAGGTGCTGAGCAAGGCGGTCGACGAGCCCGGCTGGCCCGCGCGTATCGGCGGCGACGAGTTTGCCGTCGTGCTGCCGAAGACGGACGAGCGCGCGGCGGAGGCCATGCGCGATCGCATCGCTTCCATGCTCGAGCTGAACAACCAGTTCTATGCCGGGCAAAGCGGGCGGGTGCTGAACCTCGCGATCGGCGTGGCGACCTGCGAGGCCGGCGACCAGCTGGACGCGGCGCTGCAGCGCGCAGACCGTGCGATGTACGAGGATAAGGCCCGCCATTACCGCGACAGCGGCACCGAGCGCCGCCGCGAGTAGGCAATGGCAGAGCGCGGCCATGCACAATCTGCCGCAGCATGCGAATCCACGAACTGAAACAACGGCTGCGGGAAGCCGGCGCGGGCCCCAGCCACGCGCAGCGCATCTTGCGGCTGTGGTCCCATGCGCTGCCGCGAAACAGCGGCCGGCGCCTGCCGGCGAGCTTCTTTCCGTCGTCGCTGCTGGCCGCCCTGCCCGCCATCGAAGCCGAGCTTGCGGGACTCGCGCGCATCCACGCGGTGCATCCCGGCGCCGATGGGTCCGAGCGGCTGCTCGTCGCCCTTGCCGACGGCCAGACGGTGGAGAGCGTGCTGCTGCCGCGCGACGGGCTGTGCGTCTCGTCGCAGGTGGGCTGCGCGGTCGGATGCCGGTTCTGCATGACGGGGCGCGACGGATTGCTGCGCCAGGTGGGAAGCGCCGAGATCATTGCCCAGGTCGCCCTCGCGCGCATGCGCCGGCCGGTGCGCAAGGTGGTGTTCATGGGCATGGGCGAACCGGCCCACAACCTGGACAACGTGATGGAGGCCATCGAGCTGCTCGGCACGGTGGGCAACATCGGCCACAAGAACCTGGTGTTCTCCACGGTGGGCGATCCGCGCGCGTTCGAGAGGCTGCAGCAGGCACGCGTCAGGCCCGCGCTGGCGCTCTCCCTGCACACGACCAAGGCCGACCTGCGCAAGAAGCTCCTTCCGCGCGCGCCGAACATGACGCCCGAGGAACTGGTCGGCGCAGGCGAGCGCTACGCACGGGCCACCGGCTACCCGATCCAGTACCAGTGGACGCTGCTGGAAGGCGTCAACGACGGGCCGGAGGAGATCGAAGGCATCGTGAGGCTGCTCTCCGGCAAGTACGGCGTGCTGAACATGATCCCGTTCAACGCGGTGGATGGCGTGGCGTTCAGCCGCCCGTCGTGGGAGCGCTGCGAGCAGATGGCGCGCACGCTGCACCAGCGGGGCATCCTGACGAAGCTGCGCCAATCGGCCGGCCAGGATGTCGACGGCGGATGCGGCCAGCTGAGGGCGCGCGCAGCCGAAGCAGCCGAAATGCGGGTGGTGCCGATTCGTCCGCTCATGTGAACGAGGCCATCCAATCCCAGACCTGGCCGGGCGCCTCGACCATCACGTTGTGGCCATGCGGCCCCAGGTCCCGGGCCTCGGGATCGAGGGAGCGGGTCTGCTCCATCGTGACCAGCGCATCGTGGCGCCCGCGGGCGAGATGGACGGGGCAGCGCGCCAGCGCCGCCAGTTCGGACAGCGGCGGCTTGCCCACGGCATGGGCCCGGGGATCCATTGCGAGACGCCAGCCATCAGTGCCCTGCGCGATGCCCCGCGCAACGGCGGGGGCCGCGGCGCCGGCGATCCCGGCAAGGCCGCAGACCTTCAGGTACCTGTCCCACGCCTCTTCTTCCGTGGCGAATGTCCTGGCCGGCTGTGACGCCAGCGTCTCCATGCGGCGCAGCTCTTCGTCGCTCCACGCGATCTTGATGCCGGCCGCGAACACCCGGTGCGGCGCGAGGCCGAACCAGCCCGTGGCCAGCGCGAGGGCGATCACCCCGCCGAGCGAATGCCCGAGCACCACGAGGCGGCCCTCGGGATGGATGTGCGGCAGCGCAGCGCGCGCCACACTGGCGGCGTACTGGCCGATGGCATAGGAGTCCAGCCGGTCGGACCGGCCATGGCCCGGCAGGTCGAGCACGACCCAGCGGCCGCTCCAGCGAGCGCCGGCCTCGGCGCACATGGGCGACCACACCGCGCCCGTTGCGCCCATGCCGTGCAGCATGAGGAGCAGGTCCGGGCCTTCGCCGCCTTGTTCGATGTACATGTTCGTTGCCTCCGTGGCGCCTTGATGGCGCAAGAATACCCGGCGGTGCGCTCCTGCAACGGGACTGCGGCTCCATTCGCGATGCCTTCCTTGACGGCCGCGTGTGGATGCGCGCTGAAGGTATCTTCTGGCTTTCCGGCGCCCTATAGCGCCGCGGTCACGATGATCTCGACGCGCAGATCGGGCGCGGCCAGCCTGGCTTCGCAGGTGGCGCGGGTGGGCATGGCATCGGCAGGAATCCACGCCGCCCAGGCGGCGTTCAGGCCGGCGAAGTCGCGGTCGATGTCCTGCAGCCAGATCTGCACCGACAGCAGGCGCGACTTGTTCGTGCCGACGCTCGCGAGGTAGCCGTCGATCTTGGCAAGGATGTCGGCGGCCTGCGCCTGGGCGTCGCCGCTGCGGTCGTTCGCGGTGACGCCCGCGAGGTAGGCCACCGAGTTGTGCACGACGATGCGGGAAAGGCGCGCGTTGGAGTCGTAGCGCTGGATGTCGCTCATGAGGGGCTTCCTTCTTGGAGTGGTTGAAAAGTTGCGGCTGTTCGACGCGCGAAGCGATCGACGGCAAAGGCTTCGATGGGCAGCGTGCTGCGGCCTTCGGTCACGAGCTCGGCAACGATCTGCCCGCCGATCGGCCCGAGCTCGAAGCCGTGCGCCGAAAAGCCGAAGGCATGCACGAGATTCGGTGCCGCGCGGCTCGGGCCGATCACGGGAATGCCGTCGGGCATGAAGGCCTCGACGCCGGCCCAGGCGCGGTTGACGCCCAGCGGCTTCAGGTGCGGGAACAGGTCGGTCACCGTGCGCGCGCTGCGTGCGAGCTTCGGCATGTCGACGATGCCGTGCCGCGCGTCGAGGTCCGCGGTGCAGCGCAGCCCGCCGCCGATCAGCACCGTGCCGTTCGCGAACTGCTTGAAGGACAGCGGCCGGCCGGTCGCGCCGAGCACCGGCGTGACGAAGGGCGGCGCGCGATGCGTGATCATGAGCATCAGCCCGCCCCCTTCGACCGGCACCGGGTCGCCGGCTTGCGCGGCCAGCGTGCCGGCCCAGGCGCCCGCGGCGTTGACCAGATGGGTGGCGTCGAAGCTGCCGCGCGTGGTCGCCACGTGCCAGCGGCCGGCGCGATGGTCAATGCGCTCGACGCGCGTCTCCTCGTGCACTTGCGCGCCGGCGCGCTGGGATGCAAGCCGGAATGCGGTGACGGCGCGGTACGGCAAGGCATGGCCGTCGTCGCGCGCCCAGATGGCGCCGACGACGTGCGGCGCGATCGCGGGCACGAGCTCGCGCACCTGTCGGGCGTCGACGAGTTCTTCATGGCCGAAGCCGAGCGAATGCAGATGCGCGACGGTGTCGCGCAGCGTCTGCAGTTCTTCGTCGGTCTCGGCAACCTTCAGCTGGCCGCTGGGCGCGAAGCCCGCGTCGTCGCCGACGAGCTCGGCCAGCCGGTGCCACATCGCCCGCGATGCCAGCGCGAGCGGAATTTCGGCGACGTGGCGCCCGAGCGTTCGCACGCCGCCCGCGTTCACGCCGGAGGCGTGGCGGCCGCAGAACTCGGCTTCGAGCACGATGACTGCAAGCCCGCGCCGCGCAAGATGCAGCGCGCTCGACAGGCCATGCAGGCCGCCACCCACGACGATCACATCCGCCGATCGCTTCATTCCGCGCCCGCGAGCTCGCCCAGCGAGATCGGCTTGATCGGCGGCCGGATGCGGTAGTAGCCCACTTCGGCCGGCGTCACGCCGCGCGCGTCCGCGATCAGCTCGGTCACGGTCAGTCCGCACTGGCGCCCCTGGCACGGGCCCATGCCGCAGCGCCCGAAAGCCTTCGCCTGGTTCGGTCCGTCGCAGCCGAGCGCCACGAAATGCCGGATGTCACCGGCGGCGACTTCCTCGCAGCGGCACACGATCACGTCGTCGGCCGGAATGCGGTTGGCTTTCTTGGGCCGGTACAGCGCATCGAGGAAGGGTCGGATGCGCAGGTGCTCGCGCAACGCCGCGCGAAGCGGTGCAGCGAGCTTGTCGCGCTCGCCGGTCGTGATCCGGCCGAGCCCATGCATCGCGCCGAGCGCCGCAAGCTCACCCTGCCGCGCCGCCGCCAGCGCACCGCCGATGCCGAGGCCATCGCCGGCGACGTGGATGCCGGGCACGTCGAGCGCACCCCAGGCGTCGGCCTTGGGCCGCCAGCACAGTTGCGCGTCGTCCCAGGTGTGCCTGGCCCGCAGCGACCAGGTGAACTGCGTGTTCGGCACCACGCCGTGGTGCAGCAGCAGGGTGGAGGTCTCGATGCAATGCGCCTTGCCGCCGGCGGTGAAGCGCAGCGCCGCCACGCCGTCCTGGCCCTCCCGGCCTTCCGCCGCGAGGTTCTCGGCGCCAGTATGGAAGGGCACGCCGGCGCGCTTGAGCGCGCGCATGAGCGACAGTCCCTTCTTCAGGTAGCGCCAGCCGGCCAGCGCGCCGCCGAGGCGCGGGAGCGCGCGGCGGTAGTCTTCCATCGATGTCGTGTCGACCAGCGCGCGAATGGGCACGCCGGCGCGCACGTACTGCCAGCCGAGCAGGTAGAGCAGCGGTCCGCAGCCTGCCAGCACGACGGGCTCGACCGGCACCACGTCGGCGCTCTTCAAGAGGATCTGCGCGGCACCGGCGGTGAACACGCCCGGCAGCGTCCAGCCCGGGATCGGGAATGGACGCTCCATCGCGCCCGCGCAAAGCACGACGCGTTCGGCCTGCAGCGTGAAAGTCGCGCCGTCGCGCAGGTAGTGCACAGCGCCTTCGGGCGTGACCTGCCAGACCGCGGCGTTGGTGAGGTGCCGGGCGCCGCTTGCGGCGAAGGCCTCGGCGAGCGAGCGGCCGGCGGCGTAGTCCGGCCCGAGCAGGTCGACCCGTCGTGCCGGCGCGTCGGTGATGGCGCGATAGATCTGCCCGCCCGCACCGCGCTGCTCGTCGAGCACGACGACGCTGGCGCCGAGCCGCGCGGCAGCGATGGCGGCCGACATGCCGGCCGGTCCGGCGCCAACGATGGCGATGTCGCAACGCTCATTCGACATGGGCAGCCTCTTCGGCAATCACGGTGCCAGCGCCGTCGAAAGAACGCAGGCCGGCCTGGGTCTTGACCTGCATGCCCTCGGCCACCGCGACGAGGCAGCTCTGGCGGTTGGGCTGGCCGTCGATCTCGACCAGGCAATCGAAGCAGGCGCCCATCATGCAGTAGGGCGCGCGCGGCGCCCCGCTCACGGGCGTGGTGCGGAAGGTCGAGACGCCGTTGGCGAGCAGGGCCGCGGCCACGCTGCAGCCGGCCGGCGCCTGCAGGGCGCGGCCATCGAAGAACAGGGTGACCATCGGCTCGCCGCGCGGCGAAGCATCGGCCGGAACCAGGGAGCGAAAGCGGACGTCAGTGGGCATGGTGAAAGGTCTCGTTGCCGTTGAGGAAGCGGTCGCCGCTGAAGGACTGGATGCCGGCCGGAACGCCGTTCCCGGCGCTGCCGGCGATCCACGGCGCAATGGAGAACGCGTGGTTGGCGGCCAGCGTCACGCCGCTGTGGCAGGTCACGACGAAGGCGCCGGGACACTGCGTCGATGCCTGGTAGATGGGAAAGCCGTCGGGCGTCATCACCCGCAGCGCGCCCCATGCGCGCACCAGCCGCAGGCTCTCCAGCACCGGGAAGCTGCGCACGCCGCGGCGCGCGATGGTGCTGAGCACCTCGGCGGTCGTTCCGTCGTCCAGGCCGACGTCCTCGAGCGAATCGCCGAGCTGGATCGTGCCCTCGTCCGTCTGGCGCACGTAGGTGGTCGGATGGTCGAGAAAGCGGGCGACGCGTTCGCCGACCAGCACCTGGCCCCGGTTGGGCTGCACCGGCGCATGCAGGCCGACCTGCGGCGCCAGTTCGCGGCTGCCGAGGCCGGCCGCGAGCACGACGCGCGGTGCATGCCATGTGGCTGCACGGGTCTCGATCTCGAAGCCGCCGGCCCGCGGCGTGATCCGCGTCACCCGGCTGCCCTGCGCGAAACGCACGCCGTGATGACGGCAGGCCGCGTGGAGCGCGCGCAGCAGCTTCAACGGATTCGCGTGGCCGTCCATCCGCGTGTAGCTCGCGCCCGCGACCGCGGGTCCGACCCCGGGCAGCCGCGCCTTCAGCGATGCATGGTCCAGCATCTCGAAGGCGTAGTCGCCGTCGAGCGCGTCGCCGATGCTGCGCATGCGCGCTTCGCGTGCCTGCAGCTCGTCGTCGGAAAAGCAGAAATGAAAGCCACCGGGCTGGCGCAGTTGCACGTCGATGCCGGTGTCGGCGTTCAGTGCCTCGGCGAGCTGCGGCCATTGCGCGGCCGACTGCATCGTCCAGCGCGCATACGGCGTCATGCCGAACCCCTTGCCCTGGACCCATACGAGCCCGAAGTTGCCGCGCGACGCGCGAAACGCATCGTCGCCCTCGTCGAGGACGGTCACGCGAGTGCCGTTGCGCGCCGCGCCGTAGGCCAGCGCGGTGCCGACCAGGCCGCCACCGACGACGATCAAATCACTTGTGTTCATGGAGCTGCAGAAAAATGAGGCGCCCGAGCGCAAGCAGATGGGCAGACGAGCTGGGCACGTTCAGCCCTTGCCGATCAGCACGCGGTCGAGGCCGACGAGGCGGTCGAGCAGCACCATCAGCAGCACCGTTCCGGCGATGAGCACGGTCGACACCGACGCCACCAGCGGGTCGATGGTCTGCGCGATCTGGTTGTACATGGCGACCGGCAGCGTCGTGGTGCCCGGCGTGGCGACGAACACCGTCATGGTGAGCTCGTCGAAGCTCTGGATGAAGGCGAGCATCCAGCCGCCGACCACGCCCGGGAGGATCAGCGGCAGCACGATGCGGCGAAACGCGGTCATGCGGCTCGCGCCGAGCGAGAGCGCGGCCTTCTCGGCATCGCGGTCGAGGCCCGTGGCCGAGGCCAGCACCAGCCGCAGCGCGTACGGCATCACCACCACCACGTGCGTCAGCGCGAGCCACGCGAACGATCCCGACACGCCCATGGTGGTGAAGAAGCGCAGGAACGCCACGCCCAGCACGACGTGCGGAATCATCAGCGGCGACATGAAGAAGGCCGCGAGCACGCCGCGCCCCGGAAAGCGGTAGCGCACCAGCGCGAGCGCGGCCGGCACCGCCAGCACCACGGCGACGCTCGCGCTCGCGAGGCCGAGCCAGAGCGAGAGCCAGAACGCATTGACAAGTTCGGTGGCGCCGCCGATGGCGCGGAACCAGCGCAGCGAGAAGCCGTCGGTCGGCAGCGAGATGTAGCCCTTGCCGGTGAACGACACCAGCACCACCACGATCAGCGGCGCCAGGATGAAGGCGATGAAGATCGCGTGGTAGACGAGAGAGATCAGTCCGTTCTTGCGCATGTCGTGCCTCTTCTTCTCAACCTTCGAAGACCTGCGCGTAGCGCCGCTCGAGCCAGCGGTTGAAGCCCGCGATGACGATGACGTTGGCGATCAGGAGCAGGATCGCGATCGATGCGCCCAGCGGCCAGTTCAGCGTGCTCAGGAACTCGTCGTAGGCGGCCGTGGCCACCACCTTGAGCCGGCGCCCGCCGAGAATGGCCGGCGTGGCGAAGGCCGAGGCCGCCAGCGCGAACACGATGATTCCGCCCGACAGGATGCCCGGCAGGATCTGCGGCAGGATGACCCGGCGAAACACCGTCAAAGGCGCCGCGCCGAAGGACAGCCCCGCGTTCTCGACCTGCGGATCGAGCTTCTGCAGCGAGGCCCACACCGAGATCACCATGAACGGCATCAGCACGTGCGTGAGCGCGATGACCACCCCGGTCATCGTGAACAGCAGGCGCACTGGTTCGTCCGCGAGGCCTAGCGCCTTCAGGCCCGCGTTGATGAGCCCGTTGTTGCCCATGAGGATGGCCCAGCCCAGCGTGCGAACCACGACCGAGACCAGCAGCGGGCCAAGAATGACGATCAGGAAGATGCCCCGCCACGGCGCCTTCATGCGCGACAGGATGATGGTCTCCGGCACGCCGAACAGCACCGACAGCAGCGTGACGGCCAGCGCCAGGCCGGCCGTGCGCAGGAAGATCTCGTAGTAGTACGGGTCCGAGAAGACCTCGAGGTAGTTGCGCGCGGTGAAGTCCGGCAGCACGCCGCGCGTGCCGTCGAACGAGTGGAATGACAACACCGCGGTGAGCGCGAGCGGAATCACCAGCAGCCCGAGAAACAGCAGCAGCGCAGGCGCGCTGAGGAACCAGGGCGCGGAACCCGCGCGCGACCCGGTGGCGGCCTCAGCCATGCGCGGCCTCCGTGTCGAGCAGGCGCAGGTCGTCGTCCAGCCAGTGCAGCGCGACGGCTTCGCCTTCGGCCGGCGGCACCGCGCCGATGTTGGGATGGCTCACCCGCATTGGCCCGAGCGCGCTGTCGACCTCGACCAGCCAGTGGTTGCCCAGGAAGAGCCGCGTGCGGATGGTGGCGGGAATGCCGCTCGCAGAGGCCGGCGCAAGCCTCACCTTCTCGGGCCGCACGTAGACGTTGACCTCCCGCGCGAGGGACTTTTCCTGGTGCGGCACGTGCAGCAGCGAATCGCCGACACGCACCTCGCAGCAGCGCATGTTGCGGGCTTCGACGACACCCTTCAGCACGTTCGTCTTGCCGAGGAAGGAGGACGCGAACGCGGATTCCGGCCGCTCGTACGCCTCGTACGGCGTGGCGAGCTGCACGATGCGCCCGCCGTGCATGACCGCGATGCGGTCGCTCATGGTCATGGCCTCGACCTGGTCGTGCGTGACCAGGATCGTGGTGATGCCCAGGTGCCGCTGGATGCCGCGCAGTTCGACGTGCATGTCCTCGCGCAGCTTCGCATCGAGGTTCGACATCGGCTCGTCGAGCAGCAGCACCTCGGGGCGCACCGCCAGCGCACGGGCGATGGCAACGCGTTGCCGCTGGCCGCCCGAGAGTTCCTTCGGGTAGCGCTTGCCGAGGCCCGGCAGCCGCACGAGCTCGAGCGTCTCGTCGATGCGCTTCAACTTCCCGGCACCCCGCATGCCGCGCATCTCCAGGCCGAAGCCGATGTTGTCGGCCACGGTCATGTGCGGAAACAGCGCATAGCTCTGGAACACCACGCCCATGCCGCGCTTCTCCGGCCGCATGGCCGTGATGTCGGCGCCGTTCAGGCGGATGCGCCCGCGCGTCGGCTCGACGAAGCCCGCCACCATCTGCAGGGTGGTGGTCTTGCCGCAGCCCGAGGGGCCGAGCAGCGAGATGAACTCGCCGCGCTCGACGTCCAGGCTCAGGCTCTCCACGGCGCGGAAGTCGCCGAAGGTCTTGCCGAGTTGATCGAGTTGGAGGAAGGTCATGCGTGCTCAGCGTTCGACGGTGCGGTTCCAGCGGTTGGTCCACTCGGCACGCTTCTCGTTGACCCGCGTCCAGTCGGTGGGCAGCAGCTTGTCCATCTGCTCCTTGCCGTACGGCACCTTGGCCGCGACCGCCGGTGCCAGCCTGGTGGTGGCGTTGGCCGGGCCCCAGCCCTGCGTGTCGGCGAGGATGGCCTGCACCTCGGGCGTCAGCAGGTAGTTGACGAAGGCCTGCGACAGCGCCGGGGCGGTGTTCTGCGCCACCGGGCAGGCGGCTATCAGCAGGGCCGGCGCGCCTTCCTTCGGAATCACGAACTGCACCGGGAAGCCCGTGTCCTTCAGCGCCTGCACGCGGCCGCTGCCCCACACGGCCAGCATGATGTCGTTGTTCTGGAACAGCTCGGTCATCTTGCCCGGCGACGGTTCCCACGCCAGCACGTTGGGCCCGACTTCGCGCGCCATCGCGGTGAAGCCCGGGTCGATGTTCTTGTCGCCGCCCTTGCGCAGCTTGGCGAAAGTCAGCAGCGTCTGCAGGCCGTAGGTGTTGCTGATCGGCGGGATCGCGACCTTCTGCTTGAAGCGCTTGTCGGTGAGCACCTCCCACGAATCCGGCGCGGGCAGGTTCGCCTTCCTGAAGGCTTCGGTGTTGTAGGCGATGCCGGCGGCGACGATGCCGACGCCGACCGCGCTGTCGGTCATGCGCGCAACGGGGTACAGGTCTTTCAGCACCGGCTGGTTGCCCAGCTTGTCGCAGAAGCCAAACTGCACGGCCTGGTACATCGGGCCGTCGTCGAGCAGCACGACGTTGAGTTCCTGCTTGCCCTTCTGCGCCTGCAGCTTGGCCAGCGTGTCGGTCGAGTTGCCCGACACGTAGACGATCTTGGCGTTGTGCTTGGCCTCGAATGCGGGGATCAGCTTCTCCTTGAAAGCCTTCTCGGTCGAACCGCCGTAGGAGCCGACGTAGAGCGTGGTCGGCTGCTGGGCCGATACGGTCAGCGAGCAGAGGGCCAGCACGGTGGACAGCGCCGCATTCACGGCCGCGGAAACAGGACGAAGCATCATGGGATTTCCTTTGTTGCGCACCAAAAAGTCCGGGTTTTCCCTATCGTGATGCGTTTCTCTTATGGCGCACCAGAATGGGTTCTGCAGTTCGTTTCACTCGAAGGACGCAGATTAACGATGCACCTGACCGCTGAACAATCGTTTTTTTTCAGAAGGCCATAACATTCATGTATGGAGTTCCCGACATGAAGATTCGTCAATTGGAGGCCTTTCGGGCCGTGATGCTGTGGCAAACCGTGACCCGCGCGGCCGAGTCGCTGCATGTGTCGCAGCCCGCCGTCACGCGGCTGGTGGCCGACCTGGAGGAAAGCGTGGGCTTCCCGCTCTTCCTGCGCGTGCGTGGGCGCCTGCAACCCACCGCGGAGGCCGAGGCGCTGAACGAAGAGGTCGAGCGCTCGCTGCTCGGCATGGAGCGCATCGCACGAACCGCCGAGGAGATCCGGTCGCTGCAACGCGGCGCGCTGCGCATTGCCGCCGCGCCGGCACTGGCGCTGTCTTTCCTGCCGCGCGCGATTGCGGGCTTCCTGGCCGAGCACAACGACATCCGGGTGTCGCTCGCCAACCATTCCTCGCGCACGGTGGTGGACATGGTGGTCGGCGAGCGCTGCGACGTCGGCTTCGTCGTTCTGCCGATAAGCCATTCGAGCACGCACGGCGAGCGGCTTATTGCGACCCGGATGGTCTGCGTGATGCGCAGCGACCACCGGCTCGCGAAGAAAAAGGTGATCCGCCCCGCGGACCTGGCCGGCGAGCACTTCGTCTCGCATCCGCATGCGATCGAATCGCGGCTGCACGTCGACGCACTCTTCGCGTCCTACGGCATCGAGCGCAAGCTGCAGGTCGAGACGCAGGTGTCGGCCGGCGTTTGTGCCATGGTGGCTGCCGGCCTCGGCGTGTCGCTGGTGGACCCGATCACCGCACTGGAGCATGCCGGCCAGGGCCTGAGCTTCCTGCCCTTCGAGCCGATGATGGTGACGGACTTTTCCGTACTCACGCCGGTGCGGCGGAGCTCGTCATTGCTCGTGAGCGCCTTCGTCGATCACGTGCGGAAGTTCGCTCTGGCGCAACTCGACCCGAGATTCGTCAGCGCCTGACCTTCTGGCATTGCGAGTGCGACGATTCGGCACGTTGCCGCGACCGGGCCGTTGGCGGGTTGGCCCGGGAAGACGGGCCGAGGACATAATTGTGACTTGATGAAACCATCTCCCGTCCTCCTTGGCTGCCACATCCTCCGTGTGGCAATGGTGGAGGACACCCCCGAGTTCCGGCGGCCATCATGGCGGACCTGTTGATCGCGCAAGCCGCGGGAGCGAGACGTTGAATCCACGGCCAGCTGGAAGCAGCTTCCACGGCGGAAGCGATCGATGAAACCGCGCAGCACGGGCCGTCGGCGCATCGGCCGGTGGATCGCAACGCTATGGCTGGCCTTGCCGCTGGCCGTCCTGCCTTGTGCGGGCGCCACCGAACCGCCGGCAGCGGATGCATCCGCGCCGCAGAGCGATGGCGCTGTCCACATCACCCGGGCCGAGCTGCTGTCCATTCCCGGCACCGGCTATTCCGCCCCGCCGCGGCGCATCGAGGACACCGGGTTGCCAAGCGAAGGCTGGCAGACGGTCAGCCTCCCGCATACGGCCGGACGAGAGCTGGTGCCCACATCCACGGGCGGCGTGCAGACGGTCACCGACTGGTACCGCATCGATCTGGCCGGGCTCGCGCCCTCGGCGCAGCCTCGCCTTCTCTACCTCCCGCGCTGGAAGACCCTGGGCCGCATCGCGGTGTACGGCGATGGCGTGCTGCTCCATCAGTCGCAAGGCAGCGCCGTGCACAACGGCTACAACCATCCGCTGCTGCTGCCGCTGAACGCACCGGCCCATACGCCTTCTCCGGCGTCGGTGCTGATTCGCGTCGACCGCCTGCGCAGCAGCGGGAGCGGTTTTTCAACGGTGTGGGTAGGCGACCAGGATGCGCTGGGCTGGCGCTACCATGCCCGCCAACTGCTGCAGGTGCAGCTGCCGTTCATGGGCAGCGCCGCGTTCCTGGCGGTGGGCGCCTTCGCATTCGCGGTATGGCTGGGCAAGCGGCGCGAATCGCTCTACCTGCTGTTCTTTGCCATCTCGGCGATGGCCTTCCTGCGCACGCTGCACTACTTCGTGAGCGGCGACTACCTGCCGATTTCGGACGAGTGGTTCGAATGGATCACCGTGGCCTCGCTGCTCTGGCTGATCATCCTCATCCACCTGTTCCTGCAGCGGCTGCACCGGCAGCCCTCGCCCTGGCTCACCCGTTCGTCGGTAGCGCTGGCGCTGGCTTGCAGCGTTGCGACGCTGCCGCATGTGTCCAGGGCGATACCCAGCCTCTATCTCTTCACGCCGCTGCTCAACCTGGCGGTGCTGCCCATTGCAGTGCTGATCTTTGCGGTGAACCTGCGCAAGGCGCTGCGCTCCAAATTTCCCGAGGGGCGGCTGGTGGCGGGCTGGGCTGTGCTGGCCCTCGTATTCACTTCCTATGACGGGCTCCTGCAGAACAACCTGGTCAGCCCGGAGAGCGTGTACACCTCTCCCTACGCCATCATCAGCCTGTTCTTCATCTTTTCGTACATCATGTTCCAGCGCTACACGGGCGCGTTCGCCGAGGTGGCCCGATTGAACAAGGGCCTGGCCCAGCGCCTGCAGGCGCGCGAGGCCGAGCTGGAGCAAAGCTACCAGCGGCTGCGCGTGATCGAGAACGAGCAGATGCTCAGTGCCGAGCGTCGGCGCCTGATGCAGGACATGCACGACGGGCTGGGATCGTCGCTGATCAGCGCCATCCGTTCGGTGGAGCAAGGGGCCATGACCGACACCGAGATCTCCGGCGTGCTCAAGGGCTGCATGGACGACCTGAAGCTGGCCATCGATTCCATGGAGAGCGTGGACGCCGATCTGCTGCTGTTGCTGGCGACCTTGCGCTTTCGCCTGGCGCCGCGCATCGAGAGCGCCGGCGTCGCGCTGCGCTGGGAGGTGCAGCCCGTGCCTGCGCTGTCCTGGCTGGACCCGGGCGGCGCACTGCACATCCTGCGCATCATGCAGGAATGCGTGGCCAACGTGCTGCGCCACACGCGGGCCACCACCATCCGCTTCAGCACGGCGACGGATGGCCAGGGCGTCTGCGTGGTGATCGAAGACAACGGCGCGGGCTTTGCCGTGGAGGAAGCCCTGCGCCGAAGCGGCCGGGGGCTGCGCAACCAGCAGCGGCGCGCACTGGCCATCGGTGGCACGGTGCGCTGGGAGTCCGGCAGTGACGGAACGCGCTTCACGCTCTGGCTACCCCTTCACCATGGGGCTGGAATCGAAAAGGCCATGAGTTCCTCTTGAGCCATGGATCGGCCCGCGCCAGCGGGCGTCTTCATTGCTAGGATTCCGTCATGTCCACCTGCACAGTTCAGCAGCTCTCGGCCGACGACGGGGCACTGATGAATGCGCTTCTCGGCGTTTTCGGCGAGGCCTTCGGCGACCCGGATACCTACGGCACCAGCCGGCCTCGCCCCGCCTACCTTCGGCAGTTGCTCGACAGCGACTATTTCATTGTGCTGGTGACGCGCGAGGGACCGCAAGTCATCGGCGGCCTCGCGGCCTACGAGCTGCGGAAGTTCGAGCAGGAGCGCAGCGAGATCTACATCTACGACCTGGCCGTTGCTGCCGCGCACAGGCGCCGAGGAGTTGCGACGGCATTGATCCGCGAGCTCCAGCGCATCGGCGCCGAACGCGGGGCCTACGTGATCTTCGTCCAGGCCGATCCGCCCGATGCGCCGGCCGTCGCCCTGTACTCGAAGCTCGGCGTGCGCGAAGACGTGCTGCATTTCGACATTCCGGTGCCGCCCGTGCGACCCGTGCAGGCGTCCTGAAATTCAATGGCCCTCACGCGTGACAACCGGCCGAGCCGCACCGCCGTGCAGGCCTCGCTGGCAGCCCGGTTCACCCTGCCACCCCTGCCCCCACCGATCCAGGACTGGTTCGCGTGGTGCCGCCGCATGGGGACCCAGTCTCTTGTGCTGGAGGAGCCGAGCTGGCGCGAAGACGGGGGTGGCATGCTCACGGGCTCGGGCGCCGTCGACGCGCCCGGCCTGCTGGCCGAAATGGAAGGCTACCGCTTCATCCTGGACCCGAAGGCGAGCACGCCCGAGCATCTGGTGTGGAGCGACGCCGTGGATGCGGGCCTGTGGCAGCCCCACTGGGTGGTCTTGCAGAACGCCGATGGCGACCCCTTGATCGGCGACATCAGCCAGCCCGAGGTGCCGGTGTTGTGGGACTGTCACGGAAGCGGGCACTGGTCGCCGCAGCCGCTGTTCCCGAATCTCCAGATGCTGATGGAGCGCATCCAGATGCATGTGCCGCCTTCGCTGCCGAGGGGCGGTGTGCCTGTGGTCTTCCACACGGTGCACCTGACGGACCTGGGCAACGAACCCCTGCGGGTCCTGACGGCGCTCAAGGCGCATCCGGACTACAGGCACCTCGCGGGCGCAAGCCTGCTGAAGCTCAGGCACCAGCTGCCGTTGCCGCTGCTGGACAACAGCGTCAGCGTTGCCCTGAAGGACGACCTTGTCCACCGCTTCGAGGCGCTGGGCGCTCGAGTGAAGGTGATCGAAAGGGTCTACCAGCGTGCCGAGGGAAATTCATAGCCTTCCCCAAGCAGCGCCATCTTTCAACTGACTCCCTGGAGTTTTCGTGTACGTATCAAAGCACCACGCGCTGCCCGAGCCCGCTGAAGCCCAGGCACTGATCGAGGCCCACCCGCTGGGCGCATGGGTCGTGCCCGGCAGCGAAGGCCTGGTCGCCAACCATGTGCCCTTTCTGCTGGACAGGTCGCGCGGCCCGTTCGGAACACTGATGGGCCACGTGTCGCGTGCCAATCCCGTGTGGAAGCTGCTGCCTGCCTCAGGGCATTCGGTGGTCATGTTCCAGGGCCCGCAGTCCTACATCACGCCCGGCTGGTATCCGGGCAAGCAGGCGCACGGAAAGGTCGTGCCAACCTGGAACTATGCGGTCGCACATGCGCACGGCATGGCGCGAGCCATCGACGACGAACACTGGCTGCGCGGCATGCTGACGCGCCTCACGGCGGCCCACGAATCCTCGAAACAGCTGCCCTGGAAAATGACGGACGCGCCGGCGGATTTCATCGACAAGCTGCTGCGCGCCGTGGTGGGTATCGAGATTCCGATCGAGCGCCTGGTCGGCAAGCTCAAGGTGAGCCAGGACGAGGCACTGCAGGACCGGTGGGGCACCGTGAGCGGGCTTGCCGCCGAAGGCACCGAGAACGCGGCGGCCATGGCGCTCCTCGTCGAACGTGCCGCCCGGCAGCAGCGCTGACCGGACTGCCATGCTGCTGTACCTGCTCGATCTCGCCGGCATCGCGGTGTTTGCCATCAGCGGCGTGCTGGCGGCGGGCCGTGCGGGCCTCGACTGGCTGGGCGTGGTGGTGATCGCCTCCGTCACGGCCGTGGGCGGCGGCACGCTGCGCGACCTGCTGCTCGACCGCCATCCGGTGTTCTGGATCCGCGAAGTGCGCTACGTGTACGTGATCCTGGCGGCGACCGCGGCCGCCATCGCGTGGGTCCATTTCTTCCCGCTGCCCGAGCACGCGCTGGCATTGGCCGATGCGCTGGGCCTGGCGCTCTTTGCGATGACCGGCGCGCAGGTGGCCGAGGAGCGGCGCCTGCCGGCGCTCGTCGTGATCCTGATCGGCACCATGACGGGCGCCGCCGGCGGCCTCTTGCGCGATGTGCTCACCGACCGCATTCCGCTGCTGCTGAGCAGCGGCATCTACGGTTCCGCCGCCATCGTGGGCATTGCCGCCTACCTGCTTCTGCAGGCCGCGGGAACGCCGCGCCGCTGGGCCTTTCATACGGGCCTGCTGCTGGTCGTGGCGCTCCGGCTCGGCGGAATCTACGGCGGCTGGCACCTGCCGATGCTGCGGCTTTCGGCTTGAGCGTGCGCCACGCGGCGCAGCCACCCGCCCCGCCTCATCGCTTCGCGTTCAGGCTCTGCTCGCGGAACGCCGCCTCGCCGGCGGTGGACACCTCGACCCACTTCTTGTCGGGCACGGCCTCTTCGGCGTAGTTGTCGTGCCAGTTCCACCACTTGTAGGTGGGCGTCTGGGGATAGCCCTCGGGCGAGTCTTCCCACACCTCCTGCCGGCCCAGCGGCGTGATGTCGAGGTAGTTCCAGGTGTTGCCCATCTGCTCGTCGCCGCGGTTGTTGAGGAAGTAGGTGCGGAACACGCGGTCGCCTGCATCGCGGAAGAACACGTTCGTGCCGTGCCACTCGTGCACGCCGAAGTCGGCGTCGAAGCTGTCGGTGAGGGTGAACCACGGGATCTCCCAGCCCATGCGCGCCTTCAGCCGCGCGATGTCTGCCTGCGGCGCACGCGAGACGAAGACGAGGGTGGTGTCGCGGGCGTTCAGGTGGGCAACGTGGGCGACCTGGTCGGCCACCATGGAGCAGCCGCGGCAGGCGTGGTCGGGCCAGCCGAACACGCCGGGCTCGAAGAAGGCGCGGTAGACGATCAGCTGGCGCCGGCCGTCGAACAGCTCGGGCAGGCTGGCCTTGCCCGCGGGCCCGTCGAAGGCATAGGTTTTTTCCACGGCCATCCACGGCATGCGCCGGCGCTCGGCGGCCAGCGCGTCTCGGGCCCGGGTCTGGGCCTTTTCCTTCGCGAGCAGTTGCTCGCGGGCCGCCTCCCACGCCTTGGGCGACACGACCGGTGGCGTGTGCATGGTGGGCGGGCCGCCCTTCTTTCCGTTCTCGATGGAAGTCGTCATGGCTTGAATCTCCTGGTTGGGCGAGAAGAAAAGTTTGGCACCGCCCATCGAGCGGTGGGAGTAACAAGTTTGGCGGGATTGCTGCTTTCCGCGCCGGGCCCGGTTCCTGCTATCCGCTGATTCCCCCCAACGCCAGCAGAGAACAACGCCATGACCACCGACTTCCGCCCCACCCGCCGCGCTGCGCTGCACATGCTCGCGGCAGGAGCGGCCTCGCTCGCGCTCCCTGCCTTCGCGCAATGGCCCGACAGGCCGATCAAGATCATCGTGACCTTTCCGCCGGGCGGCTCCAGCGACGTGCTGGCGCGCGTGATGGCGGAACAGTTGTCGAAGAAGCTGGGGCAGCCCGTGGTCGTGGACAACAAGCCCGGCGCGGGCGGCACGATCGGCGGCGCGCAGGTGGCCTCGGCCGCGCCCGACGGCTACACGCTGATGCTTTCGAACACCACGCCGATCGCGCTCGGCCCCTTCACGCTCGACAAGCAGCCCTACGATCCGGTGGCGGGCTTCAGCCACATCGCCTACCTGGGTGCCGCGCCGCTGGTCATCATGGCCAGCAAGCCGTCCGGCATCAAGAGCTACGCCGAGTTCGAGGCGGCCGCGCGCAAGGACGGCCGCATGGACTTCGGCTCCGGGGGCCCCGGTTCGATCGGCCACATCCACGGCGAGCTGCTCAAGAAGATCACCGGAATCAACATGGTGCACGTGCCCTATCGCGGCGGCGCACCGATGACCACCGATCTGATCGCCAACACCATTCCGGTGGGCATCGACGTCATCACCGCCTACGTTCCCTTCTTCAAGAGCGGACAGCTGGTGCCCCTGGCCGTGACCGGCGCCCAGCGCTCGCCGCTGATGCCGGAGGTTCCGAGCATCGCCGAGCTCAAGCAGCCGAAGCTGGTGCTCGAGAACTTCTTCGGCCTGTCCGGCCCGGCCCGGCTGCCGGAGGACGTGGTGGCGCGGCTCAACGCAGCCTGCAACGAGGTGCTGGTGATGCCCGAGATCCAGAAGAAGCTCACCGATCTGGGCATCGTGGCCAAGCCCGAGAGCGTCGCCGCGTTCAATGGCTTCGTGAAGGAGCAGGTGAACGTGCTGGGCCCGACGGTCAAGGGCGCGGGCATCAAGCTCTAGCCAGGCAAACCCTCAGCGCTTGCGCGGCGCCGCCCAGGCGGCCAGCACCTCGGTGGCTTCATCGGCCAGGTGCTGCTGCGCCGGCATCTTGCGCAGGGCCAGGGGCGCGCCCGCTTCCGTGCGGAGATCATCCACGTCGATCGGGTGGCGAGCAGCGGCCGGCAGCCCGTCGAAGGCCAGGCCTGCCTGTTCCATGGAGGCCGCGTAGAAGAGCGCGCGGATGCCGGCGATGCGCATCGCCGCGACGCACAAGGCGCATGGCTCGCAAGAGGTGTACAGGTCGCATCCGGCAAGGTCGACGCTGCGCAGCCGCCTGCAGGCATCGCGGATCGCCTCGACTTCGCCGTGCGAGGTCGGATCGAAATTCGCCACCGAGTGGTTGAGCCCCTCGCCGACGACCTGGCCGTCCTTCACGACCACGGCCCCGAAGGGCTCCGTGCCGGGCGTTTCGAGGGCCTTGGCCGAAAGCGCCAGGGCCCGTTTCATGAAAGTTTCTTGGTACATCGCTTTTTATCCTGGGTCTTGAACGTTCTGCCGCAGCAGCCCTGCTGGCGCCATGGCCGGAAAAGATGTATGATATGCATCATGCGAAACACAAAGCACAGCGTCAGGGCAGCAGCCAAGGAAGCCTCGCACGAGCGCATCGTGTCCGTGGCTGCCCGGGCGATCCGCCGCAGCGGCTATGACGGCACCGGCGTGGCCGACATCATGAAGGAAGCCGGCCTGACCCATGGCGCCTTCTACGCCCACTTCCCCTCGCGCGAAGCCATGCTGGCCGAGGCCGCGGGCCGGGCCTGCGCCGAATCGGCCGTCGCGGTGGCCAAGGTCGCTTCCGACGTCCCCTCCGGGCAGGCCCTGGCCGCCATGCTGCGCGCCTATCTCTCGCCGGAGCACGTGGCGCATGCGGAGTTGGGGTGCCCGCTGGCTGCGCTGGGCTCGGAGACGCCGCGCCAGGCCGCCGAAGTGCGGCGGGTGACCACCCGGCACATCAAGGAAATGATCGATCTCGTCGCCCGCCAGTCGCCCGACTGGGGGCAGCCCGGGGCGCATGAACGCGCAGTCGTGACCGTCGCCACCATGGTGGGCACCTTGCTGCTCGCGCGCGCGGTCGATGAGCCGGCGCTGTCGGCCGGCCTGTGCGAGGCTGCGCTGAAGCATCTGGCCCCGGCCTGAATCCGTCGGAACACGACGCCTTTTCGTTCGCCAATAAATATGACGATCATCATGCCAAACAACCGGGGGCCAGGAAGAACCATGAAAGCATTTGTGCTCGATCGATACGGCAAGAAAGCCGCGCTGCGGCCGGCAGACATGCCGATGCCGACGCTGCGCGACGACGAGGTCCTGGTCGAGGTCCATGCCGCCGGCGTGAACCTGCTGGACGCCAAGATCAGGAATGGCGAGTTCAAGCTGATCCTGCCGTACCGCCTGCCCCTCGTGCTGGGGCACGACGTGGCCGGCGTCGTGGCCAAGGTCGGCCCGCGCGTGCGGCAATACAAGCCGGGCGACGAGGTCTATGCGCGGGCGGATGATTTCCGGATCGGCACCTTCGCCGAATTCGTTGCGGTCCAGGAGGCATCGCTCGCGCCCAAGCCCCGAGGCCTCTCGATGGAAGAAGCCGCTTCCATTCCGCTGGTGGCCCTGACAGCGTGGCAGGCGCTGGTCGAGAAGGCCGGGCTGAAGAAGGGTCAGAAGGTCTTCATCCAGGCCGGCTCCGGCGGCGTGGGCACCTTTGCCATCCAGCTGGCCAAGCACCTGGGCGCCACCGTCGCCACGACGACGAGCGCGACCAATGCCGCACTCGTGAAGCGCCTGGGCGCAGACGTCGTCATCGACTACAGGACGCAAGACTTCGAGGATCTGCTGCGCGACTGCGACGTGGTCCTGAACAGCCAGGACGGCAAGACGCTCGAGAAATCCCTGCGCGTGCTCAAGCGCGGCGGAAAGCTCATCACCATCTCCGGGCCGCCCGATCCCGAGTTCGGCAAGCAGATCGGCGCGCCCGGTTTCGTGAAGCTGGTCATGCGGCTGTTGAGCGCAGGCATCAGGCGCAGGGCCAAAAGCCGCGGCGTCGGTTTCTCGTTTCTCTTCATGAGCGCGAACGGGAGCCAGCTGCGCGAGATCACGCGTCTTTTCGAGGCCGGCGCCGCCCGCCCGGTGGTGGATCGGGTCTTCCCGTTCGACGCCACCAACGAAGCCCTGGCCTATGTCGAAGCAGGCCGCGCCAAGGGCAAGGTCGTCGTCAAGCTCAAGTGAGCTCCCTCTCTCTCTGTTCTTTTTATCCCCCCACTCTTGGAGATTCCCATGAAGATCGAAAATTCTGTTGCCCTTGTCACGGGTGCCAATCGCGGCATCGGCCTGGCGTTCGCGCGCGAGCTGCTCGACCGCGGCGCCCGCAAGGTCTACGTGGGCGCACGCGACCCCGCGGCGATCACCCAATCCGGCGTCCAGGCGCTGCGCCTCGACGTCAACAATCCGGAAGACGTGTCGGCCGCGGCGGCGCTGGCGTCGGATGTGACGCTGGTCGTCAACAACGCGGGCATTGCCCAAGCCGGAGGCTTTCTCGCGGCCGACAGCGAAGAGGTCGCACGCCGCATCTTCGAGACCAATTTCTTTGCCATGCTGCGCATGAGCAAGGCCTTCGCGCCCATGCTCAAGGCCAACGGCGGCGGCGCGCTGCTCAACGTCCTGTCGGTTGCCTCGTGGGTGAACGGCGGGGATCTGGCGGCCTATTCGGCGAGCAAGGCGGCCGCGTGGTCGCTCACCAATGCCCTGCGCCACGAACTGTCGGCGCAGAAGACCCAGGTGCTCGCACTGCACATGGCCTATGTCGACACCGATCTCACGCGCGGATTCGATGTGCCGAAGACGAGCCCCGAAGACATCGTGAAGCGCGCGCTCGACGGGCTCGAGTCGAACCTCGACGAGGTGCTGGCCGATGAGCTCACCCAGCAGGTCAAGCTCGGAATGACGGCGCCGAGGCCCAGCTACCTTCCGCAGGTGGACTGAGTGGGCCGCTGGACGGACGTTCCAACGAGATCCATCTCGGCCGGCGGCGTGGATTTTGCGTACCGCGAGCTGGGAACGCGCCATGGCGGAACACCGGTGGTGTTTCTCGTTCACCTGGCCGCCGTCCTGGACAACTGGGACCCGCGCATCATGGATGGCATCGCGGCGAAGCACCACGTGATCGCCTTCGACAACCGGGGCGTCGGCGCATCCGGCGGTTCACCGTCCGATTCGGTGGAGCAGATGGCGGACGACGCCATCGCCTTCATCCAGGCGATGGGCTTCGCGCAGGTCGACCTCTTCGGCTTTTCGATGGGCGGCATGATCGCCCAGGAAATCGTGCTGAAGGAGTCGCAACTCGTGCGCAAGATGATCCTCGCGGGCACCGGCCCCGCGGGCGGCGAGGGCATGAGCACGGTGGCCAGGGTTTCGCACTGGGACCTCCTGCGGGGTCTCCTCACCGGCCAGGACCCCAAGCAGTTCCTGTTCTTCACGCGCACGCCGGGCGGCATCGAGGCCGGCAAGGCCTTTCTCGCACGACTGAAGGAACGCTCGGAGAACCGCGACAAGGAGATCACGATCGCCGCATACCTGGCGCAGCTGCGGGCGCTGAAGGCCTGGGGCCGCAAGAAACCCGCCGATCTTTCCGCGGTCAGGCAGCCGGTGCTCATCGTCAACGGCGACGATGACCGGATGGTCCCGACGTCGAACTCGCACGAACTGGCATGGCGGCTTCCGAACAGCACGCTATTCATCTATCCCGATGCCGGGCACGGCAGCGTGTTCCAGTTCCATGCCGACTTCGTGCCCAGGGCGATCGAATTCCTGGATCGATAGACGCCCCAGCCTCCCGGCGCTTCGCCTGCCTGCGCCGCGGCATGTTGTTCGTTGTATTCGGGGTCAAACGCATGCACGCGCGCGCTGGGCTTCTTGTTGAACAGCAGCCGCAGCACATCCGGGCGCGAGTAGTGGCCAGCCGGATCGTAGGCAGCCTTGGCGATGCCGATGGCGCCCAGGTCGACATCCGCATACAGCAAGCCCTCTTGCGTCTCGGGCAGCGGCTCGCACAAGGGCTTGGCGTCCGGGCCATAGATCATCGCGAAGCCGCCGCCTTCCAGCAGCAGGGCGCGCTTGTTCGGCGAGTCGATCAGCAGATCGAGCATCTCCTTGGAGACCGTCGCGCAGGGCGCAATGACATAGCACTGTCCCTCGAGTGCGTAGATCTGGCTGGCCGCGTTGTTGGCTTCGGCGCTCAGCTGGAACGCCGCGCCCCGGTAGACGGAAAAGCTCGGCCACGCCGCGATGTGCACCTGCTCGTGCTGCGAGTACATGGCGTACTTGCTCAGCGGCTGGATGTGCTCCGCACAACACAGCGCGCCCATGCGGCCGAGCGCGGTCTCGTGCACGGCCAGGTGGCTGCCGTCGCCCTCGCCGAACACCGTGCGCTCCGCGTGCGTGGGCTTGAGCTTGCGACGTGTCGCGACGACCTCTCCGCGGTCGTCGATGATGGCCTGCGCCAGATAGAGCGTGCCGCCCTCGCGCTCGCTGAAGCCCAGCACGACGTGAATCCCATGCTGCGCGGCGGCGGCCCGCAGCCGCTCCCATTCGGGACTGCCAATCACGAGCGCGTTCTCGAAGTAGCGTTGCACGAACTGCATGCCCCAGGCTGGTGAGTCGAGCCAGATCCACCACGGGCAGCCCGGCAGCCAGACCTCCGGAAACGCGATCAGCGAAGCGCCGTTGCGCGCCGCCTCGGCGATGAGCCCGATGGCCTTGTCCACACCCTTGCCGAGGTCGAGGAATTCGGGTGCAGCCTGGACGGCCGCCACTTTGTACTGAGTCTTCGAGGGCGAGGTCATGACGGTGAGTCTCTTTCGGTAGGGGATCTGGACTCTAGGAGTGGTGCTCGGTCCTTCCCTATCCATGCCGCCGTTGTTGCCTATCGAGTGGGTCGATGCCGGCAGGAATCGCCGTCCCGAGCTTCATCGATCACATCTATGTGTAACGCAAGCCACATCGATTGGTCCTCTGCCCCTGCGCTCCTAAAGTCCTCCCACTTGATCGACCCGCCATCGCCACCGAGCGGCGGGCCCCACGAAAAAAAGCCGGCGCCTCGAGGCTGCCAGCCGGAGACACAAAGCCATGGAGCGATCTTTCGCCGAAGAAATCAAACGCCTTTCACTGGGCGCCGACGAGGTATTTCATGGCGAGGGCATCCTTGCCGTCACCAAGGCGCTGCTGCAGTCGGGCGTGAGCTACATCGGCGGCTACCAGGGCGCGCCGGTGTCGCACCTGATCGACGTGCTCGGCGATGCGCGCGGGCTGCTCGACGAGCTCGGCATCTACTTCGAGAACAGCGCCTCCGAGGCCGGCGCGGCCGCGATGCTCGGCGCCTCCATCAACTACCCGGTGCGCGGCGCGGTGACGTGGAAGTCCACCGTGGGCACCAACGTTGCCTCGGACGCGCTCTCCAACCTCGCCTCCGCCGGCGTGAAGGGCGGCGCGCTCGTGATCCTGGGCGAGGACTACGGCGAGGGCTCCAGCATCATCCAGGAGCGCACGCACGCCTTCGCCATGAAGTCGCAGATGTGGCTGATGGACCCGCGGCCCAACCTGACGTCCATCGTCGATGCGGTCGAGCGCAGCTTCGAGCTCTCCGAAGCAAGCCAGACGCCGGTGATGCTGCAGCTGCGCATCCGCGCCTGCCACGTGCACGGCAGCTTCGTGTGCAAGGACAACCGCGCACCGGCCATCTCCACGCGCGACGTCATCGAGAAGCCGCACTTCGACTTCGCGAACATCAACCTGCCGCCATCGATCTATGCGCAAGAGCGCATGAAGGTGGACTCGCGCTGGCCGGCCGCGCTCGACTTCATCCGCCGCGAGCGCCTCAATGAGCGCTTCGAAGGCGACTGCGGCGACATCGGCCTGATCCTGCCCGGCGGCCTCTACAACGGCACCATCCGCGCGCTGCAGCAGCTCGGCCTGGCCGACGCCTTCGGCCACAGCCGCATTCCGCTGCAGGTGCTCAACGTGGTCTACCCAATGGTGCCCGACGAGCTGGTGGACTTCTGCGCCGGCAAGCGCGCGGTGCTGATGGTCGAGGAAGGCCAGCCCAACTACATGGAAGACGCGCTGCACGCCATCCTGCGCAAGGCCGGCTGCGACACGCGCCTGCACGGCAAGGACATCTTCCCGATGGCCGGCGAATACACCGGGGAAGTGCTGGTACGCTGCATCTCCGATTTCATCCGCCAGGCGCAGCCGCAGGCACTGGGCGACGACGGCGTGGCACAGGTCGGCGACGCCGCCGCGCCGCTGGCCACGCTCAAGCCGCAGGCGGTGCAGGCGCTGGGCGTGCCGGTGCCGAACCGGCCGCCGGGTTTCTGCATCGGCTGCCCCGAGCGTCCGGTGTTCGCCGCCATCAAGCTGATGCAGAAGGAGCTCGGTGCGGTCCACGTGAGCGCCGACATCGGCTGCCACACCTTCGGAACGCTGCCGCCCTTCAACACCGGCAGCACGGTGCTCGGCTACGGGCTGGGGCTGGCCAGTTCCTCGGGCGTGGGCCCGCTCATGGGCAACCGCGTCGTCAGCATCATGGGCGACGGCGGCTTCTGGCACAACGGCTTCACCAGCGGCGTGGTGAACGCGGTCTACAACGGCCAGGACTCGGTGCTGGTGATCCTGAAGAACGGCTACACCTCGGCCACCGGCACGCAGGCCATTCCTTCTTCTCCCATGCAGCCGGCGGCACGGCCGCTCACGCTCGACATCGAAGCCGCGCTCAAGGGCGTCGGCGTCGCGTGGGTGCGCAAGGTCACCAGCTACAACGTCGCCGAGATGCGCGACACGCTGCAGGAGGCCATGACCACCGAGCAAGGCGGCCTGAAGGTGATCATTGCCGACGGCGAATGCCAGCTCGAGCGCCAGCGCCGCATCAAGCCGGTCAATGCCGCCAAGCTCAAGCGCGGCGAGCGCGTGGTGCGCACGCGCTTCGGCATCGACGACGACGTGTGCACCGGCGACCACTCCTGCATCCGCCTGTCGGGCTGCCCCTCGCTCACCGTCAAGCCCAACCCGAGCGCGCTGCGCACCGACCCGGTGGCCACCGTGAACCAGGGCTGCGTGGGCTGCGGCCTGTGCGGCGAGAACGCGCATGCCGCCATTCTGTGCCCCTCCTTCTACAAGGCGGAGATCGTGCAGAACGCCGGCACCTGGGAGCGCCTGCTGCACCGGCTGCGCGGCGGCGTCATCGGCCTGATGGCCGGCAAGGCGCGCGACCGCGCGGAGGCGCTCGCCGCATGAACACCGCGCGCACATCCACCCCGCGCATCGTGACCGTGCTGGTGGCCGCCATGGGCGGCGAAGGCGGCGGCGTGCTGGCCGACTGGTTGATCTCGGCCGCCGCGGCGCACGACTTCCCGGTGCAGAGCACCTCGGTTCCCGGCGTGGCGCAGCGCACCGGCGCGACCAACTACTACATCGAGATCTACCCCGTGCCGAGCGCGCAGCTCGGCGGCGCGCGGCCGGTGTTCTCGCTCACGCCGAACCCGGGCGACGTGAACATCGTCGCGGCCTCCGAGCTCGTGGAGGCCGGGCGTGTGCTGCAGGGCGGCTTCGTGCATCCGCAGCGCACCACGCTGGTGGCGTCGCTGCACCGCGAGTACGCGGTGTCGGAGAAGTCGGCGATGGGCGACGGCCGCTACGACGGCCAGCGCGTGACCGAGGCGGCGCGGCGCCTCGCGCAGCGCACCTTCCTCTTCGACATGCGTGCGCTGGCCTGGCGCAACGGCACGGTGATCAACACGGTGATGTTCGGCGCGATGGCCGGCAGCGGCGCCCTTCCCTTCTCGCGCGAAGCCTGCGAGCAGGCGATCCGCGAATCGGGCAAGGCGGTGGAAGCGAGCCTCAAGGGGTTTGCTGCGGGCTACGACCATGTGACGGGCACAGCGAGTGCGGCGTCTGCCGAACAAGGCACGGTCGCAGCCTCTGCCCTCCATCCGCGCGCCCAGGCAATGCCCGAGCCGTTGCGCAAGCTGGTGAGCCATGGCCTGCGGCAGGTCGCCGACTACCAGGACGCACGCTACGCCGATCTCTACCTGGATCGCGTCCAGGTCGTGTGCGAAGCCGAGCGCGCACACGGCGGCGACTTCCCCGTGGCGCGCGAAACCGCGCGCTACCTCGCACTGTGGATGAGCTACGAGGACGTGATCCGCGTCGCCGACCTCAAGACGCGCGGCGACCGGCTGCAGCGGGTGCGCAAGGAAGTCGGCGCGCGCGATGGCGAGCCGCTGCGGCTGACCGAATACCTCAAGCCCGGGCTCGACGAGATCTGTTCGCTGCTGCCCACGCGCGCCGCCGACTGGCTGCGCGCGCGCCTCGCGCACAAGTCCCACAAGCTGAGCATCGGCCTGCACATGCGCACCGACACCGTGCGCGGCTTCGCCATGCTGTGCGCGCTGCGTTCGCTGCGGCCGCTGCGCCGGCGCACCTCGCGCTACGCCTTCGAGCAGGCCATGATCGAACGCTGGCTCGAAGCCGTGCGGCGCGCGCTCGCGCTCAGCCCGCGGCTGGCCTTCGAGCTGGCGCTGTGCGGCAACCTCGTCAAGGGCTACGGAGAGACCAGCGAGCGCGGCCACCGCAACCTCGGTGCCGTGCTCGACGACATGCAGGCCACGATGGCCTCGGCCTCGCACGATGCCGGTTCGCTCGAGCAGGCCGCCGACCGCGTGCGTTCGGCCCGCGAAGCCGCACTGGCCGACCCCGAGGGCCGCACGCTGGCGCGCGCACTCGGCCTGCCGGCGCCGGAGGTGCGCGCCCACCCCATCCACATCGTGCGGCGAAGACCGGCGCGCTGAAGAGATTCCCTCACGCAGAACCATCAGGAGACAAAAAATGAAAATCGCCAAGTTCCCCCACCTTCGCATCGGCCGTCGCGCCGTCGCTTCCCTGCTGGCCGGCGCCGCGCTGCTGCCGCTGGCTGCCGCCGTGCACGCTGCCGATCCCATCAAGATCGGCGCGGTGGTCTCCGCCACCGGCCCGGCCTCGTTCCTCGGCGACCCGCAGCAGAAGACGCTTGCCATGTACGTGCAAAAGATCAACGCCGCCGGCGGCGTGCTCGGCCGCAAGCTCGAGCTGGTGCTGTACGACGACGCCAGCGACGCCAACAAGGCCAACGCCTTCACGCGCCGGCTCATCATGCAGGACGAGGTCGACGTCATCGTCGGCGCCTCGACCACCGGCGCCACCATGGCGATGGTGCCGCAGGCGGAAGCGGCGAAGGTACCGATGATCTCGCTCGCCGCAGCCTCGGTCATCGTCGAGCCGGTCAAGCCCTACGTCTTCAAGATGCCGCACTCCGACCGCATGGCGGCCGAGAAGGTGCTCGGCGAAATGAAGCGCCGTGGCTTCACGCAGTTTGCGCTGCTGTCCGACACCGGCGGCTTCGGCAAGTCGGGCCGCACCGAGACCCTCAAGCTCGCCGGCACGCTCGGCATGAAGGTGGCCGAAGACCAGACCTACGGCGAGAAGGACACCGACATCACGCCGCAGCTCACGCGCATCAAGTCCTCGCCCGCGCAGGCGATCCTGGTGTTCGGCACGGGCCAGGCGCCGGCCATCATCGCGCGCAACTACCAGCAGCTGGCCATGAAGCAGCCGCTGTACACCACGCACGGCCAGGCCTCGACGGAGTTCATCCGCATCGCGGGCAAGTCGTCCGAAGGCATCCGCATGCCCTCGCCCGCCTTGCTGATTGCGCAGGCGCTGCCCGATGGCGACACGCAGAAGAAGGTCAGCGTGTCGTATGCGAAGGAATTCGAATCGCAGGCCAGGATGGACGTGTCCACCTTCGGCGGCTATGCGCATGACGCGCTCTTCCTGCTGGTCGACGCGATCCAGCGCGCGGGCGGCACCGACAAGCAGAAGCTGCGCGACGCGATCGAGGCCACCAAAGGTTTCGTCGGGGTGAGCGGCATCTACACCATGTCGGCCGCCGACCACATGGGCCTCGACGTGTCGGCGTTCCGCATGGTCGAGGTGCAGGGAGGCGCGTTCAAGGAAGTGCGCTGAGGCCGTGCGGCCCTGCAGAGAAGGACACGCATGAAGCTCAATGCAAACGACCACCGACGCCACGCGCGCCGGCGGCTGCCGCGCTTCGTCTTCGACTATGTCGACGGCGGCGCCGAGAACGAAGACTGCCTGCGGCGCAATACCGCCGATCTGGCCGGCCTGCATCTGTTGCCCACCGCCCTGTGCGACACCCGTCATGCAGACACCGGCATCACGGTGTTCGGCCGGCGTTGGTCTGCGCCGACGGGCGTGGCGCCGATCGGCTTCTCGGGGCTGGTGCGGCCGCACGGCGACACGCTGCTGGCCTGCGCCGCGGCTTCTGTCGGCGTGCCGCATGTGCTGCCCACGCCCTCCAACGACCGGCTCGAGGCCGTGCGCGACGCCGCGCTCGCGCGCAATCCCGATGCCGTGCAGTGGATGCAGCTGTACGTCATGGGCGACCGGACGATCGCCGAACAGCTGGTGCGGCGCGCGCGCCACGCGGGCTACGGCGCGCTGGTGCTGACGGTGGACGCCACCGTCAGCGGCCTGCGCGAGCGCGACGTGCGCAACGGCTTCAAGCTGCCCTTTCGCTTCACGCCCTCGACGCTGCTTGACCTCGCACTGCATCCGTCCTGGTCTCTGGGTATGGCGATGCAGGGCCGTTCGCCCTCCTTCGTCAACCTCACGGAATCGGACGATGGTGCCACCTCGCCGCAGGTGCAGGCCGCGCTGCTGTCGCGCACCATGGACCGCACGCTGGTGTGGGAGCACCTGGCCTGGCTGCGCGGGCTGTGGGATGGGCCGCTGGTCATCAAGGGACTGCTCCATCCGCACGATGCCGAACGCGCCATCGCGCACGGTGCGGACGCCATCGTGGTGTCGAACCACGGCGGGCGTCAGCTCGATGCAGCGCCCTCCACCATCTCTGTGCTGCCGCGCATGGTCGATGCGGTGGCGCAGCGCATTCCCGTGTTCGTGGATGGCGGTTTCCGCCGCGGCAGCGACGTGGTCAAGGCGCTGGCCGCCGGCGCCACTGCCGCCTTCGTCGGCCGCCCCGCTGCGTGGGGCATGGCCACGGAGGGCGAGGCCGGCGCGCGCAGCGTGCTGGCCGCGCTGTCCGAGGAGATCGCCCGCACCATGATCCTGATCGGCGCCGACCGCGTGGCCGACATCTCGGCGCAGCACCTGCTCGTCAACCCCCAAGCCGGAGACCGCCGTGGCTGACTTCATGCAATTCGTTTTCTCGGGGCTCACCACCGGCGCGATTTATGCGCTGGCCGCGCTGGGCTTCTCGCTGATCTACAACGCCAGCGGCGTCATCAACTTCGCCCAGGGCGATTTCCTGATGCTCGGCGCGATGATCACCGCCGCCATGCTGGGTGCCAACCTGCCGTACGGCCTGGCCATTGCGGGCGGCGTGCTGGCCACCGTGGCGGCGGGCCTGCTGCTCTACCGGCTGGCGATCAGGCCGGCCGGAGAGGCCAGCGTGGTGTCGCTCATCATCATCACCATCGGCGCGTCGATCTTCATCCAGGGGGTGGTGCAGATCGTGCTCGGCAAGAACCAGCAGACGCTGCCGCCCTTCAGCGGCGACGCGTCGCTCTCCATCCTCGGCGCATATGTGCTGCCGCAGAGCCTGTGGGTGCTGGGCACGGCGGCGGTGCTGGTCGCCCTGTGCTTCGCGTTCTTCCGCTTCACCATGGTCGGCAAGGCGATGCTGGCGGTGGCCGCCAACGCGCTGGCGGCGCGCGCAGTGGGCATCCCCACCTCGCGCGTGCTGCAGCTCTCGTTCGGCCTCTCGGCGCTGCTGGGCGCCGTGGCCGGCGTGGTGGCCGCACCGATCACCACCACCGTCTACGACATCGGCCTCATGCTGGGCATGAAGGGCTTCGTCGCAGCCACCCTCGGCGGCCTCGGCAGCGCGGGCGGCGCGGTGGTGGGCGGGCTCATCGTCGGGCTGCTGGAGGCGCTGATGGCGGGCTACGTGTCGTCGGCCTACAAGGACGCGGTGCCCTTCGTGCTGATCGTCTTCATCCTGCTGGTCATGCCGCACGGGCTGTTCGGCGCCAAGGCCTCGGAGCGCGTATGAAGGCAGGAACGCATGCGCTCTTGCGCCCCTCCCTGCTGGTGCTGGCATTGGTGCTCGCGCTGCTGCCGCTGGCCATGCCGAACAACTACGTGATCGACGTGGCCGTGCGCATCGCGCTCGCCGCCATCGCCGCCATCGGGCTCAACCTGCTGATGGGCTTTGCCGGCCAGATCAGCATCGGGCATGCGGCCTTCGTCGCCATCGGCGCCTATGGCAGCGGCATCGTGACCGTGCGCTTCGGCTGGCCGCCGCTGACGGCCATCGGCGGCGCAGCTCTTGGCGCGGCGGTCGTCGCCTGGCTGATCGCCAAGCCGATCCTGCGGCTCAAGGGCCATTCGCTCACCATGGCCACGCTGGGCCTGGGCGTGATCGTCAACATCGTGCTGATCAACGAAGTGGACTGGACCGGCGGGCCCGACGGCATGCCGGTGCCGCCGCTGGTGGTCGGCGGCTTCGCCTTCGCGAAGGTGCTGCACTGGTATACGCTGGCGGCGGTGCTGCTGTGGCTGTCGGTGCTGCTTTCGCTCAACCTGTACGAATCGCCGGGCGGGCGCGCGCTGCGGGGCCTGAATGGCTCGGAGGTGGCGGCGCGCGTGATGGGGGTGGACGTGGCGCGCTTCAAGGTGCGTGCCTTCGTGCTTTCGGCTGTGTTCGCGGCCGTATCGGGCAGCCTCACGGCGCACTACCTGGGCTTCATCAGCCCCTCGCTCGCCGCCTTCACTCACTCGGTGGAGCTGGCGACCATGGTGGTGCTCGGCGGCATGGCCTCGACCTTCGGGGCGGTGCTGGGCGCGGCCCTGCTCACCGCCCTGCCGCAACTGCTGGGTGGGCTGCACGGCTACGAGATGGTGTTCTTCGGCCTCGTGCTGATGCTGACCATGATGTTCCTGCCCAAGGGACTCGTGCCCTCCATCGCGCTCAAGCTGCGCAGGAAGGCCTGAGATGCTCGAAGTGAAGAACCTCTCCAAGTCCTTCGGCGGCGTGCACGCCATGCAGGACGTGAGCTTCACGGTGCGCGCCGGCTCGGTGCACTCGGTGATCGGGCCCAACGGCGCGGGCAAGACCACGCTGTTCAACCTGATCAGCGGCGTATACGAACCCACGCGCGGCGAGATCCTGCTCGACGGCGAGAACGTGGCAGGCCTCGCACCCGACCAGCTTGCGCGCCGGGGCATGAGCCGCACCTTCCAGAACCTGCAGGTCTGCATGAACATGACCGCGTGCGAGAACGTGATGCTCGGCGCCCACCTGCGCACGCGCAGCTCGCTGCTGGGCGGCATGACCGGTGCCACGCGCCGCGCGGACGCCGCGCTGCGCGAGGAGGCGCTGCGGCTGATCGACGAGGTGGGCGTGGGCCGGCACGCGCATGCGCACGCCACGCAGCTGTCCTTCGGCCTGCTCAAGCGGCTGGAGATTGCGCGCGCGCTGGCGAGCAGGCCGCGCCTGCTGCTGCTCGACGAACCGGCGGCCGGCCTGAACGACACCGAGACGCACGAGATCACCGAACTCATCCGCCGCATCGCGGCCTCGGGCGTGACGGTGCTGCTGGTCGAACACGACATGAAGCTGGTGATGAACATTTCAGACCATCTGCTGGTGCTCGACTACGGCCGCAAGCTCGCCGAAGGCACGGCCGCCGAAGTGCGCGCGAATCCGCACGTGATCGCGGCGTATCTCGGCACCGAGGCGGCGAGCGAAGCCGTTGACATCGCGGAGGCCGCATGAGCAGCGCAACTACCGGCAGCAGCGCCGCGCTCGAAGTGCGCGGCCTCTTCGCCGGCTACGGCCGCATCGAGGCGCTGCACGGCATCGACCTGCGGCTCGGCCGCGGCGAACTGGTGGCGCTGATCGGCGCCAACGGCGCGGGCAAGACGACGCTGCTGCGCGCGCTCTCCGGCCTCATCAAGCCCAGCGCAGGCAGCGTGAGCCTGTTCGGCCGAGAGATCGGCCGCGAGAGCGCCGACGCGCGCGTGCGCGCCGGGCTGTCGCAGGTGCTGGAAGGCCGGCAGGTCTTCGGGCCGCTCTCCGTGCAGGACAACCTGCTGCTGGGCAGCTACACCCGCCCCGAACGCCGCCAGCAGCGCATGGAAGAGATGTACGCCCTGTTTCCCATCCTGCAGGAGAAGCGCCTGCTCGCCGCCGGCACGCTCTCGGGCGGCCAGCAGCAGATGCTGGCCATTGCCCGCGCCCTGATGAGCGAGCCCAAGGTGCTGCTGCTCGACGAACCTTCGATGGGCCTGGCGCCGCTGCTGGTGAAGGAGATCTTCGGCGTGATCGCGCGGCTGAAGGCGCAGGGCATCCCGATCCTGCTGGTGGAGCAGAACGCGCACGCCGCGCTGTCGGTGGCCGACGTCGGCTATGTGCTGGAAACCGGCACCATCACGCTCGGCGGCCCGGCCGCGCAGCTGCTGCGCGACGAGCGCGTGAAGGCCGCCTACCTCGGACTGTGAAGGAGAAGCGAATGAACATGCCCACCGATCCCGGCCTGTTGATCACCGACGTGCAGGCGCGCGCGGTCAACGTGCCGCTCGAGCACCCCGTGCGCACCAGCGTCGGCGTGGTGGCGACCGCCCCGCTGGTGTTGATCGACCTGCACACCAACCAGGGCGCCGTCGGCCATGCCTACGTTTTCACCTACACGCCGCTCGCCCTGCGGGCCACGCGTCGCATGCTGCTGACGCTGGGCGGCGTGCTCAAGGGCCAGGCGCTTGCGCCGGTCGACCTCGACCAGTTGCTCGCGCAGCGGCTGCGCCTGCTCGGGCGCACCGGCATTGCGCTCATGGCGAGCGCGGGCCTCGACATGGCGGCGTGGGATGCGCTGGCCAAGGTGCGCAACATGCCGCTGGTGGAATTGCTGGGCGGCACCCGCCGCGCCATCGCGGCCTATGACAGCCACAGCATGGACGGCCGCGAACTCGGCGTGGCGCGAGCGGAAGGGGCGATGGCCCAAGGCTTCCAGGCCATCAAGACGAAGATCGGCTATGCCACGCTGGCCGAGGACCTGGCCATCGTTCGCGCGCTGCGCGGCGTGATCGGCGAGGACACGCAACTGCTGGTCGACTACAACCAGGGCCTGACGGCCGTCGAGGCGGTGCGCCGCATCCGCGCGCTGGAGGACGAAGGCATCGGCTGGGTCGAGGAGCCCACGCTGCAGGAAGACTATGCCGGCCACGCGCGCATCCGCGAGCAGGTGCGCCTGCCGATCCAGATGGGCGAGAACTGGTGCGGCCCCGGCGAGATGGCCAAGGCGCTGCAGGCCGGTGCCTGCGACCTCGCCATGCCCGACGCGATGAAGATCGGCGGCGTGACCGGCTGGCTGCGCGCCGCGGCGCTGGCGCAATCGCACGGTGTGCCGATGTCGAGCCACATCTTCCAGGAGGTCAGCGTGCACCTGCTGGCCGTCACGCCGACACGGCACCTGCTCGAGCGCATGGACCTCGCGGCGCCGGTGCTGGCGCGGCCCCTGGCCTTTGCGGACGGCACAGCCATCGCGCCGCCGGAGCCTGGCACCGGCATCGCGTGGAACGAGGAGGCGGTGCGCCAGTACCTCGTCTAGAGGACAACATACCCATGTCGTGGGTATCCACTGAATTACCCATTTGATAGGTATTTTGCCGGATACCCCTCATATCGGTAAACTGCGAGTTACCCACTTCGTTGGTATTCCCATGCAGCAAGTCCTCTCGGTTCCATCGCAGCTCGGCGTGCTCCTCAAGGCGGCCCGCAAGGAAGCAGGCATCTCTCAGGTGAAGCTGGCCGAGCGGCTCGGCATCAGCCAGAGCCGCATGTCCCACATGGAGCTCAACCCCGGCTCGGTGAGCCTGGAGCAACTGCTGGCGCTCTTCGGCGTGCTGGGCCTCGAGATGCTGGTCGGCTCGAAGAATCCGGCGAAGCGCTCGACTGCGCAAGCATCAGATGCCGACCACCCAGGCCCAAGGCATGTCGCCAGCGAGCCGCCCGCTTCAGAGTGGTGAGCATGGCGCGTACATCGAACATGCCGGCGCTTTCCATCTGGGCCAACGGCGAGCGCGTCGGCACCTGGCGCATTCCTGCGCGCGGGGCGGACGAGTTGCGCTACGACGACGCCTGGGTCGGCTCGCCGACAGGGCGCCCGCTCTCGCTCTCCTTGCCGCTGGTCGGCGGCTTCATCCACAAGGGCCCGGTCGTCCAGAACTACTTCGACAACCTGCTGCCCGACAGCCAGCCCATTCGAGAGCGCATCGCGAGCCGCTTCAGGACGCGCACGACGCAGCCCTTCGACCTCCTGCAGGCCATCGGCCGCGATTGCGTGGGCGCCATCCAGCTGCTGGGCGAGGACGACGGCCCGGCGGATGTCGAACGCATCGAGGGCGAGGCGATGAGTGAGGCCGACGTCGAGAAGCTGCTGCAGCAGACCGTCGACCCCGGCAGGTTTGCTGCGCAATCCGCACCCGAAGACGAGTTGCGCATCTCCCTGGCCGGCGCCCAGGAGAAGACCGCGCTGCTGTGGCACGAGGGCCAATGGTTCCGCCCGCACGGCTCGACGCCCACCACGCACATCCTGAAGTTGCCGCTGGGCCTGGTCGGCCACCGCAAAGCCGACTTCAGCACCTCGGTGGAAAACGAATGGCTTTGCCTGAACATCCTGCAGGAGTACGGCATACCCGTGCCCCGCACGGCTGTCCTGCGCTTCGGCTCGCAGAAGGTGCTGGCCGTCGAGCGCTTCGATCGCAGGTTGCACTCGTCCGGCCACTGGTGGCTGCGCCTGCCGCAGGAAGACTTCTGCCAGGCCCTGGGCAAGCCGCCGCACCTGAAGTACGAGGCCGATGGTGGTCCCGGCATGGTCGACCTGGCAGGGGTGCTTCGAAGCTCGGTCGATGCCCAGCAGGACCTGGCCACGCTCATCACCGTGCAGTTGCTCTTCTGGATGCTCGGCGCGCCCGACGGGCATGCGAAGAACTTCAGCATCGCATGGTTGCCGATGGGCCGCTACAGGCTGACACCCGTCTACGACGTGATGTCCATCTGGCCCGTGGAGGGCAACGGGCCGAACCAGTTCTCCAAGCACGAGGCCAAGCTGGCCATGGCCCTGATCGGCAAGAGCAAGCACTACCAGTTCAAGACCATCCAGCGGCGTCATTTCAATGCCATGGCGCAGAAGTGCCACTACGGGCCGGACGCGGAGAGCCTCATCCAGCGCGTGCTCTCGGCAACGCCGGGCGTGATCGACCGCATCGGCGCGCGCCTGCCTGCGCACTTTCCGGCCGCGGTGTCCCACAGGATTCTCGAAGGCCTTGTGCGTTCCGCCAAGGCGCTGGAGGCGATGCCCGCTTTCTAGGCGGTCGAACGCTCAAAGCTTGCCGAGCGTCTGCACGATCTCTTCGACCAGCCAGCGGTGGGCCGCGCTGTACTCCTGCCGCGCATGCCAATGGGCCTGCACCTGGAAGTCCGGCAGCGGCACGGGCAGCGGCAGCGCCTTCAGCCCGCCCTGCAACACGTAGAGGCTTGCCACGCGCGAAGGCAGCAGCACCAGCAGGTCGCTCTGCGACAACAGCTGCGGCAGCACGGTGAACTGGGGCACGCGCGCCACGATGTTGCGGTTGATGCCGCGCTCGGCCAGCGCCTCCTCGATCAGGAAGTGGCCCGAGCGCGGTGAAGACACCATCACGTGCCGCGCCGACGAGAACTCCTTCAGGCTCATGCGCTCGCCGATGGTCGGATGGTTGGCCGACATCAGGCACACGTAATGCTCACGAAACAGCAGCACGCTGTGCATGGGAGATGCCAGCGCCGGGATGTTGCCGATGGCCATGTCGAGCCGCCCGACCGACAGGTCTTCGCCCAGCGCATCCGGAATCTGCACGATGTCGATCTCGATGTGCGGCGCCGACTCCTGGAACCTGCGCAACAGCGGCGGCACGAAATACAGCACGCCGATGTCCGACATCGCAAGGCGAAAGCGCCGCGTCGAGCGCAGCGGGTCGAAGGCGATGTTCTGCTCGAGGGTGCTCTCGACGGTGGTCAGCGCCTCCCGGTAGCGCTCGAACAGCTGTTCCGCCAGGCTGGTGGGCATCAGGCCGTCGCTGCCGCGCATGAACAGGCGGTCGGCATACACCTTGCGCAGCTTCGCGAGGCCGTAGCTGATGGTCGGCTGCGTGACGTCGAGCCGCTCCGCCGCCTGCGTCACGCTGCGCGTTTCATAGATCGCGACGAACACGCGAACGAGGTTGAGGTCCAGATGGCTCATGGTTCTTGCCGGAGGCTGGAATGTGCCACAGACCGGCGGCAGTCAGACCACCAGGTGCGCCTCCAGCGTCTCGCGCGGCAGCTCGCTGGCCGGCCCCGCCAGCGAGCATTCGCCATGGTCGATGGCCAGGATGTCGTCGGCCACAGACAGCAGGAACTCCAGGTTCTGCTCGACGATGACGAACGACGCACCCTCGGCCTTGCGCGCGCCAACCAGCCGGACCATGCGCTCGATGTTCTCCGGCTGCACGCCCTCGGTGGGCTCGTCGAGGATGCTGAGCGGCGCGCGCAGCCCGAGGGTGCGCGTGAAGGAGAGCAGCTTGCGCTCGCCGCCGCTGAGCGAACCGGCGCGCTGCTGCATGCGCTCGGCCAGGCGCGGAAATGCCTCGAGGCAGGCGGCGTAGCGCTGGCCGTCGCGGCCGCGCAGGTGCAGCCAGAGGTTCTCGCTCACGCTGAGGTCGCCGAAGACCACGTCCTCCTGCGGCGCATAGGCCATGCCCGCGGCCAGCCGCTGCTGCGGCGGCACGCGCGCCAGGTCGCGCCCGGCGAGCGTCACCCTGCCCCGCTGCAGCGGAAGAAAGCCGCTGAGCGCGCGCATGAGCGTCGTCTTGCCCACGCCGTTGCGGCCCAGCACGCCGAGCACGCGCCCCGCGCCGACAGTGCCCGCGAGGCCGCGCAGCACCATGGTGTCGCCGTAGCCGCAGACCACATCGTCGAAAACCAGCAGCGGCGTGCTCATTTGCGCGCTCCCGCATAGACCGCCCGCACGGCGGGATCGGCCTGGATCTGCGCCAGCGGACCGCGCGCCAGCAGCTTGCCCTGGTGCAGCACGTAGACGTCGCCACCGATGGCGGCCACCGCGCTGATGTCGTGCTCGATGACCAGCGCCGCCGCGCCCAGGCGCCTGGTCGCGGCCTTGATCGCCTCGATCATGTGGTGCGTCTCCGCGGGCGACAGGCCGGCGCAGGGTTCGTCGAGCAGCACGAGGCGGGGCTGCGGCAGCATGGTCATGACGAACTCCAGTGCCTGCCGCTCACCCTGCGAGAGGCTGCCGGCCGGCGCGTGCAGTTGCCTGCCGAGCGCGGGAAAGAGCGCGAGCAGCTCCCCGCGCAGCGGGCTGTCCCACCCCAACGGCGCACGCTGCAATGACGCCGCGGGACGCAGGCGGCCCGCCCACAGCGCGACATCGAGGTTCTGGCTCACGCTCAGGCCGGGAAAGACCGAAGGAATCTGCAGCTTGCGCCCCACGCCCTGCCGGGCCACGCGCCAGGCGGTGGCGCCCGACACGTCGGCGCCGTCCAGCCGGATGCGCCCGGTGCGCAGCGGCAGGCGGCCGGTCATCACGTTGAAGGCCGAGGTCTTGCCCGCGCCGTTCGGTCCGATCACGCAGCGCAGGCCGGGGCCCTGCAGGTCGAACGTGAGGCCGTCGAGGATGCGCACGCCGCCTTGGGCGGATTCGACCTGCTCGAACGCGAGGCGCACGTCGGCCCCCTGCGCCCTCACCTCCGGTGCCAGTGTCTTGTGCGCCTGCGGAATCTCTTCTGCGTGCGCCGAGAACCGCCGCCCCAACCCGGCCAGCCCATCGGGCAGGAACCGCACCACCAGAATGAAGATCGCGCCGACAGCCACCTCCCAGTAGGCGAAGTGGTCGCGCAGCTCCGACGACGCATAGCCGACGAACACGGCGCCCAGCAGCGCGCCCAGCGGACTGGCCTTGCCGCCCACCGCGGCCCAGATGACGAACTCGGTGGACAGCACGAAGCCCATCGTCAGCGGTGTGACGATGCCCTGGTGCATGGCGAACAGCGCGCCGGCCAGGGCTGCGAGCGTTGCGGAGAATGCGAAGGCGACGGCCTTGATGCGGTCGGTGGCGCAGCCGAAGAGCTGCAGCCGCTCCTCGTTCTGCGCCAGCGCGCTCCACAAGAGGCCCAGCGGCCGCCCGAGCACGGCAGCGATCAGCAGCGTGCTGCCCAGCGCGCAGGCCGCGACCACCCAGTAGAAGCTGCTGTAGCGCTCGGTGCCGGGCAGCTCGGGAATGTCGGCCATGCCGTTGAAGCCGCCGGTGACCGCGCTCCACTGCTGCGCCGCGAGGAAGCCGAGCATCGTCATCGCCAGGGTGATGAGCGAGAAGAACGGCCCGCTGCGGTGGCTGCGCGCGAACACCAGCCGCGCCGCCACGTAGGCCAGCGCGGCGGGTGCGAACAGCGCCAGCGGCAAGGCAGCGAACCAGGCCGGCTGCTGCTGCGCCGCCTTCAGCATGCCGCCGGCCAGGTAGGCGCCCAGGCCGAAGAACAGCGCATGCCCCAGCGGCAGGAAGCCGAGTCGCCCCCAGCACAGCGCCACGCCTTGCGTCGCAATGCCGTAGATGAGGAACAGCGCGATCTGGTAGGCGACGAAATCGTTCGACACGAAGGGCGGGGCCAGCAGCCCCGCGCCGAGCAGCCACGGCCCGGCCGCTCGACTGCGCCACCCGCGCCACCTGCGCGCGGGAGCCCGCGGTGCGGCGGCGGCCCGCGAAGCATCAACGGCGTCCAAAGAGTCCATTCGGTTTCAACCAGAGAAAGAGGATCGAGAGAATCAGCACCACCGCATAGCCGCTGGTCTGGCCCGCGATGCTGCTGACGGCGGACTGGGTGCCGCCGATCACGCCCACGCCGCCGCCGAAGCCGCCGAGCGTGCCGAGCCCGCCGACCACCAGCACGAAGAAGGAATCGAGCAGGTAGTCGACACCGATGCCGGGCTCGATGCGCACCAGCGGTGCCAGCAGCACGCCCGCGGCGCCGGCCAGCACCACGCCGATGACGAAGGCCTGCGAGGCCAGCCGGCGCGTGTCGATGCCCAGCGCCTGCGCGAGCACCGGGTTGCCGGTCATCGCCCGCACGCGCAGCCCCATGGTGCTGCGCCGGTACCAGAGCGCGAGGCCGATCATCAGCACCACCGCCAGCGCGATCAGCGCGAGCCGGTAGCCCGGGTACTGCACGCCGCCCAGGTCGACCGGCGCGCCCAGCGTGCTCTCGACGTTGCGGTAGCCGCGCCCGTACACCGCCTCGACCGTCTTGCGCATGACCATTGCCAGACCCCAGGTGGCCAGCAATGTGTCGAAAGGCCGCGCGTACAGCGGGCGGATCAGCCAGCGCTCCACCGCATAGCCCAGCACGCCGCACACGAGCATGGCCAGCGGCATGGCCGTGGCGATCGGCCAGCCCCAGGCCTGCACGGTCACGACCGCGTAGGCACCCAGCATCACGAACTCGCCATGCGCCATGTTCATCACGCCGAGCAGGCCGAACACCACCGCGAGGCCGAGCGTGGTAAGGCCCAGTGTCGCCAATTCGTAGGCGAGGTTCAGCGCGTGCAGCAGCCAGCTGGTGTCCATCGCACCGTCACGCCTTGCAGGATTGGCCCGACGCGATGCGCGGGAAGGTCTTCACGACGCGAAAGCCCTTGTCGCCCACGTCGGCGAGGTAGATGTCCTGGTCGACATGCCGCGCATGCATGGTGACGGCGCCGCGCGGGCCGTTGTAGCCCGCGCCTTCGCTGGCCGGCTCCAGCTTCGCCACTTCGAGCGACTTGGCGCGCACGGCCATCGCCTCCAGCATCAGGAAGCCTTCGTAGACCGATTCGGCCAGGCCGTTGAGCGCGGGCGCCTGGGCGCCGAAGCGCTTGAAGTAGGCGTCCGAGAAGGCCTTGGCCGCCGGCGTCTCGATGTTGGCGAAATAGCCCGCGCTCGAATACAGGTTGCGCGCGTTGGCCAGGCCGATGCCGGCCAGCGTGTTCTCCTCGATCAGCGTGCCAAGGCGGATCGCCTTGTCGGGCAGCCCGAAGCTCGCGAAGGCCTTGTTGAAAGTGACGGAAGCACCGCCCACCAGCGACACCAGCACCGCGTCCGCGCCGCTGTCGCGGATGCGGGCCAGGCTCGAATCGAAGTTGTCGGCGGTGAACGGCAGGTACTCGTCGCCGACGACCTGGGCGCCGGTCTGGGCGATGTAGCCCTTGGCCGCGGCGTTGGTGTTGCGGCCCCAGATGTAGTCGTTGCCGATCATGTACCACTTCTTCGGCTTGCGTTCCGAGGCCAGCCACGGGATCACCGGCGCGAGCTGCTGCGCGGGCGTCTCGCCGTTCACGTAGGTGCCGCGCGCGCATTCGCCGCCTTCGTACACCGGCGTGTAGAAATACGGCACCTGGCCCTTGAAGAGCCCCACCAGCGCGCCGCGCACCGCGCTGTCGTGCATGCCGATCACCGCCTGTGCGCCCTGCCCTTTCCAGAGCTTGAGCGCGGTCTGCGACGCTTCGGCGGGCGGCAGCCCGGCATCGCCGAAGAGCGCGTTGATGTTGCGGCCGAGCACGCCGCCGCGGGCGTTGATCGTCTGCACGGCCAGCTCGGCGCAGGCCTTGGCCGAGGGGCCGAAGAGTCCGGCCGGCCCGCTCATCGGCAGCATGACGGCCACGTTGAGCGGCGATGCCGCGCGCACGGCCGAAGAACTGGCAGCCGCGGCGGCCGCAAGGCCGTGGAGAAAGGTACGACGGTCCATGGGAACTCCTGGTTTTGGAATGAATGACGGGGTCGGGCCGGCGCGCTCAGCGCCGCCAGGGCGCCGAGGGCAGCGCGGGCAACACCGCCTCGATGGCGGCGGCCAGCGCCAGCAGGCCGCGGTCGCTGCCTGCCGGACCGTCGAGTGCCAGCCCCACGGGCAATCCGTCTGCCAGGCCGGCGGGCAGGGTCAGGCCGGGAATGCCGGCGTTGCTGCCCGGATCGGTGTTGCGGATGAAGGCAGCGAAGGTCGGGTGTTCCTGTCCGTCGAGCAGCACCGTGACGTCCCGGCCGATCGGCGCGGCCGTCAACGGCGTGGTGGGGAACAGCAGCGCCCTCACCCCATGCGCGGCAAAGGCTTCGGCATAGACGGCCTGCAACGCGCGGCGCGCCTGCAGCGCCTGCTGGTAGGCCGCCTTGGGCACCGCGCCCTCGCCCAGCAACGGCCGCACGATGGCCGCGACGTCGGGACTGCCGATGGCCTCGACCAACTGACGCAGATCGACGCCGCGCTGCGCGTAGTGCAGGTAGTCGCCCATGTCCCTGACGAACTCGTAGAGCGCAATCGGAAATCCGGCCGCTTCGTTGAACCCGGCGAGCGTTGGCAGCGGCACCTCGACCAGTTGCGCACCCGCGGCGCGCAGCCGGTCGACCGCGCCTTGTGCCGCCTCGCGCACGCCGGAATCGACACCTTCCCAGAAGCCCGGTCCCGGAATGCCCAGGCGCACGTCCTGCAGCGATACGGGTGCGAGCGGCTGCGCGCTGCCCGCGAGCACGCCGTCGAGCAGCGCGCAGTCCTCGACGCTGCGCGCGATGGGCCCGGCCGTGTCGCGGGTGAGCGAGATGGGCGCGATGCCCCGGCCCGGCACGCGGCCCGTCGTCGGGCGCAAGCCCGTCACGCCGCACAGCGCGGCGGGCACGCGCACCGAACCGCCCGTGTCCGTGCCGATGGCCGCGGGCACCAGCCCCGCCGCCACCACCACACCCGAACCGCCGCTGCTGCCGCCGGGAATGCGCGTGGGGTCCCAGGGGTTGCGGGCGGCGCCGGTGACGCTGTTGTTGGTGGTGATGCCCATGGCCAGCTCGTGCATGTTGGCCTTGCCAGCGATCAGCGCACCGGCTTCGCGCAGCCGCCGCACCACTTCGGCGTCCTGTGGCGGGTGAAGGCCGAGCAGCGCCCGCGTGCCCGCGGAACTGGGCAGCGCCACCGCGTCGATGTTGTCCTTCAACGCCACCGGCACGCCGAGCAAGGGAAGGTCCTCCCCCGCCGCGATGCGCACATCCGCAGCCTTGGCCTCGGCGCGCAGCCCTTCGGGGTCGAAGGCGACATAGCCGTTCAGCGCGGCATGCGCTTGCGTCCGCTCGATCAGCGCATCGGCCACGTCCAGGCTTCGGAACGAACGTGCCTGGAAGCCGCGCCGCAGGTCGGCGACGCCGAGTTGTGTGAGGTTCATGAGGGTTCCCGTAACGTTCCCTGCATCCTAGAAATCGCCCGGGCATCCCACACCTAGCACGATTGATAGGGGTCCGAAGGGACCTACGGGTCGGTCCCGATTCACGCGCCATCGGCCGGGGCTAGCATCGCCAGTCAACAAGTTTGCACGGTCTTTGCTTGACCGACGCCATGCACCTCTCCACAGCACAGACCCGCGCACTGGGTGACGTCATGCGTCTACTGGCCCAAGCCACCGACGCGGACACGCTGCGCAACGACCTGGCATTGCCCATGCTCGACCTGCTGCGAGCGGACAACTACGTCTCCTTCACCTGGGACGCCGCCCAGCAGCGCTTCGCGCGTGTGAAGGCGATGAACATGTCGCCGGAAAACCTGCGCAGCTGGGACGAGTACTACCGCTTCGTCGACCCGCTCACCTTTCCGATGATGGCGCGGCGCCATCCGACGCTGGCCACGCAAATCCTCTGCCAGCAGGACCTGTCGCGCACGGAGTTCTTCAACGACTTCCTCCAGCGCGACCGCATGCACTGGGGCGTGAACGTCTACGTCTTCGCCGACGGCGAATGCACCGGCGACATGCGCATCTGGCGCCACCGAGAACGCGGAAACTTCGATGCCAACGAGATCGAAGTGCTGCGCCTGGTCGAACCTGCCTTTGCGGCAGCGCTTGCGCGCTTTCGCTGGGAGGCGAAGCCGGCGGCGTCTGCCGGCGCGCACGAAGGCGTGAGCGAGCTGCTGCAGCGCAAGTCCGCGCTGAGCCAGCGCGAAGCCGAGGCCGCGGCGCTCATCGTCTCGGGATGCCCCGACAAGCTCATTGCAAAGCGCATGGGCGTCGGGTTAGCCACGGTCCGCTTCCATCTCACCAATGCATTCCGCAAGCTGCGGGTCGACAACCGGACCCAGCTCGCGGCGCGGGTGCAGGCGCTGGTCAACGCCGAGATTTCATCCGCCGGACACGCAACCGCCGCACATTGCACGCACATGCTCGCGGCCTCTGCCGCCGCGGCAACGGACAGCCCGGTCTTGAACTGAGTCCGTGGATCTTCGGGGAGTGCGCTCGTTCAGGCCTGGACGCCAGTGAGGCATGGCTCGGCGAGGGTGACGGTCTTGCGCGGGGCCATTCGCGCGGCCATCTTCCTTTGATTTTCCGGATCGATCGTCCGGTCCTCGCTGGAGATCTGGTACCAGCTCGGCTTCTTCTTCCATGCCGGCGCGGTCACGTTGTCGCCGAACGTGCTGGCCAGCGGCGCCTTCTGCGCCACCGCCATCACCAGGGCCTCGTCCGCCGTCAGGTCCTGGCAGAAGCTCTCCTGGAACTTGTCGTACTTTGCCCAGAGATAGCCGTCGCTGTCGGGCGCGAGACTGGCAATCGCCGCCGGCGGGATGGCATGGCTGAGGCCGCCTGCGCTTTCACCGGCATCCGGTGCGAACGCGGCGATATAGACCAGGCCAGTGCGCCGCGCCGCGCCAGCCCCGGCGGCCACCCAAAGTGCCCCACTTGTGGCCACCCAAACTGCTCCACCCTGGCCCGGGTGATCTGACGCATTGAACACGGTGCGTCGGGCACCGCGAAGCCCGACAGGCAGGACGTTAATTTCCACCCCCTCTGAGCGAGGGAACAACGGAGTGAACGTCTTGAAGCCACATCTGCAAACCACCATCTGGACGCTGCTCAAGGGCGGCGCCACCCAGCGCGAGATCGAACGCATCACCGGCATCTCGCGCCACACCATCCGCACCTACCAGCAGCGCTTCGCCGCCGATCCGGCAAACTGCCCCGGGGTGGCCACCGACTCTGGTGGTCAAACTGCTCCACCCTGGCCACCGACTTCCGGGCCGGTAGCGCCGCCGCTGGCCACCTCCAAGTGCGCCCCCCACCGCGCCTTCATCGACGCCCAGTTGCGCCTGGGCCGCAACGCCACCGCCATCTACCAGGACCTGGTCGACCTGCACGGCTTTGACGGCGCCTACAACTCGGTCAAACGGTTCTGCGCCCAGCTTCGCCACAAGGAGCCCGAGCAGTTTGATCGTCTGAGCTTTGCGCCCGGCGAGGAGATGCAGGTCGACTACGGTGAAGGCGCCCCCACGCGGATGCCGGGCACCGAGCGCTGGCGCAAACCCCGCCTGTTCGTGGCCACGCTGCGCTACTCGCGGCGTAGCTTCCGCCGCGTGGTCTGGAAATCCAGCCAGCAAGTCTGGGCTGAGTTGCACGAGCAGGCCTGGGCCTACTTCGGCGGGTCCACCCACTACGTCGTCCTCGACAACCTCAAGGAAGGCGTCTTGAAGCCCGACCTGTACGAGCCCGCGCTCAATCCGGTCTACGCGGCCACACTCGCTCATTACGAGGTGGTGGCCGACCCGGCCCGGGTCCGGGATCCGAATCGCAAGGGGACGGTGGAGAACGCGATCCAACACACCCAGGCCACCGCGCTCAAGGGCCGGCGCTTCGAGACCATCGAAGAGCAGAACACCTTCCTGGAACACTGGGAGTCCAGGTGGGCCGCCTCGCGCATCCACGGCGCCGAGCGGCGTCAGGTGCAGGCCATGTTCGAGGAGGAGCGCGCCCACCTGCAGCCGCTGCCGGCCACGCGCATGCAGTACTTCACCGAGGTGCAGCGCACGGTCTGCGACGACAGCTGCGTGCGCATCGACCACAGCAGCTACGCCGCTCGTCTGGCCCCGATTGGCTCCAAGGTGCTGGTGCGGCTGTTCGAGCGGCGCATCGAGATCCGCGAGCTGCGCACGCAAGCCTTGCTGCGCACCCACGAGCGGGTCGATCGCCCCGGCAGCGTGGTGCTGCCCATGGCCGAGCGGGTGTTCAACCCCTCGCGCGAGACGCGCTACATCCTGGCCCAGGCCCGAGCCATCGGGGCGCAGGCCTCGCAGCTGTGCCAGATGCTGTTCGCCATCGAGGGACGCGTGGGCCAGCGCAAGCTGTGGGGCATCGTCAACCTGGCCAAGCGCTACCCGAACCACTTTATCGACGCGGCCTGTGCGGGCGCCATGGAGCAAGGCGTGCACAGCTACCGCCACGTCAAGGCGCTCACCGAGCGGCTGGTGGCCGACGCCCTGGCCGCCCTGCAGGCCGGCACGCCGACACAGTCGGCGTCAACGCTCACCCAGCAGCACGCGCTCATCCGCAGCGCCGACGAATACGGCGATCTGTTCGCCCACGCCGCCACCGCCACCTCGGGCGGCACAACCTCTCCCACCCCCACCACTGAGATCGCCCAGCCATGAACATGACAGAGATCGAACGCGCCCTGCGCGAGCTGCGCCTGTCCGGCATCGCCGACACGCTGTCCACCCGCGTGATGCAGGCCCAGGCCGCCCAGCAGCCCTTCCTGGAGACGTTGGCCGCCATGCTGCAAGACGAGCTCGACCGGCGCCGCTCGCGATTGATGGAGCGCCGCTTCAAGCGCTCAGGCCTGGCCGAGCGCCTGACGCTGGCGGACTTCGACTGGCGCTTCAATCCCAAGCTGCCGCGCAACGCCTGCTTCGAGTTGCACACCCTGAAGTTCATCGGCGAGGGGGCCAACGCATTGATCGTCGGCAAGCCCGGCACCGGGAAGTCGCACATCGCCAAGGCTGTGGCCTACCAGGCCACGTTGCAGGGCTATGACGTGCGCTACGTGGAGGCCGACTCCGAGTTCGCCCACTACGGGCTGGCCAGCACGGCGCAGCAGGCCGAACAGCTCAAGGGCTGGATCGAGCCGGACCTGTTGGTCCTTGATGACCTGTTCCTGGCCCGGCGCATTGCCGACGTGAGCGCCGAACTCTTGCAGGCCATCGTGCACCAGCGCTACAAGCTGCGTCGCGCCATCGTCATCACCTCCAACCGGGTGGTGCAGGACTGGGGAAAGTACCTCGCCGACGCCACCATGGCCACCACCATCCTGGACCGGCTCATGCACCGCTGCGCAATGCTGGAGTTCGAGGGCAAGAGCTACCGCCTGAAGGAGGCCGCCGCGCGCATCGCCATCACGCCCGAATCGTCATAATCCGACCGTCCTGCCTGGAGCAGTTTGACCGGCCATAAGTGGAGCAGTTTGGGGTGGCCATCGGGGCGCCAGAAACCATGCACCAGAGCGATTGTGGGTTTGCCACTCATGTTTCGATTTCTCCTCCATCAAAGATTGCACGGTTGCAGCAAAGCCCACAAGCCTTGTTGTCTATGTCCCTCGTAGATCTCATCGATAGACCACAGCACATGGCGGCGAGCCCCTTCGCGGCCTACCGCGGCGCGGCGCCAGCGAGGAACATTTCTACAGCGCGCTGAACCATCGCATGGATCTGATCCGCCGACAGTGGCGGCGGATTGGTCTGGAACAGCCGAACCTGGGTCTCTGCCGTGACCAGCGCGGAGAACTGCATCGCGTGTGCCGCTAAATATTGTGGACCCAGGTTCGAAGATTAGCGCGCTGCTGGCCGGTGCCCGTAAGAAGCTGGATGCCTTGGTCGACGGGGCATCAGGACTCCATCCAACCCCAGGATCGGTCTGCATCGCATTTTTTTCCATCAGTACTGGAGCCCAGCGCGCGACGATACTTCCGGTGCAGGGAAAGAATCTGGCAGATGTCTGGCAACAAGGCGCGGCAGCACTGCAATCAAATGCCAAACGTTCGCCGCGCCCGCCGAAATACTTGCGTGTTGACGTGGTTGATCAAGTCGAGCAACTTACCTGGGGAGAGCTGAAGCTCCGCCTCTCCCAGACCAAGCGCAACTACTTCACGCAGGGTCTTTCGCTGGATGCTGGCTTCGAGACCGCGATGCTCGCACCTGAAATGAATGGCGCGACCGTGCTATACGATGGCGATATCGAGCATGCGGAGCCGAATCCGGGCAACCTGCGCATTTTCGCCGAGCGACGTTTCGGGCGCGAGTTGGAGTTCCCGAAGGACGATGCGGCACCGGTTTGGTGTTTCGACACTCGCGCTGTCTACGCGGACCGCGATGGAGCATGGCCGATTACGGCAAAGGGAGCCGCTGCAGGCTACCGGCAACTGGACAGCCGGGACTCCGGGCAGGTCCGCACGTTGATCGATCGTGCAAGCGAATACCTCGCTGGACAGGTCAAATCTACGGGGGAGTTCCACTATGGCTGGTTCCCTTGCTTTGATCGTCCGATTCCTACCTACAACACGCTGCGCCATGCGAGTTCCACCTATGCGCTGATTGAGCGCTTGGGAGCTTACGCGTGATGCTGCGCAGAAGGCAGCCATCGACCGCTCACTGGCCTTCCTTGCCGGCACACTGATCCAATCGGCACAGTTGCCTGATGGTACGCATGCCGCCTTCCTCTTGGACATGTCGCACGAAATCAAGCTCGGCGGCAACGCGGTGTGCCTGTTGGCGTTCGTGAAGTACACCGAACTCACCGGCGACAGGCGCTTCCTGCCACTGATGGAGCAGCTTGGGCTGGGCATTGCTCACATGCAAGATCCGCAGACCGGTCGCTTTGTTCACGTACTGCATCACACGGGCCTCGCCGTGAAGGACGCGTTCCGCGTCATCTACTACGACGGCGAAGCCGCATTCGGCCTGATGCGGCTTACGGTCTCACGAAAGACGGACGCTGGCTCGCGATGGTCGAAAATGCCTTCGAGTACTTTATCGCTGCGAAGCACTCGCAGGCGCACGATCACTGGCTCAGCTACTGCGTCAACGAGCTCACCCGCCACCGGCCCGAACTACGCCACTACCAGTTCGGGCTACGGAACGTAGCCGACTATCTCGATTTTGTGCTCGAGCGCATCACCACGTTCCCGACCCTGCTCGAATTGATGATGGCTGCGCATAGAAGCCGATCCGCAGTTGCGACACCTGCTCGAGGGTATAGACCGCGAAAAGTTCTACCGGGCGCTGGAGCAGCGTGCGCGGTACTTGGCCAACGGCCACTTCTGGCCGAGGTTGTGTGGAAACGCAATTGACACATCAGTATGCCGAGCACGAGACCACAGGCCCCGTCATTGAGCCCGCTGATGCCATCCGGTACTTATCGCCGCGCAAACGCGCATTCCTCCTCTTCGTGATGTTCTGGCCCATCCTCAGCCGTCGTTAAAGGCGCTCACGCCCCCGCCAACTTGATCGCCTTCATCGTTCTTGTCATGCCCAGGATGGCGATCACCCGCTTGAGGTTGTAAGCCAGCACATGCAAGCTCATCTCGGTGCCGACATTCTCCACGTGTCTTCGTCAGGAAGTGCGTCCAGCCCATCCAGTGCTTGAGGGTCCCGAACACATGCTCCACGGTACTTCTTCGCAGCGTCATGGAATCGGGCTTGCGATCAAGCCGCTGCTGAACGCGCTCCAGCACTGCTTCGTGCTCCCAACGCTTCACGCGTCGTTCTTTGCCAGTGGTGCATTGCGCCTTGAGGGGACACTGCGGGCACACCGACGTCCAGTAAGCCCGCAGGTTCATTTCCCGTTCCGTGGTGGTCTGATGCCACCGCAGTCGTTGTCCTGCAGGGCACTGGTACTCGTCATCTTTCGCGATATAGATGAAGTCGCTCTTGTCGAAGCGCCCCTGGGCCTTGGCGCCCGAGGTCATCGGCTTGGGCACGAAGGTTGTGATGCCAACGTCTTCGCAGGCCTTGAGTTCGGTGCCGTTGAAGTACCCGCGGTCAGCGAAGACGCGCACCCTGCTTTTACCCATCGCCTCGCGAGCGGCCTGCGCCATCTTGCTTAGCTGGGCTCGGTCATTGCCGATGTTCGTCACCTCGTGGGCAATGATCAGATGGTGCTTGGCATCAACGGCCGCTTGCACGTTGTAGCCCACCAGGCCCGAGCCCTTGGCTTGTGAGTTCATCGAGCGTGAATCGGGATCGGTGGTGGAGCGCTGGCCATCGGGTTCGTGCTTCAGCTGTTCCTTGGTCTCATCGAGCTGGCGCATCTGCTCGCGCAATCTCTTGATCTTGTCCTGCAGCCGCTCGGTCTTGGCCTCGACCTGCGCGGGCTGCGTGCGGTCGGCGGTCTCCAGCGCGTCGAGGTAGCGCTGGATGCTCTGCTCGATCTGCCGCTGGCGCGCATCGATCTTGGCTGGCGTGACGTTGCGGTCCCGGCTGTTGACCGCCTTGAATTTGCTGCCATCGATGGCCACGATGGCCTGCGTGAACAGCTTGAGCTCCCGGCACATGCTCACGAAGCGCTTGCAGACGTTGCGGATGCCCGCCCCGTTGTCGTGACGGAAGTCGGCAATGGTCTTGAAGTCCGGGGCAAGCCGGCCAGTGAGCCACATCAGTTCGACGTTGCGCTGGGCCTCGCGCTCCAGACGCCGGCTGGACTGGATGCGGTTCAGGTAGCCGTAGATGTAGAGCTTGAGCAGCACCGCCGGGTGGTACGCAGGCCGACCGGTGGCAGCGGGGTCTGCGCCTTTGAAGCCGAGTGCCTGAAGATCCAGTTCCTCGACAAAGACGTCGACAACGCGCACCGGGTTGTCTTCGCCGATATAGTCATCAAGACATTCCGGCAACAACGCGACCTGCTGTCGGTCTTCGCCTTCGATGAATCGCTTCATGCGCCACCTCGCTCTGACGGGTTGGCAGATTTTATTTGGAGCGAAGCGATCAACGAAGTGTTTTCACACAACCTCGGCCATAACCGGCCGTTCGTCAACGACGCTCAATTCGCGGAATAGCGGACGTTCGTTGGCGGTGCTTCCGCTGTAGATGGGTAGGCCTCGAAGCTGCACGGAAGGCGCATGCCGGGGCCGATACTGACCACAGTTTCGCTGGCCCGTGGGGCAAGTCGAAGGCGGCTTCGACAACCAGCGCGCCGATGACGCAGCTTTGACCATGGCGTTCATGGCGCCTACTGCCACGTAGCGCAGTGCCGTAAGGCCGCCTCCCAATGACAGGCATCGCGAGTTGCTCAAAAGTGAATCACTCGATTGTGATCCGTGCGGTTTGGATGACAGAGCCCCAGTGGGCCGCCTCCGCTGCCAGTCTCTCCTTGAAGGCGGTGGCCGTCAGCTTGGCAGGTTCCAGCCCGCGCTTCTTCAGATCGGCGCGGCCCTCGGGGCGAGCGAGGATCTTCGTGATCTCCGAGGCAAGAAGGTCCGTGATGGCGGCGGGCGTGCCTGTTCTCGCAAAAATCGCATTCCACGCGCGCGCCTTGACGGACGGAAACCCGACCTCCGCGGCAGTCGGCACCTCGGGCAGCAGCGAATTGCGCTGCTCGTCAGGCACGAACAAGGGCCGAAGCCGGCCGCCACGGATGTGAGGTAGGGACGAAGAAAGTCCGTCCAACATCAGGTCCGCGTGACCACCCATCACGTCGGTCAGCGCTGGTCCCACGCCACGATAAGGAACGTGCACGATCGGGGCGCCGCTCGCCAAACGCAGCATCTCAACGCCAAGATGCGAAAGCGTCCCGGCGCCCGGGGATGCCGCTCGCACCGGATCGCCCGTCCGCTTGGCATTCTCCAAAAGCGATCTCAGGTCCTTCTGTGGACTGGAAACGAAAATGAGGAGTGACTCCACAGGGGGCGACAGCGGCACGAGATCGTGGACAGGATTGAAATTCGCCGTCTTGTACAGGAACGGCGCTGTGACCAAATAGGTGGCACCGACGAGAAGCGTGTGTCCGTCGGCGGCGGCTGCCAGAAACCTTTTCGTCGCAATGAGTCCGCCTGCGCCCGTGACGTTCTCCACTACGACGGGCTGCCGGAGGATTTCCCCAAGCGGCTCGGCGATCGAACGTCCCGTGATATCGCTGGGACCACCGGCGACGAAGGGACATATGAGAGTGACGGGTCGGGCGGGGTAACCGGTTGCGCCGCAGGCAGGCGATGCACCCAACGAAAGAGCAGCGCAGCCGAGCCCTGCGCCCAAGAAGTTGCGGCGTGTGCTGCGCCCTATCGCATCTAGAGTGACTGCCATTTTCTCGTAATGCCCTTAGATATACAGGTTGGATTGGAATACGTGCGGTCTCTCTACTCTAGAGAATCGGGCTCGGATGGGGAAATACGAATATTGACGCCGGCGATCCGAAATCGGATCGCGATACGACCGCATCGCGAGTTCAAAACGGTGTGACCTACAGCCTGCATAGAACTTGACGCCACGATTGGCGCGACCAGTCTGCTGTGCGCCTGCGAAATGCGAAATGCGAAGGCTGACAGGCACGGGGAGGAGCGCGATCGATTCGGAGTTGGAAGCTGCCGCCACCCGCGGCCTTACGAGCCGCCTGAAGTTGAACAGGTGCTGTGATCTGGTTTCCTTGGCCCGTGGTTGATCTTCAGTCCCCGGAAAAAAGAGAGCGTCCAGCGACGGGGCTCTATCGACGGGGGACCAGTGGCGACGCGCCGGTGCGGCAGCTTAGGGGGACACGGACTCTACGGCGGCGAACTCACGGGACGCAGTTCGCAATGCTTCAATCATCCGCAGGATATGCGTCGGCTGCGCGTCTCCCCGGCGTGTCAGGATACCGATCGGTCCCGCAAGGTCAGCCAATTTGTCGACTAGAACGCGGACTTGACCACGGTCACTGTGTTCCCGGGCAATCGATCTGGGCATCACTGCGACGCGACCAGTGAGTTCAACGAGCGCGACATTCGCCACGATGGAAGTCGACTCGATCAGGTCGTGCGGCAACCTACCGCACTGGCTCAGGAAATGGACATCGAGATTTGCTCTCAGCGCGGTACCCGGAAGTGGCAAGATCCATAGCTGATCGATCAGCGCCCCAAGTCCGCTGACAGGCTTCGAAATGGCATTCGATGGCCCGCACACGATGGAGAAGTGCTCGACAAATAGCAGCTCAAAGGCTGCGTTGACCGTGCCCGCCGCTGGTGCCCTTCCCAGCGCCAAGTTCACGCTGCCATCGCGCAGTCCTGCCAGCAGGAAGTCATTCGCGCCATCGACGATCTGGATATCCATGCGCGGTGTTTCACGCTTCACGAAAGCGACAGCGTTTGCCACGAGTCGGGACGGAGCGCCAGGCATGACGCCCAATCGAAGACTTCCCGCGTTGCCACTCTTTAGAGCGACCGCCTCGTGATAGACATGATCGATGCCTGCCAAGAACATGGCCGCGTGCCGGATGAGCAGCCGCCCCATGTCGGTGGGCGCCATGCCACGACTCGTGCGCTCGAAGAGCAGGACTCCCATGAGTTCTTCCAACTCATGGATCAGTCGCGTCGCCGCCGGCTGGCTCATACCGCACCGCTCGGCAGCCTTGTGCAGGCTCACGGTTTCGCCCAGGCTGGCCAGCAGCGTCAGTTGTCTGAGCTTGAGGTGGTTGCGAAGCTCGGCGGAAGACGAAATCATCGGTCGATTGTCACTCACGGCACCGCGGCCGCTTCGCACGCTGCACACCAGTGACGCTCAGATACGCAAGGATTGCCTTCAGAAGATGTGGCGCAGCCCGAACTCCACGCCCTTGGAGTTCCGGCCCGCCGCCGGCGTCACGCCTCCGCTGAGTGTGTACGTGCCCCGTCCCGTGTTCGATAAGTGGGCGTAGGTTCCGTACACGGCAGTCCGCTTCGACAGGTTGTGAATGAAGCCTACCGCGATCTGGCTCGCGTCGTTCATATCCCGCGCGCTGCGGTCCGAATTGCGCAGTGCCGAGGAACTGCGGTCATCCAGTCGCGCGTAGCTCGCACGCAGGACGGTTGCACCTACCGGAACACGCACTCCGATGGCGGCGACGCCCTTCTTCACTGTCCCCGTTGACAGCTGGACCTTCGCATTGCTATAGAGAACGTATACCTTCGCCACCTGTGCGTCCCACGTCGCGCCGATGGCGCTGTTCGTATAGTCGCCCAGCGCTGCCGTCGACACGTATTTGGTCCGGTCGTAGCCAGCTGAGATGTCGAACGAACCAACTGCATAACCGACGCGTAGGCCATGCATGTCCCCGTCGCCGCGGTTGGCGGCCGTCGAATTGTTCTCCCCGATAGCCGCCATGGCATGTCCATAGAACCCGCCCAGACCGGCTGGCGTCCAATAACTGAGGCTATTGCTCGCCACGATCGTTGTGGGTAGCGGACCGTTTCCGGCGGCCGCATACGTGAGGTTGCCGATTCGCCCGATACCGTTCGTGTTGAATGCGTCGTAATTGATATTCATGTACTGCATCGGGACGAAATCACGGCCGAGACGGAGCTCGCCCCAGCGGTCACCCAGGCTCACATAAGAGCGCCGATCGAACACAATCGCGCCACCGCCGGCCACGCCGCTGGATTGGTTGCTCGTGTTCGTAGGGCGGCCCGTGCCTTCGTCGGGATTGAGGCCGGCCTCCAGCCAGAACCCTGCATTCAAGCCACCGCCGAGATCCTCGACGCCGCGGAAAATCAGTCTGCTGGTCGTCAAGCCGCTGTTGGAGAGGTTTGTCACGCGTCCGGTGCCGCCACCGGACAAGCGCTGCACGCCCACGTCGATGACCCCTTCGAGGACAACTCTCGATTGCGCAAAGGCGGCCGTTCCGACGGAAGCGCCAACCACCGATAGGATGAAAAGAACCTTGTTCAACTTTGCCCCTCGAAAGATGTTGTTGTGGAGGCGCAGTCTAGGAAGTCCGGTTGAACGGCGGAAATGAGTTTTGAGGAGCGAGCGATACGGAAACCGGATCGGTCGCGGACAATGGCTGGATGAATATGCAGCGGTCCACAGAACACCCGTTCGACTTGGCAGGCTTCCTGCCGTACAAGCTGTCCGTGCTCTCGCGGCTGACGCAGGAACTCCTCGCCTCGGTGCTGGTGGAAGCGGACGTCACCATCGCACAATGGCGTGTTTACCTCAGCCTCGCCAAGCAGGGGCCGAGCCATCTCAACGGGATCGCGGACTTCACGATGTTGCCGCAGTCGTCGTTGAGCCGCTCGATCGCCCAGATGGCCGATCGAGGCTTGGTACGAAGTGTGCGCAACGAAAATGACCGACGGCTGGCCCAGATCGATTTGACGAGCCAGGGCAGGAAGAGATTCGAGCAGCTCACCGTCGCCATCCAGGCCGCCTGCGAAGCGGCCTTTGCGATGGATGAGCCGGAGGAAGTGAACTTCCTGGAAACGGTCGACGAACTCATCGCCCGTCTGTCGAACCGGCTGGGAGAACCGGCCGATGTGACAATGCGCGCAGTTGGCACCGCAAAGCCGCGCAGAGCGGCGAGGCCTGCGCCGACAAAGACTCAGCCAACACGTTCTACCGGCGCGGCAAAGAAGGGGCGGCAATAGCTGCGTAGGCCCGTTCCGCCAGCGCTGCGGCGGCCCTCACCGCATTCCCAGAACCACGCAGCAGACAGAGGACGCTGCCACCATCACGGCGACACTCGACACCATCCACATCATCCACGTGCCCACCGCAACAGGTGCAGCAGCCAATCGCAGGGACCGGCAGTCCCCGACGGCAACGAATGCAGCGGCAACGATGCCCACGATGGCCGCAGACACGAACAAAACCGCGTGCTGCCCGCTGATGCCGGCCTTCAGGAGGAGCAGAGCATTGGCTGCCATCGCCACCCCTGTTCGCGTCCAGGCCAGCCGGGTCCTCTCAGGCTGCAGCCCCGGATCGCGGCTCATGCCTGTGAAAGAAGCAACAGGACTGCCACGCCGCAGACCGTGACGGAGAAGGCGGCCATCGCAGGCAACAGCAGCGAGCGGGGCAATGGCTGTTCCCGGCGCATGGCGGCCTGGTTAACGCACCAGCCGCAGTACGCCGCGACTGCGACCAGCCCACCCACGATGGACGAGCCGATCGCCACTGCATCGACCAGCCATCGTGGCTCGATACGCGCTGCGAACTGGTAGAAAAGCATGCCACCGGCAAGCACGGCAAGCGCAGTGCGGATCCATGCCAGGAACGTCCTCTCGTTGGCGAGCGAGAACCTGTAGTCCGGCTCTTTCTCCATCACAGCATCGCGTAGGCAACGATCTCGATCTTCATGCCGGGCACCGCCAGGGAGGACACTGCGACACTGGAGCGATTGGGGTATGGCGCCTCGAAGAAATCCCTGTAAACGCCGTCGATCGCCTTCATGTCCGACATGTCGGTCATGTAGATCAGCACCTGGCAGACGTGCTCGAGCCCGCCACCCGCTGCCTGCATGGCACGCCGGAGGTTCGCGAGCGTGATGCGCGCCTGTTCCTCGACGGGGCCAGTGCTCACTGTCCCGTCCGTGTTCACCGGCCCGTGGGCCGTGAAAATCATCCCTTTGCTGCGCACCGCCCATGAAAAGGGCTGCCCGAGCGGCGGCAGGCCGACATCCAGCACTTCCTTCATCTCGCCCGCCGTCACAGGTCCGTCCGCAGCGACCAGAGTTCCGGAAACAGCACGACATCGAGCATCTTGCGCAGATAGCTCACGCCCCCCGTGCCGCCGGTGCCCCGCTTGAAGCCGATCACACGCTCGACGGTCGTCACATGGCGGAAGCGCCAGAGACGGAAGCTGTCTTCGAGGTCAGTCAGCTTCTCTCCCAACTGGTAGAGCGTCCAATGGCGATCCGGATTGCGGTAGACGGTCAGCCAGGCCTGGCACACGCCCTCGTTCGCCGTGTAGGGCTGCGTCCAGTCACGCTCGAGCGATTCGGCCGGCACATCGATCCCGTCGGCGTGAAGCCGGCGGATCGCGTGGTCATAGAGCGAAGGCGATTCATGGGCTTTGCGGACGGTCGCGAGCAGGTCCGCACGATGCTCGTGGGGCTTCAGCATCGCCGCATTCTTGTTGCCCAGCGCGAACTCGATGCAGCGGTACTGGTAGCTCTGGAAGCCGCTGGACTGCTTCAGGTAGGGGCGCAGCGCCGTGTATTCCGGCGGCGTCATGGTCGCGAGCACGTCCCATGCATTCACCAACTGCTCCATGATCCGGGTCACGCGCGCCAGCATCTTGAAGGCCTGCTGCATGCGACCAGCGGCGATCTCGGAGATCGCGGCGTGCAATTCGTGGAGCATCAGCTTCATCCAGAGTTCGCTCGTCTGATGCTGCACGATGAAGAGCATCTCGTTGTGGTCCGGCGAAAGCGGTTCCTGCGCGTTCAGTATTTTGTCGAGGTGAAGGTAGTCGCCATAGCTCATCGAACTGCTGAAATCGAGCTGCGCGCGTTCCTCGCCCACGATCTTCTCGCCTTCTCCGAGAGAAGGCTCCTTTGACACAGTACCGTGGACTGGACAGGTCACATCTATCTCCTTGTCGAATCGGTCGGTCAGTCCAGCACGGCCGCAATGGCATCCGAGACATGGTCGATGCTTTGCGGCGTAAGACCCGGAATGCACACGCGTCCCGTATCCAACATATATACGGCGTGCTGCTCACGCAAGGCGTGCAGTTGACGCGCACTGAGACCGGTGTAGCTGAACATCCCGCGTTGCTGGAGGAGATACGAGAAGTCGTGACCAGCGCCGCACCTAGCGTTCAGCGCAGCGTGAAGCCGTTTCCGCATATCTCCGATGCGGCCTCGCATGGCGGCGAGGTCGGAAATCCAAAGCGTTCGCAATTCGTCGCAGTCCAGGACGGTCTCGACAAGAGCACTGCCATGCGCAGCGGGGGTCGAGTAGTTTCCGCGCACCGCCAGCTTCAGTTGGCCGAGCACAGCTTCGGCAGCGGCTGCATCCGTGCAGACCACGCTAAGGCCACCGGCACGTTCTCCGTAGATCGAGAAGTTCTTCGAGAAGGAGTTGGCAACAAGGAACTCATGGCCCTCGTCCGCGAGTAGCCGGATGGAGGCCGCGTCTTGGTCCAGACCGTCGCCGAAGCCCTGGTAAGCCATGTCGACGAAGGGTAGGAGGCGCCGCTCGCGCATGATGCCGGAGATGACTTTCCATTGCGCGATGTCGAGGTCCATGCCGGTTGGGTTGTGGCAGCTCGCATGCAGCAGGACGACACTTCTCTCCCGAAGGCCTCGCAGTCGGTCGACCAAGGCATCGAAGCAAAGACTCCTGGTACGGGCGTCGAAATACGGGTACGTCTGCACGTCGAAGCCAGCACCCTGGAACAGCGCAAAGTGGTTGTCCCACGTGGGGTCCGGCAAATAAACATGCGTGCAGCCCAATTGCGAGCGCAGGAAGTCGGCGCCGACCCGCAATGCGCCCGATCCGCCGATCGACGCCATGGTCGCAACCCGGCCGGCCTCGAGCGCCGGATGCGAACGGCCGAAGACGAGGTCCTGCACGGCTTTCCGGTACCTCGCCGCTCCTTCCATGGGGAGATAGGGAGATGGACCTCCACGCTTGAACAGCAATTCCTGCGCTCGGCGCACGGACTGGAGCACCGGCAGCCGACCGGCTTCGTCGAAGTAAAGGCCTATGCTCAAGCTGACCTTCGCGGGACGCGGGTCGCGCGTGAACACCTCCATCAGCGCGAGGATCGGATCGCCTGCGTATCTAGGAAGACTGGAGAAAAGGGAGGACATCGGCAAGTCGCTTTCGGGTTCAGGCATTCGCGAAGATTTTTCCGGGGTTCATCAGCCCCTGGGCATCAAGCGCGTCCTTCACCCGTCGCATCAGCTCCAGTTGTGCGGGGGACTCCAGCTTTTGGAACATGTCCAGCTTGCCGATGCCGATGCCATGCTCGGCGCTGATGGAGCCGGCGAAGTCGTTCACGAGCCGGTACACGCTTTCCGTGGCTTCGGCCTTGGCACGGGCGAAGTCGGTGGAATCGATCGGCACCGAGGTGACGAAGTTGAGGTGCAGGTTGCCGTCGCCGACGTGCCCGAACAGCACAGTCGCCAGGCTCGGCCAGCGAGTGGCGACGAGCGCATCGAGTTCCCGCATGAAGAGAGGAATGCTCGAGATCGGCACAGAGACATCGTGTGCCGAGAACTGCGGGTGCGCGCGCAGCATCGCCTCGGGGATCGCTTCGCGAATCGTCCACAAGGTCTCGGCCTGCTGCTCGCTGCTGGCGATCACCGCGTCGCTCAATACGCCCGCATCGGAGGCTGCCGTGAGACAGTGGAGCAGTTCTTCTTCCAGGCTTTCACCGGCATGCGGTGACGTGATCTCGACCAGAACCGCATACGCTCCTTCGCCTCCTATCGGCGCCGGCCGCTGGAGGTGGGCGCAGGCAAGACGCAAGGAGGAGCCCGTCATGAATTCAAATCCGGTCAGGCCGGCGTCGAAAGCATCACGTACCCGCACGAAGAGGTCGAGGATTGCCTCCGGCTCCGGAAGGGTCACGAGAGCGACGACCTTCTGACGCGGCCGCGGAAGCAACCGCAGCGTGGCCGCCGTGACAATGCCGAGGGTTCCTTCAGTGCCAATGAAGAGATGCTTCAAGTCGAAGCCGGCGTTGTCCTTGCGCAGCGCCTTGAGCCGCGTCCAGATGCTGCCGTCCGGCAGGACGACCTCGAGTCCCAGGACCAGTTCGCGCATGTTTCCATAGCGGACGACCGCGGTGCCGCCTGCGTTCGACGCGATGCATCCGCCGACTTGGCACGAGCCCTCCGCGCCGAGGCTCAGCGGAAAGAGCCGGCCCTTATCGGCTGCGGCTTCCTGCACCTCGTGCAGAACAACGCCGGCTTCGACCGTGATCGTGTTGGACACCGCGTCCAAGGCACGGATCTTCTTCAGCCGCTCCAGGGAGAGAACGATCTGAGGCCGCCCGCCGGTGGGCGTCGCACCGCCGGCCAAGCCGGTATTCCCCCCCTGCGGAACGACCCCGACGCCGTGCTGCGCACACCACGCGACACAGCGCGCCACATCTTCTGTGCACGCGGGGCGCACGATCGCCTCCGCATGGCCGGAGAACGTGCGCGTCCAGTCCAGCAGATAGCGTTCACGGATACTGGCGTCGGTGACGACCGCGTCGGCGCCGAGAAGGGTCGCCAGAGAGATTTCGGTGTGGTTCATGAGAGCTTCGAAAGGCATGCCGACGGCATGGCTGCACCGCACTGTAGGGACTGCAAGTCCGCTTGTGAAATGAAGAAATCAGGGCGCGCGATCCGCTTTCCGGATCACGCCGTTCTCAATCGACCGCGCGCCTCAGCCACTGGCAGATTCGGGAATCCGCATCGCGATAGGCGTCCAGCACGGAGAAGTGATGCGCGTCCGCGAGAGGCGAGCAGTCCACGCGGCAACCTGCGTTTGCCAGCTGCGCCGCGAATTCGCTCCCCTGGCGCAAGAATTCCTGGGACTCCAGTGCACCCCACGTGACAAGGACCGGCGCCGGAACGCGCTTGACATGCCGCATCGGCGAGCAACGATCAATCGTTTCCTCATCGAGCCGCAGTGCCGGTTGCAAATAGCTGTATTGCAGGGGCGCAAGGTCGTGCAGACCGCTCACCGACACGGCTGCGTTCAACACGTCTTCAGGTAGCGCGTACGCCTCTTTCCAGGGCGCAAGCAGCGACATCATGGCAAGGTGACCTCCCGCGGAATGCCCTCCAACCGTGATGCGTGCGGGATCCCCCCCGAACCGCTCGATGTTTCCGTACACCCACGCGATGCTTGCGCGTGCCTGCCTCACGATTTCCGTGATGCTCACACTCGGGCACAACGCGTAGTCCACCACCACCGTCGTGAATCCGATGTTGCGTAAGGCGTACGCGACGAAACTGAAGTCAGACGCGCCAAGCGAACGCCAGTAACCGCCGTGGAAAAAGACGTGAACCGGCGCTGCCGGTGCATCCGCGCAGAAGATGTCCAGTTTCTCAGCCGCGGTGGCGCCGTACGGAAGACGCAGGCGGCAAGGCAGTTGCAAGCGCGCCGTCGCGGATTCCTCCTGCCAGCGCGTCAGATAGGCTGGATAGTCAGGCACCGAAGCGCCTGCGTCGTATTGCGCGTCGATCTCGCCCTGGTGGCCAAGTGCTGCGCCAGACTGCGCATCGCCTATCACGCTGCGATCTTGGTTTTCGGCGGCGGCGTGGCACCCCGCTCGCCCATCTGCGCGGCGGCGTCGCGACCGCCAAGGCTGTCGATGAACGCCGTCTGGTCCTGCTTGGCCTGTGCATCGACGGCTTCCGGATCGCAGACGCGGCGCAGTTCGCGTTCCATATCCGCGAGAACCGGCAGGTATTGCGGAATGGCTGAAAGATCGCGCAGTTCACCGGGGTCGGTTTCGAGATCGAAGAGCTCTGGCGCGAAGCGCACGTAGTAGTGATACTTCCACCTGCCCTTGCGGACCATGAATCCCGCTGTATTGCTGCCTGTGGCGTGGTACTCGCTCACGATGACACGCTGCTGCGCATTCGGCAACTCGTCCAGCCTGAGCACCGACCAGCCCGGACGTCCAGCCATCTCGTCCTTCCATCGAAGTCCTGCGACATCCAGGATCGTGGGATACATGTCGATGAGGTCGACCGGCGTGTCGCAGGTGACGCCGATGGGCAGCCGCGGGCCGGCGACGATCATCGGCACCTTGACGGTTTCCTGATAAAGCGTCGACTTGCCCCACAGGCCGCGTGCACCGACGTTGTCGCCATGATCGGAGGTGTAGACCACGTGCGTGCTGTCGAACAAGCCCGTTTGGTCGAGCGTGGAGACAATCTTGCCGACGTTGTCGTCGAGGAAGCTGCACAGGGCGTAGTACGCGAGGAAGGCGTTCCTGCGCTCCTGGGCGCTGCGAAAGCGTTCCTCGTTCGGGATGCATTGTGCATAGGTTTCCACCCACGGATGGCGGACCGCGCCCGCGTTAGGATGGAGTTTTGCCTCGGGCACATTGACGTCCTTGTAGAGGTCGAAGAACTCCTGCGGCGCGGTGAGCGGAAAGTGCGGCGCCACCAAACCGACGTACAGCACGAAGGGTCGATCGTCATGCGCCGCATCCCGCAGCCATTCGACCGCCGTGTGGGTCACCGCTCGGTCGTACTCGGTGTAGGGCGACTCGCCGGGTCCGATGTTCTCGCCGAGCATGCGCTTGCCTTCGCCGATCGGCAGGATGGGATCACGGATCGATCCCCACACCATGCCGTGCCCGCCTACAACGTGCATTGGCAGGTGCTCCCTGTCGAAGCCCACCGGATCCGTTGCGTTGCGGTAGTGAAGCTTGCCGATGCTCTCGACGCGAACGGCGTTGCGTTGCAGGACGTGGCCCCAGCTCTCCGGGGTGCCCGTGTACGGCGACGCATTGTCCCAGTGGCGGGTCTGGTGCACACGCATGCCGGTCGCGAACGCGGCGCGGGCCGGCACGCAAATCGGACTGGGCGTGTAGGCGTCCGTGAAAGACGCGCCGCGCCGCGCGAGCGCGTCCAGGTGCGGTGTCTTGATGAAGGGGTGTCCGGCGCGTCCCAGATACATGGGGTTGTGCTCGTCGGACATGATGACTACGACATTCTTTCGGCTCACTTGCTTCTCCATGGGGTTCCTGCTCACTCGGCTGCCTTGAATCCAGTTTCGCGCACGGCCACCTGCCACCGCGCTGAGTCGGCGGACAGCTTGCGGGCGAGCGCGGCCTGGTCGGCGCCCGGGGACGCCTGGTAGCCCAGCCGATCCATGATCGCGACCGTCGCCGGCGCTTTCGCGGCCGCCGTGACAGCCGCGCTCAGGTTGGCGAGAACGGGCGCCGGAACCTCCCGCCTGGCCACCACGCACATGTATTCCGAGGCCGTGAGCTGCGGGAACCCGGCCGACTTGAAGGTGGGCACCTCCGGCAGCGCAGCCTGTCGCTCCTCGGAACTGACCGCCAGAATGCGAAGCTTGCCGTTCCTGTGCATCGGCAGAAGGTTCGGAAGCGCCGTCAGCGCAGCGCCCAGGCTGCCGCCGATGACATCGTTGAGCGCGGCCGCTCCGCCCTTGTACGGCACGCTCACCAGCGGCACCTTGGCGTGCTTTGCCAACAGGTCGCCGAGGAGCTGCATCACGGAGCCAGCGCCAGGAGTTCCATAGGACGCGTACGCGGGGTCCTGCTTGGCGCGATCGAGGAATTCCGCCAAGGTCTTCGGACCGTCCTGCGCATTCACCGCCAGACCGAATTGCACATTGGCCGGCGCACCAATGATCGCCAGGTCGCTCAGCTTGTACCGGAGATTGCTGTAGATATGCGGAAACAAGGTCAGGTTTGTCGATGGCGTCAACAGCAACGTGTTTCCGTCGGCAGGCGCCATCATGAACGCCTCGGTCCCGATCCGGCCGCCAGCGCCTGGGCGGTTGTCCACCACCACGTTGAAACCGGAGCCACGCATCCCATCCGCGAGCGCCCGCGCGACCGCGTCCGCAGTGCCGCCTGGAGCAAATCCGACGATCATCTTCAGCGGCTGGTTGGTCGCGGAGAGGCCCGGAAGTGACACAGTGAAGGCAGCCGCGGGGACCAGCGCACCAAAGCGGCGGCGAGTGATGAGCATGGTGGGATGCCTTTCCTGGAAGTGGTTTATCTGCACGCACTTTAAGGACGGTCGCGCGCGGAATGAAATGACTTTTTGGATGCAAGCGATCCGCTAAATGGATCGCTCGCAGTCAAGCGAAGTGGTTCGCATCTAGGCTGTTCGTGCGCAACGGAACCCGATGTGGCTTGTTGTCTCGCTCCCCGGCTGCGCGTGACGGGCCGCTGGCCGGTAGCGCTGGCAATAGTTCGCCGCACACAGGTGCGAGCCACCTTTAAGCACCTTCGTTTCAGTGCCGCGCCCACGTTTCGACGCGCAACAGGAAGGCTTGTGCGGCTCGGCGTGCAAGGGCAACGACCAATCGTCCGATGTCCACTCCCAGACGTTGCCGATCATGTCGAACAGGCCCCATCCGTTTCCCGGATATGAGCGAACCGGCGAGGTTCTCTCCCAGCCGTCGCGCACCGTGTTTTCAAGCGGGAACGTCCCCTGCCAGTAGTTGGCAAGCACCAAGCCTTCGGGCTCAAGATGGCTGCCCCACGCATAGTCGGCGCCTTCGAGCCCGCCGCGGGCGGCGAACTCCCATTCCACTTCGGTCGGCAGGCGCTTGCCGCACCACGCGGCATACGCTGAGGCATCTTCAAATGCGACGTGCACCACCGGATGCTGCGCCAGCCCCTCGATGCTGCTGCCCTTTCCCAGTGGCGCGTGCCAGCAGGCACCCTGACGGAAGTCCCACCACTGGCCGGGATCCGCCAAGTTCACCGCAGTCATCGGTGCGGCAAACACTGCCGATCCCGCAAAGGGCATTCCTTCGTGCACCCGCTCCGCCACGGTGCGGTAGTCCGTTCGCGTCACGAAGCGTTCGAATTCAGCGTTCGTGACCGGCGTCTCATCAATGCAGAAGGGTTCAACCAGCGCGCGCCGGACCGGACGCTCCTCCGGATAGAACCGATCGGAGCCCATCGAAAACTCGCCGCCATCGAGCCGGACCATCCGAACATCCGTCAGTTCGCTCATATCAATTCCACTTGCATATGCATGTGCATACGATATCATGCCGCTCGTCAACCCCGACCGACCAGACATCTATCGACCGAGACATCATGTCCAATTCAACGAAATCCCGTCGCCCCAACATCATCGTTATCCTCACCGACGATATGGGTCATGGCGATCTCTCCTCCTATGGCAGCACGCTGGTAGAAACGAAGAACATCGACAGCATCGGGCGCGACGGCGTGCGATTCACCGCTGGCTACAGTTCCGCACCGCTGTGCAGTCCCTCGCGCGCAGGCCTGGTAACCGGCCGCTACCAGCAGCGCTTTGGTTTCGAGCAGCAGGTTTCCTCGGGCGCCTACCCGGAGCAAAGGGAGGTGCGTCTGGAAGATGGCAGCCTCGCTCCCCTGCAGGGCGAGGCCGAGTTCCTGCGTCGCGGCATTCCCACCACTGAGAAAAACATCGGCGAGGTCTTCAAGGCGGCGGGATACGCGACCGGCGTTTTCGGGAAATGGCATCTCGGCCATGGTCCGCAGTTCCTGCCGCATAACCGCGGCTTTGACGAGTCGGTTGTCTTCTACGGCAATACCAGCCTGCAATCCATCCGCCCGGACGATCCGGATCTGGTGAACGTCAAGGTCGACTATCACGATGAGGCGAAGGACACCGCCTGGACCCGCGAAGGCCTGAATGCGGTGCGCCGCAACGGCGAAGTGATTGACGTGGACCAGTACCTGATGTTCTTCTTCCGCGACGAACTCGTGAAGTTCATCGATCGCATGAAGGACGAGCCCTTCATGGTCTATTTCCCGGTCAACTCCCCTGTCCCTCCGCTGCAAGTTCCCAAGCGGCTATTCGACCAGCTGAAGGACCGTATTCCGAACATCGCCCAGCGCGCGTACAACGCATTCCTGCTCGCTCTGGACGAAGTCGTCGGCTCCGTGCTCGACGCCGTGCGCCGCAACGGACTGGAAAACGACACGCTCATCATCTTCGTCAGTGACAACGGGAACGCGCTCAGCCGTCCGGGCAGCAATGCCCCATTCTCCGGTGGCAAGTACAGCACCTACGAAGGCGGCATCCGCATGCCTTTCATGATGAAGTGGCCCGGACACATTCGTGCGGGTCAGGTCTACGAGCAGCCGGTCAGCACTCTGGACATCCTGCCGACGGTAGCGGCCGCCGGCGAGGTTCCGACGACCGATACGCAGCCGCTCGACGGGGTGAACCTGCTTCCGTGGCTGAAAGACGAGAAGCAAGGTGCCCCTCACGAAGCGCTGTTCTGGAAGCTGGCCGCCTACTCCGGGGTACGGGTAGGAGACTGGAAGCTGTATCTTGAACCGAAGAACGGTGTCGCACAGCTCTTTCACCTCGGTTCCGACCCGGGAGAGAAGGTTGATATGAAGACGTTTCGACCCGAGATCTTCCAGCTGCTGCTCGATCGCTACATGGAGTGGGACAAGTCGCTGCCGCCGCGCGCGTGGACAAATATCTCACCGGTGTTCAGGAAATAGCCCGGAAGGCCGGTCCGATGCGGCCGTGGCGATCCACACTGGACGCACGGCTAGTTTGGGGATCTATTAGCAGTCGCCCGCCTTGCGAACTGGCGCGTCACGCGCGCCGAGCTGCGCGTGGCCACGGGCGCGAGCGGCACTCAGCTCAAGGTGCACCTGGCGCGACTGGCCGAGCTGGAGTACCTGCTGGTGTATCTCGCCTTGCGAGGTCAGGACTACGCGTACGAGCTGCTGCAGTACCGAGCCGGCCAGGACGGCAAAAATAGTGGGAAGGGGCCGCACCTGACGGGCCTGATCGACGCACAGGCGCTGCAAGCCCGCAGCTACGACGCGCAGCGGTCAGCCTCAGCGCCGGCGCGGTCGGCTCCTCATCGGAGTGCGGTGGGTGGGCAGTCGGCCGATGAGTGCAGCCGTCCAGAGCGCGCAAGCCCGCATGATGCAAGGCTTGCCGCCGAAATGCCCGCACGATCCGCTCGCATGCGCCACCCCTGCGACCACCGCACGCGCGTCGTTCCGGGTGAACCTACTTCATCCCTCCATCGAGGTCCTCTCCCCTCAATTCGGACGCATTCGCGGTCAAGCACCCACGTTACCTCGGCGTCTCAGAGAACCCGACGTTGCTGGATGCCGATGAAGCCTCGGCCGTTAGACCCGCGCCGACGCGTAATCGGTCGAGGTGCTAGTAGCAGGCCAACGACGCGGGCCCCGCCACTTGAACGCCAGCTCACTCAGGCATCGCGAAGGGCTGCTTCGGAGAAATCTGTACAGCCGCGTTGGAGCGCAGCGAACGTCTCTTATGGGCCCGAAGCCGTCTTTCGGACGGCTCCAAAGCGGCCGTTGATCTGCGCAACAAGCTGGATTCAGCACCCGCGGTTCCGCGCAACAACATGAATTAAATCGCCCGGGCTTTTGCTGATGTCGAATCTAGGCCGATCTGCGAGAGAGTCCCCGCAAACACTTAGAGCGGCTAACAAAACGGGGGGAGATTGCGAATGCAGATGACGCAACACGCCAGGGAAAGCAGCGCGACATGAATGTCGATGCGACGCTCGAATCGGGTGCGCAGCTTGCCGAAGGCAGCCAGCCAGGCGTGAGTGCGCTCGACCACCCAGCGGTGGCGTCCGAGCCGATCATTGCGTTCGATGCCTCTGCGGGCGATGCGATCCTTGATGCCTCGGCGCCTGAGATGAGCACGGCATCGCGCGTAGTCGTAACCCTTGTCCGCATGCAATTTCTCGGGCCACCGGCGCGGCCTGCCGCGCTTGCCACTCACTGCCGGCAAGGCGTCGACGAGTTCCTCGAAGACCACCGAATCGTGGCGGTTGGCCCCGGTGACGCAGAAGATCAGCGGGATGCCCTGGCGGTCCGTGATGACGTGGCGCTTGCTGCCGAGTTTGCCCCGGTCCGTGGGGTTGGGCCCCGTGTGCGGGCCCCCCGGGGGCTGGGCACGCTGGCCCCGTCCATGCTGACGCGACTGAAGTCGAGCTTGTCGGCGCTGCGCAGTTCCCCCAGAAGTGCCAGATGCAGGCCATGCCACACCCCGGCAGCTTGCCAGTCACGAAGCCGCCGCCAGCAGGTCATGCCGCTGCCAAAGCCCAACTCTTGGGGGAGGTCTTCCCAGGGGATGCCCGTGCGCAGCACGAAGAGGATGCCGTTGAGAGCTTGCGCGTCGCTCAGGCGTGGCCGCCCGCCCTTGGCTGAAGGTGTCACCACGGGCAGCAATGGCGCAATCTTCTTGTACAGCGCCGCGCTGATTTCTTTGTTTCTGATTCGTCCCATCGCTCGTCAAACGCATGCCCCGCGCATGGCGATGACAGGGTTTTGTTAGCCACTCTTAGAAAGCCCCAGTGCAGCGGACGCTGACCATGACTGCTCCGGGCAAGGCTGTTCGCGAAACAAGTTCATCCCACCGGTTGTTCTGTTTAAGGGGCGTGACTGGCCCTAGTGGGTAGATTCGAACGTAGCTCGGGAGATGAGAAGTCAAGTAAGCACCCACGGTATGGCTTCGCACCCGCGCGGCACTCTCCTCCCGGTCCGAAGAGCCGACGGCAGCAAATCCGACGACATCCACCACCACGCTGCCCGCAGCAAGCTCCGAACAACGCCGTTGCTCCAAGAAGACAGAAATGGTCTCGACTGCTTTGGCGTTCTCGCCTTCAACGGGCCCAAGAGGTGACGGCAAAAAAAGTACTAAGTCTTTAGTCGCTGCTCGTGAATCTGCTCGAGCGCAAATGCTGAAGCCGAGGCTGGTGCTCAGCATAAGAAGCACTGTGAGTCGTCGTCGCATAACTTGCTCGGGGTCTAGTCATTTACCTTTGCGCAACCGACCTCGCTTGAAGCGCAGGAACATGCCACCAGCGAGAACGGCCAGCATGCCTGCCAAGACTAGTTGTCCAATGAACGCGGCGAGAGCTGCCCCTGAGATTAGGCCCAATCCAACGGCACAGTGGACGAGGTGCATTGCTGCATCGAACTTTGCTCCAGGATAGAACTTAGCCATTTGGGTTTGGTTGTGGGCGGTGGAACGTCTAATTGTGGCCTGGGGGACCTAATCTATGAGCTTGCCGTCCTGCCAGTACTCATACAAAGCACCGGGAGTGTTAACCCAAAAGATAAGCGTGGAGGGCGCCTCCAGTTCAATGAGAATCTCGGTATCTACAGCTCCTCCGATAGAAACGACCTCGCATTCCGAACCGGGCGGAAGGTGAAACTCATTTGCCCACGGCTCCACGATGATCGACAGACCAGTGGTGAACGAGTTTTTCAGCTTCACGGAACTTCTATTTGTCATTTCACCGCGCCTCCGACCGTCTGGTTCTGGCCGAATGCCGTCCATCATCAATAGTTTCCACGCGACTCATGGGATCAAGGATTGGTGTTCGGGATGGCCAAGATCCAGTGGCGCAGCCATGCCAACAGTGTCTGTCGATCAATCTCGCCTTCTCGGCCCGTTTCGACGGCAAGTAGCAGCTGGCCCTGTACCTGCTGAGCCTCTTTGATCTTTCGATAGTCCATAGCTTCAAGCGCAGCAGCGTGCCCAGCCAATTGCGTAGCGAAGGACTGGACGGAGATCTCTCGCGACTCAAACGCGGCTGCCAATGCTTGGAGCCTATCGGCAATTCTTTCGTTCGACATTCGTGCTTCTCCCTCGACTTGATCGCACCCAAAGCGGGGCTTACTGACCGATATTGCGAAATTCTGCCGCACATGCGAGCGACCGCTGGTGGCCGACTGAAGTCCCCAGCACTTTCAGGCAAAGGAGCCCGAAACGACTCGCAGCTTCATTCGATCGAGCGGGTCTCCTTGATCTCTGTCAGGCCATCGTGCGGATCGACAGCGACCAGCATGTGATCGATGACAGGCATGAACATGGGCACCGGCAGGCCCCCTGCCGTCATCGCAACCGACCCTATGTCCTCCCCGGGACCCTTGTGTTCCACGTGATAACGAATGTACGTGGTGCTACCGGGCTTCGTCGTGACTTCAAGACTTCTCGTTTTGAACTTGCCGTAAGCCTCGCTCGGTCGTCGGAGTTCGATCTTATGGACACCTGCGTCAAGATTGCGGCGGGCATACGATCCACTCGAGATTTTTCCGATGACCTTGTCGTCGATGACCAACAAGGGTGAGAAACCACCAGCCGCGAATTTGCTCGGACGATAGATATAGATCGCGCTCGACTCACCTGTAGGCGCTTCGGCAGAGGTAAATTGAGGCCCGGTTGCACCGCAAGCTGTCAACAGAAGCGCAGCGATTGCCGTGCACGCGAGCCGGAGATCCAACGAGCGATTTTCGCGTCTATGAGAATCTGGAAAAGAGTTGGAGGCAAGAATGGATGGGAATGGCATTTGCTTCGGCCTGAGGATATTTCGTCAGCTGCTAGCCGCATTGTGCCGGCGCGATGAACGGCCGGTTCTGGCCGACTGTAGCCGAAGCACTGCCGGCAGCGCGGGGCTCATTGCGGTCTTCCGGTCTGCTCTGAAGCGGACGTGCCTGCGATGGTCTACGGGCGGTCCTTGGGGTCCTTCGAATAGATTTGGAAGTACGCTGCCTCCGGCAATCCTTGGTCGTTCCGCCTGCATCCTGGGAACCAAACCCAAGCCAACTGCCCCACCTGCAAATCACTCAGATCGCCGTCTCCACCGAAGGCTGTATAGATTGGGCTCTTCACTCGAACGCGAACGCGTTGAGTGGCGTTGTTCGGCTGAATGGTGACAACGTCATGTTGGATTGAAGCAATGACGCCTTCAACGTTCGCCCGCGATGGCGCTTCGGCGCCTCCGTCCGGAACTGGAAGGACGCACCGAGCATGCAATAGCGTCGCGAGGCAGGTAATGGCAGCGGATAGAGCGAGCTGGCGAAAGCGCTTCGCCTTGGTCATCCAGCAGCGGGTCAAGTGAAGGCTCATCGAAGGACCGGTAGTGGCCGTCAGCGGCAAATTCTAGTGAGTGGCGCGGTGCGCCTGCGCCAACTTATCTAAATGACGCCCGGTGCGCCAACCCGTCCAGGCGAGAAGCGCTATCAGCAGAGCAGCGGCTCCCACGGCCAATCCCGTGGTAGCTCTATTGGCATTTTGATAGCTTGCAAGCGCTTGAGCGGAGGCTCTGTAGGAACAAGCCACGGTGCCAGCCCTAGCAACTTCGAACAGCGTCTTCTCCATCCGCAGCACGCTAATCTCTTCTCCAAGCGGCAGACGTTTCAGGTCCGAAATGCATGCCCAAAAGCGCAGGCGCTCGCTCTCTCCGTTGATTCGTATCAGCAGGTACTCATAACTCGAATAGCGACTGTGCCGTGTCTCGAAGCCAAGCAGCGTCCCATTTTCGTTTGCGAGGCTTTCCCGACGGGGGACGTCCTGTTGCCAGACGAAAAGACTGGCGACGCCCCCAAATGCCAAAAGCAGGATGGCGATGGTCGCGGCGCCTATTACGTTTCTAATGCTGGTTTTCACGGAACGCATTCTGCCTAGCAACACGTGCGTTGGCTCGACGAAGCCGTGGCGCCTGAAGCAACCAGCGACGTTGATTCAGATATCGTGACAAATGCCTGCCTATGGCGGTCAGACATGAGGGCGATACAGTGCGCCGCGACAGATTGGTCGAAGGTGAATCATTGCTTGGATTTCGAATAGACAGTTCGTTGAAGACGTTCTGATCCGGGCCACATTACGCCCGACGGACGGGGGACCGCTCTTGGCCGACTGTCGCTGTACGGGCTGCTGACAGAAAGGGCCCTGAGCGGCTGTACGCCCCGCTCCAAAGCGGTCATCGCTACGCGAACGCGTCACGGAACTCATCTTCCAACTAGGGAGCGTATGAATCGATCAGAATTCAAGAATAGATCGTCCTGCGTCGGATCGATTGGCATGCTGACGATTGCGCCAGTGCGAAACTTTCGTACGCGGTCGGGCGCGGCGACCGACAGGCTTTCACCGTCGACACCAAGCTCAGCTATCAGCACACTATCGTCGTAGTAGGCGAGCGGAGAGAGTTTGTGAATCCCGTCGCGGCCGTCTAGATCTCTGCCAGTAGCTTCTATCTTTGCGGCAAGTGTCGGCCATTCGAGCGTCACCTGTTCAGCGTCATTGAGCGTGGCCCGATACGCCCTCAAAGAATCGACTAGCCCGGGCAGCACAACATCGGCCATCACGGCAAGATCGAATTTGGTCGGGCTAAACTCGAAAACAAAATGGTCGTCGAATTGCGATGAATCCTTAAGGTATGTTTTTGACCTCAGCGAATACGACGCATAGCCCGAAAGGCCGGCACCTAGCTTTCCACGGAACATGACAGTGCTGGTCAAGCTTCCCGGCTCGAATTGGAACTCCAATGGCCGACGGGGCCGCCACATCTCCGGGAATCCAAACAGCGTCTCAACTAAACGCGCATGAACTTCGTGAGGCGCTTCATTGAGCGTGGGCTTACATCGAACCATAAGTTCCCATTTTTTCAATCAAAACTCCCCGTAGAAATATGGTTTCGGCTTGTGCAAGACGGTTAGAGAAGATGCCCTTCTTCCGTCCAAAAATTGTGAACGTAGCCGAAGGGGAAATGAATGAAAATCTGTGAAGGTCCGGTTTTGGCCGCTTGACGTCGGTTGCTCATTGAGCGCCTTCAAGGGCCTCGATGTATGGCAGCACCTGTGGATGAGCCTGAACCCACTGCTCGCCCAAGTACGCCGCTATGGAGCCCGAGCCGATGACGCTCTCGATTGCCCCGAATTTCGAAGCGGCCTGCAGCAGGCCGTGCGCCGCATGCATTGCCTCCTCGCTCGCGGCCGACTTCGGCTCCCCAGCTTCGATGCCCCACTCCTTTTGAATTGCCGCAATGAGTTTGCCAGCGGCAGCCTCAAGTGGTGTTCGTGAGCGTGTCATGGATGCCAATCTAACCTACTGGTGAAGGACCGGTTATGGCCGTTAGCAGTCTGCCAGCTTGCCATGTTTATTGATTTCCATCTGAAGACGATCCGCCTTTCCATGGGACGCAACCCGCGTGCACTGGGCACACGCCTGCCTGGGCAAAGGAACTAGGAAGATACGCTGGTCGGCGCTCGACGGAAACGTGGACCAAACGGGTACGGAAATCCACATCTACTGTTGCGCAGACACGGCACCCGTCGGTGTCGCATAGCCAAAACGGGCATAGCGCGTTTTGATGGTTCCCTGCCAGCCGACTTCTTCCAGAGGAAGATACATCCCGGCGTCGACCAGCCAGGCAAGGCTGCGACGTTGCAGGTTCTCGACGTTGTCCTTGTGTTCGCATTCCACCCTCAAGTACAAGCCTTTCGCTCCGGGGTTGAGTTGCGAAAGTGGCTGCACATCGGAGCCAGTCCTGCAGGTCACGGAATCGTTGATCGTGACCTGCTTGTTGAAGTCGGGGCCGCGACTGTTGACTTCCTTGACCTGCCGTTCAGTCTCAGTGCGATACGAGAAGGTCTTGCTGGGCGATGGTGCACAAAGAGTCGCGACGTCGCCATCGAACTTTGAAAGCCTGTAGCGATGGCTCAAAGACGCGTCCAAGGCCGTGTCGAACGGAACGAAGCTCTTGCCGGCCGGAACGATCACAGTGTTGTTGAGCCTCAGGCCGACCGCGCTCTCGCTGAATACAGGCACTAGCCCGCATAGGGTCATGCGACGAAAGCGCGCTCTGGCGCTGTTGTCCACGGTCTTCTCGCGGCCCACGTCTGAACCGACGATCAATAACAACTGGCCTTGCTGCCATGTCATGTGCGCTTGCTCCCGAACGATGGAGACCAAGCCCAGGTTGCCCTTGAGTTCCTGCTCTTGCCGGTTCTCAAAGAAGTTGAGAGTTGGCGCCGCTACAAAGGAATCCTCACGAGGTGCGCTTGCAAAGCGTTGCCGAATCGGCTCCGGCATGTAAAGCGCCAAATCCCCCTGAATGTCCCGGCCTGGGCGCGATGCGCATCCCGTTAGAACCAGCAGGGCGCAGGCCACTAGACCCATCTGTAACGTTCTTGTTTCCCTCATCCGCTTCTTTTAGGCGAGCAAATATCGAACGTCAACTACGGAAAATCGTTGATCTTCGGGTGTACCAACGTGGCGCTGGTCACCACCGATCAGGTAATGTTCCTCACCCGACAAGACAGCGAACCCCTCAAATAGACCGTTCGTGTCGATGAAAGCGCGGTAGGCAGCGGGCAGCGGGATGGTCATTGGGAATGCAGGTTATGGCCGACTGTAGCCGGTGGCGGTGCCGTCGCGAAGGGGCTGAAGCCGTCAATGGGCTTGCACAAAGCTGTCGTCCACATTACGGCGCAACGATGGTCGCGGTTCCAATCGCTCCCAGGCAGAAGGTTAGAAAAGCCGTAAGGGCCCACCACATCTTGCGCCGAGCGGCATTTCCTTCGTCGGTGAAGAACGAGCCCATGAGCAAGGACGGTGCAAAGAACCTGCCCCACTGACGGTCCTCCCTGTAGCTGCGCATAACCTTCATCGTGTAGTACGCGGAGAGGCATACGCACACCAGAGCACCAGACAAGCACAATAAAAACGCGACAGCGGCTAGTTCGGGGAGTTGCATGATGAGCAAGTGGAGAGCCCTCAGAAGAACGCCTGGTCTTGGATGGACTCAGTCAGTGCCTAGCCTGGATATTTCGCGAGTAGAAGGTCGGCAGCCCTGAGCCGGGATGCGTTGTTATTGGTATCTGATGCCAAGAACATGCAACTCGAGAACAGGACTGCCAGTGCCAAAGTGTACCGATGTGCCAGTGAGATTTTGCAAGGTTGGGCGTCGCGTCGTGGAGGCGGCGTTTGACGGCGGAGATATCGTCAGCGACGGTGGTGCGGTACTGCTCAAGCAAGTCGATGAGCGCATCGGCTTGACGCGCGCGGCGGCGCGCGTGTTCGCTGACGCACGGCGCAAGGCCAGCGTGCGTCACGACATTCGCAGTCTGCTCGCGCAGCGCGTGTACGGCTTGTGTTGTGGCTGGGAAAGTGTTTCGCAGCACAACACGCTGCGCCATGACCTGGCGCACCAAACGGCGGTAGGTCGTGTCGTTGAGCTGGCCTCGGCGCCGACGTTGAGCCGGTTGGAGACTTCGGCCACGAGCGAGCATGCCGCGGCGTTGCACGCTGTTTTGTTGGATCAATTCATCGCTAGCCGCATGACGACCCCCGACGAACTCGTGCTCGACATCGATGCCACGCACATCCCGCTGTACGGTGACCAGGAAGGCGCGCACTTCCACGCCCACTACGACAACTACTGCTACTTGCCGCTGTACATCTTCTGTGGGCAAGACATGCTCGCGTGCGTGCTGCGCCCGAGCTGGCGCGATCCGGCCAGCGTGCTCAGCGCGTTGATCAAGCTGATCGCGCGACGGCTGCGCCAGGCGTGGCCCGGCGTGCGGCTCGTGGTGCGCGGCGACTCCGGCTTCTGTCGCCCGAAGGCGCTGCGCCGCTTCGACGCCTGGGGCATTGACTACATCGTGGGCCTGCAGAAGAACTCCGCCTTGCTTGAACGCGTGGCCATCGCTGAACACGCGCTGGCCGAGCAGTACGAAGCCGTCGGCACGAAGCAGCGCCTGATCGGCGAGTTCCGATATGCAACGCGCAGCTGGGAGCGTGAGCGGCGCGTCATCGCGCGGCTGGAGCACGGCGCGCAAGGGCGCAATCCACGCTTCGTGGTCACGAGCCTGGAAGCGGGAGACGCCAAGTCGCTGTACGAGGACTTGTACTGCGCCCGCGGTGAGGCCGAGAACCGCATCAAGGAAGCGCAGATGGACCTGTTCGGTCGCCGCGGCAGTTGTCGCCGCTTCGCGTCCAACCAGATGCGCCTGCTGTTGGCTGCGCTGGCCTACACCTTGATGATCAACCTGCGCCGGCTGGCCCTTCAAGGCACGCAGTTGGAACGCGCGTGCACCGCCACCATCCGCGTCAAGCTGCTCAAGATCGGCGCCGCCGTGCTGCGCAATACCCGTCGCATCCGCCTGCTGCTGGCCTCGCACCACCCGCTCAAGCACGTCTTCCTCACGGCCGCTCGCGCACTGGCTCCATAGATCGCGTCGAGTGCTGTCCCCGGCACGTCGACAAACAACGGGGGTAAGGGGGCACTGCGTCTTCAGCCCCAGCAATGCGGCTGAAATCTCACTCATCGCGGTTGTATCGCGCGCTTCGCGCCCTACATTGATCAACTGCCATCGCGACACGTCACTCGCGAAATATCCAGGCTAGTGCCTTGGCCTGCTCGCGTATCGAGAAGGTGACCGTGAAGTCCGGATTGACGACCACTTCGCCTGTGGACCGAAGTCGGTACTCACCAGGCCCCACCTCTTGAAAAGATCGTGTATCGGGAGGCAGCTTGAATTGCTCGCCAGTTCTTTGGCCGTCCAGGGATAAAAGTATCCCTGTCCGCTGGTTGGTCCGCAGAGGTGACCCGACCGAACAATTGTTGCTGCTCGAATGGCTCTTCGGCATCTGCTCCAAAGTAAGCAAGTCCGACGAGAACCATTTTTCCGGGGAGCGCCTTCGCAAGTGATGCATCCCACGGATGCTCTTCCTCGGTGCCTTTGTTCATAGGTTAGGTCAATCTGGTTCTGCCAAATTCTGCCTCCTGTTCGGAGGTCCGCTCTTGGCCGATGGCAGTCTTCGGCGCGGGCCACAGCGACGAGCGCCAGTCGGCGCCCGACGCCAACGGCGCAATTTAGCCGCTAAATTCCAGAGTTAGTGATACAAAACCCAAAGAATTCCATCTCTTGTGAAACAGCGGTTCCATCCTCAATGGTTGATCGGCACGTAAGTGGTTGACTCCAAACGAATGAGAGTTCCATGCCCGGTGAATCTCGACAGAGGCCGCGTGATGTCACGCGCAGGCCTCATCAAGGCCGTGTGGGGATCGAGCGCCCATCATCAGCGCGACAACATTGTCACGGTGGCCATTCTGAGACTTCGCCAGAAGCTGGACGATCCGTTCGATCTGAAGCTGATTCACACGGTGCATCGCAAGGAGTACGTCCTGGAGGTCCGCCATGACCGCTAGCCTGCGTGTCCCGGCAGCCTGCGTTGCTCGGCTGATTGTCGACGCGTCTCTCCATGAACTGAGGAGTTCCCGCATCGATCAGCGCACCAGACCTGACGACGAGCCGGTGAGCGGCGTGAGCCAGGAATTGCGCCCAGCGCAGTGGGGCGAAGCGCGTGCAGTGCTCCGGCATCGGCATCATGGGTCCGCTCGAAGTGAAAAATTCAGTCCAGGCGGATGTGCCGCTCTGCGATCAGCTTCGACCAGCGCTGCGTTTCCTTCGCCAGATGCGCTGCGAGTTCCTCCGGGTCGGAACCCACGGCCTCGGCGCCGATGCCTTCAAGGCGCGCGGCGACCTCGGGCTGCTTCAGCGTCTCGGTCAGGACCTTGTGGAGCTTGTCGACGATCGGCCGGGGCGTGCCGGCAGGAACAAAGACCGCGAACCACGGCGATACGTCGTAGCCGGCCACGCCGGCCTCCGCCATCGTGGGCACGTTCGGCAGCGCCTTGGAACGCCTGGCGGTGGTCACGGCCAGCGCCCGCAGCTTCCCCGATTGCAGCTGGGTGTGCGCGGAAGTGATGCTGTCGAACATGTAGTTGAGCTGGCCGCCCAGCAGATCGGCCATCGCCGGTCCGCTGCCCTTGTAGGGCACGTGCAGCATCTCGGTGCGCGTCAACGAGGTGAACATCTCGCCAGCCAGGTGGATCGACGTGCCGTTGCCGGCCGATGCATAGGTCAGCTTCCCAGGGCTCTTGCGCGCGGCCTCGATCACATCGGCGACGCTGCGCACGTTGGGCTGGGTGCCGTTGGTCACCAGCACATTGGGCACGACGGCCAGCAGGCTCACGGGCGCGAAGTCGGCGACCGGGTCGTAGCTCAGCTTGCCGTACAAGGGCTTGTTGGTGGCCATGCCGATCGAGGTGATCAGCAGGGTGTAGCCATCGGGCGCGGACTTTGCCACCGCGTCGGCGCCGATGTTGCCGCCGGCGCCGGCCCGGTTCTCGATCACGAACGGCTGGCCCAGCGCCTTGCCGGCCTTCTCGCCGAGGACGCGCGCAATGACGTCCATGGCTCCGCCGGGCGGGAATGGAACCACCCAGCGCACAGGCTTTTTCGGCCAGTCCGTGGCGGCGGTCTGCGCATGGCTCGACGCGGCGGTGCCCAGCACCAGGCCGGCACTCAGGCAAGCCAGCAGTTGTCTTCTTTTCATGTGTTGTCTCCGGATGATTGGTGGATGCTGCGACGCTCAGGCGATCGCGGAAGGGTGCTGCGCGAGCGGCGTGACCTGAATCTTCATGAAAGGGAACAGCGGAAGCTGCGAAAGAAGCCCGTGCAGCTCGTCGTTGGATGCGGCGTCGAACACGCTGTAGTTGGCATACTCGCCGGCCACGCGCCAAAGATGGCGCCAGTGGCCTTCGCGCTGCAGCTGCTGCGCGTAGGCCTTCTCGCGGGCCTTGACGGCTTCGGCCTGTTCGGCAGGCAGGTCGTGCGGAATGTTCACATCCATTCGAACGAGAAAAAGCATGCTCATGCTCCCTGGGTGAAAGGGGCGCGGTGCCCGAGGTCGATGTGCACCGGCACGAGGCCGGTGCGCGCGCGGTCGAAGCGCTCCAGCTGCGCCGGATCCACGTCGACGCCGAAGCCGGGACCATCGGGCAACTGCAGTTCGAAGTCGCGGATCTCCATCCGCTGGACCACCAGGTCGTCCACCAGCAACTGCGGCCCGAACAATTCGCAGCCGTGGTGCTGCTTGCCGAGGGTCGAGAAAACGTGAGCGGCGGCCGCGCTGCCGATCGAGGTCTCGAGCATCGTGCCGCCATACCAGCCGATGTCGGCGGCCTCGGCCACTGCCGCCACTTCGCGGGTGCGCAGCAAGCCGCCGTGCTTGGCAACCTTGAGCGAGAAGACATGGCACGCCTTGGCGCGCGCGAGCCGCATGGCATCCTGCGGCGTGCACACGGTCTCGTCCGCCATGATGCAGGCGCGGGCGCCGAGCTCGGTGCTCAGCACCGCGAGCGCTTCCACGTTCCATTTCGCCACCGGCTGCTCGATCAGGCTGACGCCCGCGTCGATCAGGCGCGGCAGATGGCGCCTGGCCGTGCTGCCGTCCCACGCCTGGTTGATGTCCACGGTGAGGGTGGCCCGCCCTTCGAGGGCCCGCGCGATCTGCGCGACATGGCTCACGTCGTCCTCGGGGGAACGCGCACCGATCTTCATCTTGAAGATCCGGTGGCGCCTCTGTTCCAGGCGCAGCTGCGCCTCTTCCAGGTCGCGCGCCACATCCCCGCTGGCCAGCGTCCATGCCAAGGGCAGACTCTGCCGGCGCTTGCCGCCGAGCAGCTGCCACGCAGGCAGCCCGAGCGTGCGCGCCATCGCATCGATCAGTGCCATCTCGACGGCGCTCTTGGCGAATGCATTGCCCTTGCAGGCGGCGTCCATCCGGTCCAGGGCATCCGAGAAGCAGCCACCCTCCTGTCCCAACAGCACGGGCGCGAGATAGGCCTCGATGGCGTGCCGTATGCCTTCGGGCGATTCCTCGTTCCACGAAGGCCCGCCGATCGTGGCGGCCTCGCCGAAGCCACTCGCACCATTGCCGAGCCACAGCTGGACGATGACGGGACTCTGCCGGCTGATCGCCCCGAAGGACAGCCTGTGCGGCCGGATGGTGGGGATGTCCAGTATCCGCGCCTCGATCCGCTCGATGCGAAAACGACCCGTCATGAGCTCTTGCCTTTGCCTGATGTTTGATGCGACGAAGCAAGGCTAAGCGTTGGACCGATCAATGAAAAATGATTTATTTATGATGTATCGTTCGATAAAAACGAACGGACAGGCACTCCCATGGAAATCCGCCAGCTGCGCTACTTTCTGGACATCGCCCAGACCGAGCACCTGACGCAATCGGCGCAGAACCTGTTCGTCACCCAGTCGACGCTGTCGCACGGGCTGCGGCTGCTCGAACAGGAACTGGGCGTGGCGCTGTTCGATCGCCTGGGGCGGGGCCTGAAGCTCTCACAGGCCGGTGCGGAGTTTCGCGCGTATGCCACGCGCGCGCTCAAGGAGGTCGAGTCGGGCCGCATGGCCCTCGCCGACCTGAACGGCTTGCGCTCCGGCCGCCTGACGGTGGGCGCCTTTCCCACCTTCCTGAACACCGTGGTGCCCGCCACCGTCGCGGCCTTCAGCCAGGCCTACCCCGGCGTGAGGGTCGAGGTGCGCGACTTGCGCGCAGGACCGATCGAGGAGCAACTGCTCAGCGGCGAGCTCGACCTGGGCATCGCCTTCCACCCTGCCACGCGTGAAGACATCGAGACCGAACCGCTGTTCGACGAACGCCTGTTGCTGGTGGTCGGGCCGATGCATCCCCTGGCCGGCCGGCGCAGCATCGCGATGAAGGCCCTTGCCCGCGTGCCGCTGGCACTGCTGCCAAGAACCTTTGCCACGCGCCGCATGATCGACGAGGCCCTGCGCTCGGTGAGCACGGCGGTCGAGATCCGGGTCGAGATGGACTCCGTGGAGTCCCTGCTCGGCGTCTGCCGCCACGGCGAACTTGCCAGCATCGTGCCCGAGCGTGCCGCAAGCCAGGCACCGGACCTGCACGCGGTCGTCCTGACCGCGCCAACGCTTGTGCGGCACGCCGGCATCCTCTGGCGGCGCGGCGCGTCACGCAATGCCGCCGCACGCGAGTTCGCGGCACTGCTGCGCGCCTCGCCCATTCAAGAATAAGAAGAACAGCCGCCGTGCCGCGCTCGGCGGCGCCCGCGCATGCCGGAATGCCCTGCAAAAAGTTCATCGGAAATTCGCCGCAGCCTTACCGGCCCTTCACATTGCGCCCTCAGCATGGGAACTCCTGAATACAACGACTCGAAGGAGTTGAAATGAAGAAGTTGTCCCTCGCATTGGCTACGGCCGCCCTGCTCTCTCTGGCCGCCCTGAGCGCTCCTGCGCAAGCGCAGCCGCACCATGGCGACCACGGCTATCGCCCGCACGTGGTCGTTGTTCCGCCGCCCCCGCCGCGCCATGTCGTGCGGCACGGCTACGACCACCGCCACGACCGCCATGCCGACTATCGTCATGGCCGCCGCGCCGACTACCGCCATGCGCGTCGCGACAGCGACCGCGACGGTGTGCCCGACCGCTACGACCGCCGCCCCCACAATCCATATCGGCGCTGAGCGCGAGCGCTTGCCGCCGGCACACGCTTTCGCAGCAGCCGCACCTCGTCAAGGAGAACGCCATGTCCATTCGAGCCACCGCAGTACTCGTGCTGTTTTCCGCCATCGCCGCCCCCAGCGCTTTCGCCTACGACGACGATTCGAAGAAGCGCTGGCGACGCGGCGACTGGCAAAGCAACTGGCGCGACGACCGCTGGGCCAGACCCTGCGAGGTCAAGCAGGAGTCGAAGCGAGGCGAGTTCAAGCGCGAGGTCAAGTGCAAGGACGGCGTCGGGGCCACGTGGCAAGGGGAATGGAAGGACGAGTTCCAGGACGGCCCCTGCAAGGTCAAGCTCGAGGCCAGCCGCGAGGTGTTCAAGGAAGAGGTCAAGTGCAAGGAGCGCTGACGGCGGATCGCAACCCGGGAGTCAGCGCTCTGGAATGAACCTCTTGCGCTGGACCACTCAGCGAAGCGGCAGCTCGATGCACCCGGCGAGCGCAACCCGCGGCACGTGGTCGAGGCGCGCGCTGCTGGCAATGACGATCGCACGGCCCGCGTGCCCGGCCAACGACTCGACGGCCCTCCACAGGCAGCCTATCGACCGCGCGTCGAGCGCGCCTTCGGGTTCGTCGAGCAGCACCAGCGCGCGGCCCGAAGCCAGTGCGGCCGCCAGCCCCACCTTGCGCTTCGATCCGGTGGAGAGCATGTACATCGGCTTGTCGATGTGCGGCGCCAGCGAAAAACCCTCGACCAGCACCTGCCACAGCGCCGCATCGAAGCCAGCGTCGCCTTCGCTCAGGGTGGCCGTGCATGCACGCGCGGTGAGCTGGTCGAAGGCTTCGGCGGCCGGGTCGCAGAAGAACACGTTGCGCCTGTAGGCCTCGGGCTCGGTGTCGAGCCGCGCGCCCGCGAGCGTCAGCGTTCCGGAAGCCGAAGGCAGCGCGCCCGCGATCACGCGCAGCAGGGTCGACTTTCCGCTGCCTGTGTCGCCATGCAGCAGCGTGACGCCCTCGCCCACCGAAGCGCACCAGCCGGATGCGAGCGCGGGCTGGCCCGGATAGGCAAAGCTCAGGTCCTGGAGCTGAAGAATGGGAGGCAGTGTCGGGGCGTTCATGTGCGTGCGGAAGTCCTTGTCGGATTCTGCCTCGGCCCCAGGCCACCATTTTTCTTTCTCGGTAGAGCCCAAGTCAGCTCAAAAGCCCTTGTACATCAAGGACTTGGCCTCAATAAGGCTCAAGCGGCATCACCGAATCTCACAAAGTCCCGTTCTTGCGCGTACCGGTGTACCCCAGACTGCTTTTCAACCGCAGTCGATTTTGGGTACACCATGGGGCAACTCAGCGAGCTTCAGATCAGGGCGGCAGCGCCGCGGGACAAGGAATATTTGCTGGCGGACGGCGACGGTCTCTACCTTCGCGTGCGCCCGGCCGGCAAGGCGTGGGTCTATCGCTCCAAGCGGCATGGCAAGGAGGCCAAGCTCAGCATCGGCCACTACCCGGTGGTGACGCTGGCGGCGGCGCGCAGGAAGGCGCGTGCCGAAGCCGAGAAGCGCGCCGAAGGCGTTGATCCCCGCGAGGCACGGCGGTTGGAGGAAGAGCGCGAGCGCATTGCACGCCTCAATACCTTCGAACGACCGCCCGTGCCTGGCACGCGCAGGCGCGGGTTAGTTTTACATCGGCGCTAACAATTTGGTCAGCTTTGACCAGGCGCCAAGCAAATTAGGGTAGATAAAGCCTCCATCCACAGTTAGCTGAAATCGCGCAGCGACGGAGGCTCTAGTTGCTATCGAGCGGCAGTGGCCAGAGTGGCTGAACTCCTGTCTGTCTTGGGTCAGTAGGCACCCATGTAGTCGCGCTTACCGATCTCAATACCGTTGTGGCGCAAGATTGCATAGGTGGTGGTCACGTGGAAGAAAAACTGCGGCAGTCCATAGTGCAGAAGATATGCGCCTGCGGTCAGCTTCTTTTCCTTGGGGGTGCCGGGGCGCAATACGATCTCGCGGCTCTCGCTTGAATCAAATTGCTCAGACTTGAAGGAGCCGATATGGGCCAAAGCTTTGGCGATCAACGCTTGCAGGTCGACGAAGCTGACCTCAGTGTCGGGCCAGGACGGCACCTCGGCACCAGCCAGGCGGGAGGCAATGCCCTTGGAGAAGTCTGCGGCGATCTGTACCTGACGTACTAGCGGAAACATATCAGGGAACAACCGCGCCTGCAGCAGCGCATTTGGATCGATATTTTTTTTCGTCGCGTGGTCTTCGGCCTTCTTGAGCACGTCGGACAGGGCGCGCAGCATCTGCTGCATGACGGGAACGGAGGCGTTGTACAGCGGGCTGGTCATAGTGAGTTCACTTCTAAAATTGGGCACGATGGCCGGAGTTGGCGTGGCAGAGGCCCTGCCGACCATGTAAGGCTAACAGCACAGGGGCGAACTAAATCACCCCGGCTTTTGTGGCCAGCTTTTCTTCCCGCTGGTAGTCGGAGCAGCCGCGTTGAAGGGCAGTTCACTATCAAGAAGCGGACGTCAATTGCAGACGCACGACAGACCGCGATCCCCAAAAGCGGTCATCGAGCAGGCTTGTACAAGGTCAGCGAGCCATCGCCGCAGTGTTCTTCTGTACTACGCGTGTGTTCAATCCCGCAACCTGCAACAAAGACAGCGACCAGCAGCAGTGCGGCGCCAGCCAAGAACGCTGCCGAGTAGCTGGATGTGGGGGCTCCACCGCCCGAGCCGCGGCGACCATAGCGGCGCTCGCGGCCGTCAGGCGGAGGCAGCTTGCGGAACCTTCACAACGGCGATGCCCAATGTGTGTATCTCACGCATGCTGGACACGCAACGGCGGCTGCGACTACATTGCTCACGCTGAGGCGTATCGGCTCACCTTAAGAAGCTCGACTCGACTGCCCGCATCGATGCATCGCCCTGCAGCTCGATGATGTCTTTCACTGATGGAAGGAGCGGGTCCACGGCCCGGATTCCGCCCTCTGCTCGGATCTGACGAAACACCTTGCGCATCGCACCGACCGCAGCGCGGATCGCATGATTGCCGTAGATCACGACGCCGACTTTTCGAAGGCCCTCGATGTCGGCCTCGGACAACTGAGGATAGGCGGTCGGGACCAGGACCAGTGGCACCTTTGCAGGCCAGGCGGTGACGAAATTTAGGATCTCGTCCGGTGTCTTCTGCTTGGAGTGGATGAGGATGGCGTCGGCGCCGGCCTCTGCGTAGGCCAGGCCTCGCCTGATTGCCTCGTCCTGTCCGAGTCCGGCGATCAACGCCTCCACCCTCGCGACCACCACGAAATCGCGGTCCTTGCGGGCAGCGCAGGCTGCGGCGATCTTTCCCTGGAACTCTTCAGCGCGGACCAGCTCCTGGCGACCCTCCGTGCGCAGGCTCGTGTCCTTGGGAAATGTCTTGTCCTCCATGACGATGGCCGACGCACCCGCCGCCTCGTATTGCGGGACGACGTAGTGGACGTTCACGGCGTTGCCGAAACCGGTGTCGATGTCCGCGATGAGTGGAATCGAGACGACGCTGGCGATCGCACGCATCATCTCGAGGTGCGTTCCCATCGAGAGGATGTTGGCATCCGGCACCGCATAGCTGGCCGAAAGCTCGAAGCCGCTGCCCCAGATGCCGCCGAAGCCGGCTTCTTCCGCCAGTTTCGCGGCCAGGGGGTTGTGGGCGGCCATCGCTGTCAACAGCTTGCCGCTCTCGAGCGCATTCCGAAGTGTCTTGTTCTTGGTCATGAGGGTTCTCGTTGGTTGATGGCTCGGCCGACGGGTGTGGCCTTCAGCGCAGCTGCGCGCACGCCGCTGCAATCCGGCTCATGGCCTCGGCAAGGTCTTCGTCCGAGGCGGCATACGACACCCGGAAGTGGCCGGGCAACTCGAACGCGGAGCCCGGTACGATGGCGACGCCGGCCTCGCGCAGGAAGTAGAGGGCCAGCTCGCTGTCCGTGGTGATCAGGTTGTTGGCGGCGTCCCGACGCCCGAGGAGGCCCTGGCAGCCCGGGAACGCGTAGAACGCGCCTGGCGGGAGGTCGCAGGTGACGCCGTCGATCGTGTTGAGCTTTCCGACCACCATGTCCCGGCGCCGGCGGAAGGCCTCGACGAACTGCGGCAGGAAATCCATCGGGCCGTTGAGCGCGGCAATCGATGCCGCCTGGCTGATGGAACTGGTGTGCGAGGTGGACTGCGACTGCACCAGGTTCATCGCCTTGATGAGCTCGAGCGGGCCCGCCCCGAAGCCGACCCGCCAGCCCGTCATCGCGTACGACTTGGACACGCCGTTGATGGTCAGCGTGCGCGAGGCAAGGTCAGGTGCGACCGCAGCGGGGGTGGCGAACGCAGTGTCGTCGTACCGGATCTTCTCGTAGATGTCGTCGGCCATGATCCAGACCTGCGGATGCCGGCGCAGTACCTCCGCCAGGGCGGCCAGTTCGGCATGCGAGTACACGGCTCCGCTGGGGTTCGAGGGCGAGTTGAGCATCAGCCACTTGGTGCGCGGCGTGATGGCTGCTTCCAGCTGCTCGGGCGTGAGCTTGAAGGCCGTGGACGCCCCGCAGCGCACGATGACTGGCTTGCCGCCTGCGAGCAGCACCATTTCGGGGTAGGAGACCCAGGCGGGAGTGGGCACCACGACTTCGTCGCCGGCATTGACCGTGGCCTGCAGGGCGTTGTAGAGCAACTGCTTGGCACCACACCCCACCTGGATCTGTTCCGGCGTGAAGTGAAGGCCGTTGTCGCGCTCGAATTTCCTGACCACGGCTTCGCGCAGCGCGAACGTGCCCGCAACGTCGGTGTAGCGCGACTCGTTGCGGTCGATGGCCGCTTTGCCGGCCTCGCGCACATGTTCGGGTGTCGGAAAGTCGGGCTCGCCCTGGCTCAGCGTGATGATGCTGCGACCCTCGCGCTTGAGCTGGTTGGCCAGGCGGGTCATTTCCTTGGTCGCCGAGGGCTTGGCACCCAGCACGCGGTCGGCCAGGAAGAGAGGGGGGGTCTTGTCTGTCGTCGTTGTCATTCGATGGTTCCAACCTTGAGCCTGAAGATCCAGCGCGCCAGCGCCAGGGGGATGAAAATGGTTGCCAGCAGCACCAGGCTGTAGGCGCAGGCCAGGGCCATGCGCCCGCTGTCGATCTGCTGGAAGATCTCGATCGGCATGGTGTTCATGCCGCCGAAATACAGCACCACCGTGGCCGAGAGTTCCGACAGGGTGGTCACCCACATCAGAACGGCCGCAGCAACCGCCGACGGGCCGATCACGGGCAACACGACGCGGAAGAAGCTGCGCAGCGGGCTCACGCCGAGGCTCATCGACGCTTCCTCGATCGAGTCCTTCAGGTTGTGGAGCGGTCCCATGGCAGCGCGCACGCTGGTGGGCATGCGGCGCAGGAAGTACGCCAGGGCCATCACCAGCCAGCTGCCGGTGAGTACCAGCCAGCCACTGTTGAACGCGTTGATCAGCGCGATGCCCAGGACCGTGCCGGCGATCGTCAGCGGCAGCATGACCAGGACGTCCAGCACGTGCGTGAGTGCCGATTTACGCTTGACGATCAGGTATGCCGACGCGATGGAGAACAGCACGCCGCATGCCGTGGCGACCGACGCCAGGAACAGCGAGTTGTACAGGGGCTCTGGGGCTCGGACCAGGGCGTGCTGCAGGTGCGCCAGGGTGAATCCCCCGTACCTCAGCACCGGTCCGACCGAAGGAGTGAATGCGGTCACGACGACCACCGCGGCCGGCAGCAGCGACAGCGCCACCACGCCCAGCACCGCAGCGCTCGCCATGATCGAGCGCCATCCGTGAACGGTGAGCGCTATCGGGCTGCGCCCGGACTCCATCTGGAACTGGCGTCGCTCGACCACGAACTTCTGTATCAGCAGCAGGCCAGCGCCCAGGAACACCAGCACCGAGGCCATGGTCGTCTGCATCTGGGGATTGCCGCCCATCTCACTGACGAATTCGTTGTAGGCCTTGACCGCCAGAACCGGCGTGCGTGCGCCCAGGATGGCCGGCACGCCGAAGCTCCCGATGACATGGGTGAAAACCACCAGGGCGCCGGCGAAGATGGAAGGCATGAGCAGCGGCAACGTCACGCCCACCAGCACCCGACCCGCCGGGCGGCCCAGGCTCAGCGCTGCTTCCTCGAGGTTGCGGTCCATCGACTTCAACCCCACCAGCACCGCCACGAAGGCGAACACGTAGTTGTTGAGCGTCATCACATAGACCAGCCCCCACCACGAATAGAGCGAGGGCAGCTCGACCCCCAAGGGGGCGAGCAGCGCATTCACCCAGCCTTGCTTGCCCAGGATGAGGACCCAGGCGGCAGCCACCACCACATCCGGAACGACCAGGGTGATCAAGGGCAGCGCAGTGACCAGGCCGACGAACGGGAACTTGCATCGCGCCACGACCAGCGCCAGGCTGCCGCCCACCGCCATCGACGTGATGGTGACAGCGAAGCCGAGGATGAGGGTGTTGAAGAAGACATCCCGGTAGGCAGCCTCCGAGAAGAAGCGCAGGTAGCCGCCCAGGCCGAGGCTTCCGTCGGGTTCGACCAACGACTTGCCCAGCATGCCCACCAGCGGCCAGAGGAGGAAGATGCCCAGGAGACCCAGCGCCATCAACGCCAGCGTGAGCCATGCGGGGTCGCGTCGAAGTGCGCCCAGCATCATGAGCCCTGCACGATGTGCGCATCACGGGGCAGGCGCAGGGAGACGGCGTCGCCCCGTGCGAGCAAGGCCGTCACCGGGCTGCTGCGCATGTCCACCCGCAGCTTCCCGGCGCTCGTGCGCACGATGTAGCCGACGGAGCCGCCGCGGAATTCCACATGCTCGACCATCCCGGCGAGCTCCCCTTCGGCCACCGTACCGTTCACCCCGAAGGACAAATCCTCACTGCGCACGGCGAGCTGCGAGCCAGGCTGCACGGGAACCTGGCTACGCGTCAGCATCACGCCGGCTGGCGTTCCCAGACGTCGCGTGCCATCCGGCGCACGAGGAAGCTCTTCATCGATCGCGATCAGATTCGCACCGCCGACGAAGTCGGCCGCGAAGGCCGTCAGCGGTCTTGCGTAGACATCCCTCGGCGCGCCGAGTTGGACGATGCGACCGCGGTCCATGACCGCGATCAGGTCGGACATCGCCAGTGCTTCTTCCTGATCGTGGGTCACGAACACCGTGGTGATGCCGGCTTCGGTCTGAAGCTCGCGAATCATGGCGCGCAACTCGACGCGCAGTTTGACGTCGAGCGCCGAAAGTGGCTCGTCCAGCAGCAGCAATCGCGGCTCGATCACCAGCGCCCGGGCCATGGCCACGCGCTGCCGTTGCCCGCCGGAAAGCGCCGAGGGTGAGCGCTCTGCGAACTTCTCCAGTCCGACGCGTGCCAGCATGGCCAGCGCCCGCTGCCGGACCTCCGCTCGCGATACGCCGCGCGCTGCCAGGCCGTAGCTCACATTGGCGAGCACAGAGCGATCAGGGAACAGGGCGTAGTCCTGAAACACCATGCCCACGCCGCGGCGGTGCACCGGGATGTTCGTGACATCTTCCTCTGCGAAAAGAATGCGTCCAGCATCGGGTCGCACGAAGCCGCCCAGCATGCGCAGCAGCGTCGTCTTGCCACAGCCCGAAGGCCCGAGAAGCGTGAAGAACTTGCCGCTGGGGATGGTCAGGTCCAGGCGCTCGAACAGCGTCTGGCCGCCATAGCTCTGCGCGATGGCATCGAAGGAGACTTGCATGGAGGGGGTTCCTGGCGATGGTCCTGCGGATCAGCGAGCGCCGACGAGCTGCCGCCAGCGTGCAATGAACGCCGCGCGATCGGCGCCCATGCGCGCGTCATCCAGTGCCACGACCTTGATCGTCGAGAGGGCCGGCAGGTCCGATAACTTGCTCACATCGACATCCGCGCGCAACGGACGCCGATAGGCGGTCTTGAAGATCTCCGTCTGCGCCGGGCGCGATGCAAGGAATTCGTAGAACGTGCGAGCGTCCTCCGGGTTCTTGCCACCCTTGATGAGCGCCATGCCTTCCGGCGACAAAAAGGTGCCTTCGGTGGGATAGACCAACCGGACTTCCTTCAGGCCGCCGGCCACGTACTCGTAGGCCGCATATTCCATGGTCACCGCGACGGCGAATTCACCCTTGGCGACGCCCTCGTAGGCCGCCGACGTGGTGCCGACGATCACCGCGTTGCGCGCGATCTTCTCCAGAGCGGCATCGCCGAGCAGCTGCTGGAGACCGTAGAGCGCGACGTACGAAGCGCTGCTGCGCTCCGGGTCGGGAATGACGATCTTGCCTTTCCATTTGGGATCGGCGAGGTCCGCCCAACCGCTGGGCGGCTGGCCGTTCGGGACCTGGCGCAGATTGGCCATCAGCACGGTGACGTGCGTGTTCGTCCCTAGCCACAGTCCGTCAGGACCGCGATAGGCCGCTGGCACCGCGACGGCCTGCGGCGACGCATAGGGCGCGAGCTGCTCCCGGAACTCGCTGATCGTCGACAGGCCCCCCGACCAGAAAATGTCGCCCAGGGGATTGGCTGCCTCCGCCTTGATGCGCTGCATCAGCGCACCCGTGCCGGCACGGACCACCGAAACCTTGATGCCGGGATGGCGCTTCGTGAACTGATCGACGACCGCGTTGACGGTCTCCACATTGTTCGAGGAGTAGAGGACGACGTTGCCGGCCGTTGCCGCCACGGACCAGAAGCCCCCGAGAATGAGGAATCCTGATAGCTTCAAGAAATTGCGGATCATTTTTCGACTTCCAGTCAGCGGTTGGTGATGGAAATCATCTTATGCACGGGCAATTTAGACACAACCTTGGTTATGTGACAGTATTCTTATGGGTGATGCAATGGTGAGCAAAACTCATACTCGACCTGGCGACATTCCGCTGCTCGCGGTGCGTGCATTCGTCGCTGTCGGGCGCCAGGGAAGCTTTACCCGAGCGGGCGCGGCGCTGGGCGTGACGCAGGGCGCGGTGAGCCGCCATGTGGCGACGCTGGAAGCGTTTGCGGGTACGCGCCTGTTCATACGCCGAGGCGCCACTTCGGACTTCACGCCCGCAGGGATGCAGCTCTACGAAGCCTTGAAAGATGCGATGTCCACCATCGAGATCACCATGCAGTTGCTGGTGCAGAAGGCAAGCCAGCACGACCGGCTCAAGGTGAGAACGTCAATGCCGAGTTTTGCCATGACCGTCGTCGTCCCCTCGCTGGGCGCCTACTCTGCGAAGCACGGCGTGCAGATCGACCTCATCACCAGCCTTGCTCCGCCGCAGCCCTCGGACGACTTCGATGTGCTGATCACACGCGACCTGAGCCTGGCCGGCACCGAGAGCTGGGAGCTGGCCCGTGAGGAACTGGTCTGCGTGGGATCACCGTCGCTGGTCGCCGCGCATCACAGCCGAGCCAAAAGTGCCTGGCCGATGGTCGCCGCAAGGTCAAGGCCGGAGATGCTTGCCGTCTGGGCCATCGCGGCGGGCATTCCTTCCGACCAGCTCCACGTCGAGGCGACCTACGACCACCTCTTCCTTGCCGTCTCCGCCGCGATCGGCGGGACAGGGTTTCTCGTGACGCCAAAATTGCTGGTTCTGGATCAACTGAGGGCCGGCAACCTTCAACTCGCCGACGAAGCTGGCGTGAGTTCTGGCGCGAGTTATGTCGCCTACGTGAATTCCCATAGCGCACACACACAGGCGGCAAGAGAGTTCTGCCGTTGGTTGAAGGGACTGCTCCGAGAAAGGTTGTCCACGAAGTAACGCTGACTGCCAAGCCGAAGCTGAAGAAGCTCTTGCTGCGCGACAAAGACGGGTCACACATCGAGATTAAGGCGGTAGCCGTTACCCCAATCCCTCGGAGTGACGCCGATGGAATACTTGCTCGGGTGGCGCATCGCGCTCGCCACGCGCCTGCTCGGCGACGGCGCGACGGTCGCCGACCTCGCAGCACGCGTGGGTACAGCTCGGCCAGCGCGTTTAGCGTCGCATTCAACCGAAATTTCTGCCGTGCCCCCGTGCACTTCGCACGTCGCGATCAACAGACGCGCACGATGGTCCCGTGACAGATGTCGGCCAAGACCAGTCGTTCGTGCAAGGGCACAATCCGGTCAGGAGGTATGGGCGCGAAGCGGAAGTTCGTAGCGCTCGATAGCTGCCGTTCAATTCCCGCATGGTCGCGCAATATGGCACCGGGTACGGTGCGCACGCCAGAATAGATGGTCATTGCCTGTCAAAGGAGGAGCCCTGTCTTGCCTTACTCCATGATTGTTTTCGTCCCCCCGGTGTCTGAAGACGATGAAGCTGCTGTGGGAATGATCCTCGACTATGACGACGATCCCAGAAACGAAGGGCTTCCACTTGATCGACGCCTGCATGCATTGATTGATGAGCTTGCGCAGATCTACCCGCGCTCTGCGTCTCTCCCGCCGGAGCGGTGCGACGAATGCATTTGGGCGGAGGAGCCGCTGGAGCTGAATGGCCGTGGCCGTCTGTGCCACTTCGCCCTTTCTGGCCGACACGACATCGATCCGCTGATAGAGCGGATTTCAGAAGTAGCTCTCCGACGTGGCCTCGTCGTCTTCGATCAGGATCGTTTGCGCAGACCGTCCAAAGCGGGCCTTGGAACAGATACCGACCCTGGAATTCTGCACTGACGGCGACCTAACAGGTCAAGAAGGGGCCGTAGCGCGAGCGCGGCAGAATGCTCCGTTGGCAGCACTCGGCCGAGGTTGTGTGGAAACGCACTCGACGTGCGAGTATGCCGAACTGAGATGCAAGCTGGCGCGCTGCAGACGCGGAACTCGGCGGCGAAGTCAGTGATGCAGGCACTGGCCGCGCTGCGCGGCGAGCGCGACTAAAAGGGCTCACGCCCTTGCCAACTGCATCGCCCTCATTGTTCTCGCGATCCCCAGTATGTTCATCACTCGCTTGAGGTTGTAGGCCAGCACGTGCAGGCTCATTTCGGTGCTCACATGCGCCAATGTCTTGGTGAGGAAGTGGGTCGATCCCATCCAGTGCTTCAGCGTACCGAACACATGCTCCACGGTACTTCTTCGCAGCGTCATGGCATCGGGCTTGCGATCAAGCCGTTGCTGAACGCGCTCCAGCACTGCTTCGTGCTCCCAACGCTTCACGCGTCGTTCTTTGCCAGTGGTGCATTGCGCCTTGAGGGGACACTGCGGGCACACCGACGTCCAGTAAGCCCGCAGGTTCATTTCCCGTTCCGTGGTGGTCTGATGCCACCGCAGTCGTTGTCCTGCAGGGCACTGGTACTCGTCATCTTTCGCGATATAGATGAAGTCGCTCTTGTCGAAGCGCCCCTGGGCCTTGGCGCCCGAGGTCATCGGCTTGGGCACGAAGGTTGTGATGCCAACGTCTTCGCAGGCCTTGAGTTCGGTGCCGTTGAAGTACCCGCGGTCAGCGAAGACGCGCAGCCTGCTTTTACCCATCGCCTCGCGCGCGGCCTGCGCCATCTTGCTTAGCTGGGCTCGGTCATTGCCGATGTTCGTCACCTCGTGGGCAATGATCAGATGGTGCTTGGCATCAACGGCCGCTTGCACGTTGTAGCCCACCAGGCCCGAGCCCTTGGCTTGTGAGTTCATCGAGCGTGAATCGGGATCGGTGGTGGAGCGCTGGCCATCGGGTTCGTGCTTCAGCTGTTCCTTGGTCTCATCGAGCTGGCGCATCTGCTCGCGCAATCTCTTGATCTTGTCCTGCAGCCGCTCGGTCTTGGCCTCGACCTGCGCGGGCTGCGTGCGGTCGGCGGTCTCCAGCGCGTCGAGGTAGCGCTGGATGCTCTGCTCGATCTGCCGCTGGCGCGCATCGATCTTGGCTGGCGTGACGTTGCGGTCCCGGCTGTTGACCGCCTTGAATTTGCTGCCATCGATGGCCACGATGGCCTGCGTGAACAGCTTGAGCTCCCGGCACATGCTCACGAAGCGCTTGCAGACGTTGCGGATGCCCGCCCCGTTGTCGTGACGGAAGTCGGCAATGGTCTTGAAGTCCGGGGCAAGCCGGCCAGTGAGCCACATCAGTTCGACGTTGCGCTGGGCCTCGCGCTCCAGACGCCGGCTGGACTGGATGCGGTTCAGGTAGCCGTAGATGTAGAGCTTGAGCAGCACCGCCGGGTGGTACGCAGGCCGACCGGTGGCAGCGGGGTCTGCGCCTTTGAAGCCGAGTGCCTGAAGATCCAGTTCCTCGACAAAGACGTCGACAACGCGCACCGGGTTGTCTTCGCCGATATAGTCATCAAGACATTCCGGCAACAACGCGACCTGCTGTCGGTCTTCGCCTTCGATGAATCGCTTCATGGGGCACCTTGCTTGGAACGGGTGCACCGATTTTATTTTTTGACGGGCGGGACTGGAAGTCTTTTCACACAGCCTCGGCCAGGACCGGACATTCAAATGCAAACGGAACTGAACCTCAAGAAAACCGACCTGATCAGGCGTCTTGTGGAGGCGGGCTATGGCGAAGAGCTACGCCTGATCCTTCTCGGTGCCTCAAGATTTAACCGCCCAGAACTTGACGACGAATCCGACGTCAAATACCCGCCAGAATGGGTGCATTACGAAGGGCGTCTGCATTTAATTTCACTGGTGCAGGCACATCTTGAGTTGACGTCAATGTTCGGGACGACCCTTCAAACTACAAGCGCGGGAACGCGACACTACTTCGCTCACTCAGCGGAGTTCGAGCTCTGGCTTAGCCATGGCGCACCCGGCGTATCGATCGCTCAGTTGCGCGCGCTGGAAGCAACCTCCGACCAGTAATTCGTCTGCGGTCGGCCACAACCGGACAGTCACCTTCACCGTCAGATCCTGCAAAGGACCAATAGCATGGCCATGTCGAGAACACAGATGACACAGAATGGGAGTGATGGGCCGTTGCTTTTTGTCTTTCTAGGGTTCGTGTTCTTATTCGCAGCTCTTTTGCTTTCATCCGCGGGGCGCATCGGAATCCCGCAGCCAGAAGCATTACACCAAGTGACGGGAACGGTGCTTGAAGTTAGACGCACTCAAGCCCCCAAGGGTCCACCGCAGATCCACATGGATATTCGTGAGGGCAAGTCGATCTATCACGTGACCCAAGATGACTTTGGGCGGGACGCCACGGGAATGAGACGCGTGCGAGTCGGCGATAGTGTTGTCGCGTACGTCCAACCGGATTTCCTAATGAATCGACATTGGCTTTGGGGCCTTGAGAGAGAAGGGCAGATTCTGATTTCGTACCAAGAGGTGCTTCAGGAAAAGCGGCGCTTTGCTACGCATCTCGATTCAATCGCGTATGGGTCATTTGCTGTCGGAGCGATTTTTCTTTTGTTTGGCGGGCTCCTTCGTTGGCGCTATGGGTTTTGGAAGTGATCTTTCCCATGCGCCAAGGCACAGGCTTGATGTAGCGCTGCTCCATGGCAGGCGACCGTCTACAGTCGGCCAGGAGCGGCCTGTGACAGCAGATAAAAGCGGACGCTCGACGTAGAAATGACCTGCGGACAGTAGGCGGGCGAACGCCCGCCGATAGGACGTCCGTGTCAATTGCCAAGTTAGAGCTCACTGCCGGCAGCGCCCCGCACTCCGCACGATCTTTTGCGCGGCAGGCACAACTTGTGTTGAGCACGACGCTGCTAGCCTAGAAGTCATACGAATCCACTTCATCTGCTAAGCCCTTTCTCCCGCGTTCCTTAAGCTGGGGCAAGACCTCATCGACCATGCGTTCGATCTCCGGATCTGAATCTTGAGCCTGCGCGATGATCCTTCGATGCAATTCACGATGCTTCTTGGCGATCTCGGCGAAGTCGGGATCCTTCTCCTTCAGAAGTAGCTTTTCAAGCTTACGCAATTGGACGCGCTGTTCTTCCAGTTGTTTCGTCAGGGCTTCGATCTTGGGATCAGGCTTCTTGGTCTTGTCATAGAGATAGTTCGTAATAAGGCCAATGAAGATACCCGCTGAGCCGAGCAAGTACTTCTTGTCCACCCTGCCAGAGGACACGCCGATCAACGAGTTGGTCGACATCGCCCATCAGCGTTGGCGCATCGAGCGTGACTACCAGGATCTGAAGCAGGATTTCGGCCTCGGCCACTACGAGGGCCGAGGGTGGCGGGGGTTCCATCATCACGCCGCGTTGAGCATCGCGGCCTACGGGTTCCTCATGGCCGAACGCCTCGTCGACGACAAGTCTGTCGGCGGTAAAAAAAACTTCATCGAACGCCAAGTACCTGCCCTTCCCGAGGATTACATCCCCCGCGGCAGTCCTGCGCGCGCAGCGTCACGTGCCGACGTCAATCACGACACTGCGCCATCGACTGAACTACCAGCTGATCGCTCGTCTCGGACAGTGCCCCTGCTGCGGAAGGGCAAGCGAAAAACTGCTTTTGTGACACAGTAAGATTAGGCAGCCCCTGTGCAACGGACGCTGACCATGACCGCTCCGGGCAAGGCTGTTCGCGGAGCAAATTCATCCCACCGATTGTTTTGTCTAAAAGGCGTGACTGGCCCTAATGGGTAGATTCGGACGTAGCTTGGGAGATGAGAGGTCAAGTAAGCACCCACGGTATGGCTTCGCACCCGCGCGGCACTCTCCTCCCAGTCTGAAGAGCCAGCCGCGGCAAACCCGATGGCATCCACCACCACGCTGCCTGCGGCAAGCTCCGAGCAACGCCGTTGCTCCAAGAAGACAGAAATGGTCTCGACTGCTTTGGCGTTGTCGCCTTCTACGGGCCCAAGAGGTGACGGCAAAAAAAGCATCACGTCTTTGGTCGCTGCCCGAGAATCAGCTCGTACGCAAATGCTGAACCCGAGGCTTACGGTCAGCATGAGAAGCACAGTGAGTCGTCGTTCCATAACTTCCTCGAATCGCTCGTCACTTTCCGGGTCATGGGCCTGCCAAGATAGGTGTCGAACGTCGGCCTTTGCCGATGAAGTCTGATCACTTAGCCGGCCGCACCCTGCAGCGCTATCGGCGCGTCGCACTATGCACGCGCAGCACTTCGTCTTTTTCCTTCAATGGCAGAAAGAAGATTCCTGGCTTGAGGCTGGAAAATCCCGCTCCCTTCAAGAGCAGAAGTCGCGTAGTTGCATCGTTTTGATGAGCGGCCCTGATCTGACCGAGGCTGTAGTGCATAAGCGGGTCGAGCGGTATGAGCAATTCCCTTGGTACGCGGTCTGTATTTGTGATCAGAGCCTCGTCGACTGCCACGCGAAGACGAATGACATTCGCCGAACCAGGGCCAGTGCGCGCCTGATCATCCGAGACCGGATTGCCCTTCGCGTCAACCATGTCAACGCTGACGACGCGGCCGACCAGTACATGGTCCGCCTCCGTAGCCATTGCGGTGAGGGACATCTGCAGCGGAAGGCTCGCCGGTGCAGCAAGGGGGATCGTTGCCATCAGCGACAAAAGAAGGCGTTTCATCAAGCGTTCAAGCACTTCACGATCTCCAGAAACATCTGCTCGCCGTTGGGTCGCGCTACCGAGAGCGCGGACTGCTGTTTTCGGCCGGACTGTGCCACTCACGCGAGGCGGTGGTCACGAGGTTTGGGGCACTCACAGTTTCCGATATCTCGCGGACCGGTCTTGACGCAGCCCAAGCGCGGTACTCCTCCAGCTTTGCGTCCAGAGCTGCGGCGAAATCGGGTGTCATGTTTCCTCGATTCTGTGAATCGTCCGTTGAGGGCGAATTCTGCCCCGGCGCCGAACGTCTGGTCTTGGCCGACCTCAGCCTTTCCGCAGTAGCTCCCATCCGGTCCGCTCATCGCGCCTCACAGGACACCGATCAGAAATTCATGGATAGTGGCGGGAAACTGCGCATGGAACTGTTCCCTGTCGAAACCGTCTGGATCGGTGGCCGGTAGAAACCCGGGCCGCTGCATGCTGGCCGGGAAAGGCGTCAGAAATGAGTAGTGGCCTGCTCCGTCCACGGTGATCAGATCTCGCAGGATGCCCTTGGGCAGCGCGGACAGAGCCTGTTCAATCTTTCGCGCCGGGGTGACCTGATCCTGTGCGCCAGTGATCACCAGGATCGGCGACCTCACGTCGGCAAGCGATGCAGGGGCCAGAAACCAGTCCGTCGCGGGGGCCAGGAGCACCGCAGCCCGGACCCGTGCGTCAGCCTGCACCGCGATCGGGGTCCCTCTTCGGGACCATGGATTTCCACCCACTAACGCCAGAGCCGTATACCCGCCCATTGAATGCCCCAGCGCGCATACTCGCCGGGCATCTGGCGCGGGTCCTAGAAACTCGTCCGAGAAGACAGCATCGATGGCCAACGAAGCCTGGCGTGGGCGAGTCGCGGCCGCTGTATCCGTGTTCGAGAGCGAGCCGTCGTTCCGGTTATCGCCCGGATGTTCAGGGCTCACGACGATAAAACCTTTCCTCGCCAAGTAGCCTGCAATGGAGCGATAGAGCAGATGGGAGCCACCGCCGCCATGCGAGATCACACACACCGGAAAGCGGCCAGGCGCGATCGGGGCATCGAGGGTGGCGTTGAAATGGTACGGTCCGATCAAAGTTCCGGTGGACGACGCTTCGCTCGGATACTGGACGATCGCAGGAAAGGACGAACCGCTCTGCGGGTCTCGTATCGCAATTTGGCGGATGCCTGATTCCATGGTGGTTTACTTGTTGGAGGAGGCGCCCTCGATCAACTGTTGTCGACCAGACTTCTGGGAAGTACAGGTGAGTGTCTGTGCAGATCGAGCATAGAAGAGCCAAAGTGAGGTTGAAGAATGGCCGGTTCCAGTGTCAGTCGCCTTTTCGGCCATGCGCAGGAGCAGGGACGATTGGCTCGAAGCCTGAGCGGCCGCCGAACTGCGGTAACCCATCCGAGATCACATGCCATGGCGCCTTGTCATCAACAAAGTAGTGCCCCGTCGGCACCAAGCCCGTCGATTCAACGATGGCACCAAAAGGGACGCCAACGATGCCGGGATCACGCGCATCCGTCGTGTACAAATGCGAACCGCAGATCTTGCAGAAGTGACGCATCGTGTTGGCGGTCGGGGCGAACACGCCAAGGGCTTGTGCTCCTGTTCGCGGCTGCGGCGGGTCCGAAAAGCTGACCCACGTCGTGAATGTCGCTCCCGATTGGCTTCGACATTGACCGCAATGACAATGAATGGTTCGGCGAGGTGAGCGGTCGAATCCAATCTCCAGGGCATGGCAATAACAACGAGCGAGCGTTCTCATATGGGCCTCCAAGTTCTGTGAGGCCACGCGCTGCTACGGGCATTGGCGGCACCGGCCGACGGCCATTCTGACATCACGACGCGGTGTAGCCCACGAACGCCGTGGACTGAAAAATTCGCCTCGAACGGCTGCTTTCAGATCAAAGTGAGTGTCCATGCCAAATGTCGGGTTCTGGCCGACTGTAGCCTACCAGTACAAGGTCAAAACCGTGGCTTCCCCGATGAACCTTCCCTCCCAAACTCGCAACTCCTGACCCTCGGCGATGCGTGCCCTCACGAGATCCGGGCTGAGGAATTTCACGGGCACGACGCGCGACTCTCCTGGTCGCAGCGGCTCCATTTCGGAAAGGTCAAACCTTCCGTCAAAGAGATCACCATCAATGCTCAGCGGGCAGCCCCACCAGTCGGTGGAAGTTGGCCCCGCTCGCCCGCCTGCGTCCGACGGGAACAACCGCAGCTCGACGAGAGCGTCAGGAGTCCAAAGTGCCACCACGTTCCTTTCAAAGTGCGGTCACTAGTCACCGCGAATGTCCGGAACCAAGCAGATTCTGCGCATCCGGCGAACGTCTGCTGCTGGCCGATCTGCGTCGTTGTCTCGGTTAAGCGGACCGTCTGCAATCGCTGCGAAGCGGGCCGCCACTCTCGTCGAGCGAGCGGCGGCGCAGAGCGCAACCCGGTCGCGGCGGGACAGACACGTGGTTGTAGACCGGACGCCCAATTTCCCTGTCGCCGAGTTGCGCAATAACCGGAGCAAGATCCGCTGGGTGCACTACTTGTAGATTGCACCGGCAGGTCGTGGATAGTCCAGTGTACCCAGAGAACAGGAGCAGAGAGCCAAAGCAAGTGCTGGCGCCGGTTGCGGAAGATTTTTCGATTCCGCACCAGCTCCAACCCGCCTTCGGCTCAGATCAGGAACTTGCGGATGCGCGCCGACGCCAGGTCGATGGCGCTCACGCTCACCACGATGATCAGCATCACCGCGCAGGTCTCGGCGTACTGGAAGCCGCGGATGATCTCCCACAGCACCACGCCGATGCCGCCCGCGCCCACCATGCCCACCACCGACGCCGAGCGCACGTTCGACTCGAAGCGGTACAGCGCATACGAAATCCACAGCGGCATCACCTGCGGCAGCACGCCGTAGACGATCTCGTGCAGCGCGCTGGCGCCCGTGGAGCGGATGCCTTCCACCGGCTGCGGGTCGATGGCCTCCACCGCTTCGGCGAACAGCTTGGCCAGCACGCCGGTGGTGTGCACCCACAGCGCCAGCACGCCGGCGAAGGGGCCCAGGCCCACGGCCACCACGAACAGCATCGCGAACACCATCTCGTTGATGGCGCGGCAGCTGTCCATGAGGCGGCGCATCGGCTGGTAGATCCACCAGGGCACGATGTTGGCGGACGCCAGCAGCGCAAGCGGCACGGCGGTGACCACGGCCAGCGCCGTGCCCCACAGCGCGATCTGCAAGGTGACGACCATCTCCTGCAGGTACATGCGCCACTGCGTGAAGTTCGGCGGAAAGAACTCGGCCGCGTAGGTGGCCATGTTGCCGGAATCGCGCCAGAGTTCGAACGGACGCATGTCGGCGCCCTTCCAGGACGCGGCCAGCAGGATCAGCAGGCCCGCCCACGAGAGCTGCCAGGCGAGACTGCGCTTGGGAGCGGCGGACGCCGCAGGCGCCAGGCTCGGGCGGACGATATGGACCGTGGGTTGCATGGCGGACACAGCAGTGCAGCAGCAAAAAAAAGTGGCGGCGCTCAGTTCAGCGCGGCCAGCTTCTTGTCGATGTCGGCCAGCCTGGCCTTCTTGTCGGCATCACCGAGCACGGCGTCGGCCTCGATCTTGGTGCGCTGGCCGAACAGGTCGAGCTGGCGGATCGGCAGCAGCTGCTTGTCGCTCGATTCCTTGAAGCCCGAGAGCTTCGAGATCTTCATGACGATTTCCTTCTCGCGCGCATCGGACTTGGCGTAGTTGTAGAAGAAGTTGCGCAGCTTGGCCTTGGTCGCCTCGGGCAGGTCCTTGCGCATGACGAGGGGGTCGAGCGGAATCAGCGGCGAGGTCCAGACGATCTTGATGTCCTTGAACTTCTCGGGGAAGCGCTCCTTCACCTTCTCGAGGTTCTCGCTGTTGTTGGTGGCCACGTCGACCTGCTTGTTGGCCACGGCCAGCGCGTTGGTCTCGTGGTTGGCGCTGCGCGTCACCTTGAAGATCGATTTGGCATCGAGCTTGTTCTGCGCGAAGACGTAGAAGCCCGGCACCAGGTAGCCCGAGGTCGAGTTCGGGTCGCCGTTGCCGAAGCTCAGGTTCTTCGCATTCTTGAGCACGTCGTCGAGCGTGTTGAGCGGGCTCTCGCGGTTCACGATCAGGTGCGAGTAGTAGCCCTGCGTGCCGTCGGCGTTGACCATCTGCGCGAACACCTCGCCGCTCGCGCGGTCGACCGCTTCCATGGCCGACTTGTTGCCGAACCAGCCGATGTGCACCTTGTTGAAGCGCATGCCTTCGATGATGCCGGCGTAATCGGGTGCGAAGAAGGCCGTGACCTTCAGGCCGGTCTGGCGGCTCATGTCGTCGATCAGCGGCTGCCAGTCGCCCTTGAGGTTCTGCGTCGCCTCGGTCGAGATGATGCCGAAGTTGATGTCCTGCGCGAGGGACGCGCCGGCAAGGCCGAGGCCCAGCGCGGCGGCGGCAATGAGTTTCTTGATCATGGATGGCTCCAGGGAATTGGAAAGAATGGAAAAGAAGAAAGACGCGTTCTTCGCGGCCTATGCGGCTTGCGCAGCCCACGACACGGGAGCAGCAGGGTTCAGCACGTGCACGTTGGCGCCCTCGGGTGCCGCGGCCGGTGCGGCGGGCCGCAGCAGCTCCTCGGCCTGCACGCCGTACAGGTCGCGCAGCAGCGCGGGCGTCAGCGCCGAGGAAGGGCCGTCGAACACCACCTGGCCCTGGTTCAGCGCCACCACGCGAGGGCAGTACTTCATCGCGATGTCGACCTGGTGCAGCGACACGATGACGGTGCAGCCGTCCTCGCGGTTGATGCGCGCGAGGATCTCCATCACCTTGCGCGAGGACTCGGGGTCGAGCGATGCAATGGGTTCGTCGGCCAGCACCACCTTGGCGCCTTGCACCAGCGTGCGCGCAATGGCCGCGCGCTGCTGCTGGCCGCCCGACAGCGTGGAGGCGCGCTGCGCATGGCAGTCGGCAATGCCCACGCGCCCGAGGGCCTCCAGCGCCAGCGCGCGCTCCTGTGCCGTGAACATGCGCAGCCAGCTGCGCCACCACGGCATGCGGTGCAGCGAGCCGACGAGCACGTTCACCAGCACCGGCAGCCGCGCCACCAGGTTGAACTGCTGGAACACGAAGCCGACCTGCGAGCGCATCTTGCGGATGTCGCGGTGGATGCGGCCGCCCTTCTGCACGCAGCAGCCGTCGATCTCGATCAGCGAATCGGTGCCGCCATCGGCGGCCACCAGGCCCGCCACGTGCCGCAGCAGCGTGGACTTGCCGGAGCCCGAGGCGCCGATCAACGCCACCATCTCGCCGCGGTTCACGGCCAGGTTGACGTCGCGCAGCGCATGCCGGCCGTTGGCGAAGTGCTTGTTCAGTTGATGGATGCGCAGGACACTGGTCATCTTGAGTTCCAAAGTCGTCTAGACAAGTGAAGTCTCGCGAGGCGTCGTGACATGCGCGCGACAGCTGCGCGACATTGCGGCGACAGCCGCGGTAACGCCCCCGAAGACGCCCTCAGATCACGCGCCGGCCCTGGCGCCACACGCCGCGCACCACCGGGTGCCTGGCACCGTCGGCCATCTGAGTGATGCGCACCTGCACCAGGTCGGCGCGCAGCCCCGGCTCCAGGCTGCCGCGGTCGTGCAGGCCGGCCGCGCGCGCGGGTGCGCGGCTCACCATCGCCACCGCTTCGGGCAGCGTGCAGATGCCCTCGTCCACCAGCCGCATCACCGCACTCATGAGGCTGCCGGGCACATAGTCGGAAGAAAGGATGTCGAGCAGGCCCTGGCGCGCCAGCTCGGCCGCGGCCACGTTGCCCGAATGCGAGCCGCCCCGCACCACGTTCGGCCCGCCCATGATGTTGGCGAGCCCGAGCTCTCTCGCCGCGCGCGCGGCCGCCAGCGTGGTCGGGAATTCCGACATGCTGGCGCCCTCCGCATGCGCCTGCTCCACATGCGCCACGGTGGTGTCGTCATGGCTCGCAAGCGCGATGCCGTGCATGCGGCAATGCTCGACGAAGTGCCGGCGGTGCGGCTGGGCATAGCGCGTCTGCAGCAGCACGGCCTCGGAGACGCGGCGGTCGAACTTGTCGTCGCTCCAGCCCTTCTTGCCGGTGTAGTAGACGCGCGCAACCTCGATGTTCTCCCACTGGCGCTGGCCCGGCGTGTGGTCCATGAGCGAGATCATCGACAGGCGCGGGTGCTTGCGGAACGGCTCGAACAGCTCGATGGTGTTGGGCGCCGGCAGCTCGCAGCGCACGTGCAGGTGGTGGTCGGCGCGCAGCAGGTCGCCCTCGATGCAGCCGTCGAGCACGTCGAGCAGCGTGTCCCAGGTGCTGCCGCGCAGGCTCTCGGGGTCGGCTTCGCCCACGCCCAGCGCGTCGAACACCGTGGTGATGCCGGCGGCGGCCACCTCGGCGTCGTGCGCGAGCAGTGCAGGCATTTCGGCCCACTGCACCTTGGGGCGCGGCATCAGGTGCCGCTCCAGGTTGTCGGTGTGCACCTCGACCAGGCCCGGGAACAGGTAGTCGCCGTCGAGGTCGAGCGTGCCCGCAGCGGTGGCGCCGCTGTCCAGCGCCTCGATGCGCCCGCCGGCCACCGAGAGCGCGCCCAGCACCACCTCGTCGGCCAGCACCATGCGCGCGTTGGAAAAGACGATGGGTGCGCTCATGGCCGGGTGCTCCTGAAGTCGCCCACGTTGACGCGGCGGGTGGCCACGGCCGCGCCCACTTCGGCGTCGTGGAAGATGCCGACGATGGCTGCGCCGCGTGCCGTGGCCTCGCGGATCAGCTCGATCACGGTGGTCGTGTTGGCGGCATCCAGCGATGCGGTGGGCTCGTCCAGCAGCAACAGCGGCTTGGGCTTGATCATGTTGCGCGCGATGTTGATGCGCTGCTGCTCGCCGCCCGAGAAGGTGGCCGGCGGCAGGTGCCACAGGCGCTCGGGAATGCGCAGCCGTGCGAGCCAGCGGCGCGCCTCGGCACGCGCGGCCTCGATGCCCGCGGGGTCGTCGCCCGCGTCCTCCGCCAGCGGCTCGGCCACCACGTCGAGCGCGGGCACGCGCGGGATCACGCGCAGGAACTGGCTCACGTAGCCGATGGTGTCGCGCCGCAGGCGCACCAGCTCGCGCGGCGCCACCTCGGTCACGTCCACCGGGCCGGCAGGCGCCTGCACCGTGATGCGGCCCGCGCTGGCGCGGTAGTTGGCGTAGATGAGCTTGAGCAGCGTGCTCTTGCCCAGGCCCGAGGCGCCGTCGAGCACCACGCATTCGCCCGCGCTCACGCTCAGGTCGACCGCGTCGAACACCGACAGCTCCAGCTGGTTCTGGTGGTGCAGCGTGAAGCGCTTGGCCACGCCCTGAAGAAGAAGCAAGGGAGTCGTCATGGCTGGAGCACCGAGGAAACGAGGAGTTGGGTGTAGGCGTGCTGCGGGTCGTCCAGCACCTGGTCCGTGAGGCCGGTCTCGACCACGCGGCCCTGCTGCATCACGACCATCCGGTGCGCCAGCAGGCGGGCCACGGCGAGGTCGTGCGTGACGACGATGGCCGCGAGCTGCATCTGCCGCGTGAGCTGGCGCAGCAGGTCGAGCAGGCGGGCCTGCACCGACACGTCGAGGCCCGAGGTCGGCTCGTCCATGAACACCAGCCGCGGCTGCGTGACCAGGTTGCGCGCGATCTGCAGGCGCTGGCGCATGCCGCCCGAAAAAGTGCGCGGCGTGTCGTCGATGCGCGCCGGATCGATCTCCACGCGCTGCAGCCAGTCGGCCGCCGTGGCGCGCACGCGGCCGTAGTGCCGCTCGCCCAGGCCCATGAGCCGCTCGCCCACGTTGGCACCGGCCGAGACGTCCATGCGCAGGCCGTCGGCCGGGTTCTGGTGCACGAAGCCCCAGTCGGTGCGCGAGAGCAGGCGCTGCTGGGCCTCGGTCATCGCGAACACGTCCTGCAGGCCGCCGCCGCGCACGTGGAACTGCACGCTGCCGGCGTCGGGGCGGCTGCGCGCGGCAATGGCGTCGAGCAGGGTCGACTTGCCCGAGCCCGATTCACCGACCACCGCCAGCACCTCGCCGGGCCAGAGATCGAAGGAGGCGTCTTGCAGCGCCACGCGGTCGCCGTAGCGCTTGCCGACGCCGCGCACGCGCAGCAGCGGCAGGGAGGAAACCTGCGCCGTGCTCATGCGAGGGCTCCGTCCACGGTGGCCGCCGAATCGTTCGCGGGATCGGGCGAAGTGGCAGCATCCGACTGCTGGCGCGACTGGCAGTAGTCGGAGTCGGAGCACACGTGCATGCGTGCGCCCAAGTCGTCGGTGATCACTTCGTCGAGGAAGCTGTCGGTCGCGCCGCACAGCGCGCAGGGCGTGTCCCAGCGCTGGATCTCGAAAGGGTGGTCCTCGAAGCTCAGGCTTTCGACCGGCGTGTAGGGCGGCACCGCATAGATGCGCTTCTCGCGGCCGGCGCCGAACAGCTGCAGCGCGGGGTTCATGTGCATCTTGGGGTTGTCGAACTTGGGGATCGGCGACGGCGACATCACGTAGCGGCCGTTCACCAGCACCGGATAGTCGTAGGTGGTGGCGATGTGGCCGTAGCGCGCGATGTCTTCGTAGAGCTTCACGTGCATCAGCCCGTACTCGGCCAGCGCGTGCAGCGTGCGCGTGGTGGTCTCGCGCGGCTCCAGCCGCTGCATCGGCTCGGGCACCGGCACCTGGTAGACCAGCACCTGCCCTTCCGACAGCGCTGCCTCGGGGATGCGGTGGCGCGTCTGGATCAGCGTGGCCCCGGCCGTGCGCGTGGTGGTGTCCACGCCCGTGGTGCGCTCGAAGAAGCGGCGGATGTTGACGGCGTTGACAGTGTCGTCGGAGCCCTGGTCGATCACCTTCAGCACGTCGCGCGGGCCGATGACCGCGGCCGTCACCTGGATGCCGCCCGTGCCCCAGCCGTAGGGCAGCGGCATCTCGCGCGAGCCGAAGGGCACCTGGTAGCCCGGAATGGCCACGGCCTTGAGGATGGCGCGGCGGATCATGCGCTTGGTGCGCTCGTCGAGGTAGGCGAAGTTGTATTCGGTGGTGGTCGTCATTCGTGGTCTCCCGCGCCGGCGGCGGCGCGCATCTTCCGCACGAGCTCGAGCTCGGACTGGAAGTCGACGTAGTGCGGCAGCTTCAGGTGCTGCACGAAACCCGAGGCTTCGAGGCTGTCGCTGTGCGAGAGCACGAACTCCTGCATCTGCGCGGGCGACTCCACGGGCTCGCCGAGCTCGTCGGCGCGCAGCGCGCGGTCGACCAGGCTCATCGCCATGGCCTTGCGCTCGCAGTGGCCGAAGGCCAGGCCGTAGCCGCGCGTGAACTGCGGCGGCTCGCTCTTGCTGCCCGCGAACTGGTTGACCATCTCGCATTCGGTGATCTCCAGGTCGCCGATGGAGATGGTGAAGTCGAGCTCCTCGGGCGCGAGCTCCAGTTCCACGCTGCCGAAGCGGATCTCGCCGACGAACGGGTGGCTGTGCGAATAGCCGCGCTGGGTGGAATAGGCCATGGCCAGCAGAAAGCCCTCGTCGCCGCGCGCAAGGTTCTGCAGCCGCGTCGCGCGGTCGGCCGGAAAGCGCAGCGGCGCACGCGTGAGGTCGACCGGTGCGGGATCGCCGGGCGGCACGGCGCGGGTTTCGATCAGCCCTTCCTGGTTCAGCAGATCGACCACGCGCGGCGTGACCGCGGGGGGCGGCGTGGCCGCATCGGCCGCGGACGCCGGCGCGGCCTGCTGCCGCCCCTCGGCCAGCAGCGCGAAGTCGAGCAGGCGCTGCGTGTAGTCGTGCGTCGCGCCCAGCACCTGGCCGCCGGGCAGGTCCTTGAAGGTGGCGGAGATGCGGCGGTCCAGCGCCATGCGCGAGGTGTCGAGCGCCACGCTGTGGCCGAGGCGCGGCAGCGTCGCGCGGTAGGCGCGCAGCAGGAAGATGGCCTCCACCATGTCGCCTGAAGCCTGCTTGATCGCGAGCGCAGCCAGCTCGGGGTCGTAGACCGAGCCCTCGGTCATCACGCGGTCGACCGCGAGCTTCAGCTGCTCGCGGATCTGGCGCACCGACAGCTCCGGCGTGCCGGTGTCGCCGCGGCGCTGTTCGGCCAGCAGCCGGTAGCTGGCGAGGATGGCGGCTTCCCCGCCCTTGACGGCAACGTACATCTCAAGCCTCCTGTTCGATGCGGGTGGTGCGCGGCAGCCCCACGATGCGTTGCGGCGCGGCCAGGAACACGTCCACGCCGCGCGGAAACAGCGCGTGGTTCGCGGACCATTGGGTGGTGAAGGCCGGTGCCAGGCCTTCCACGGCGATGGCGTTGCGTTCCTGGATGCCGGGGCCGCGCAGCGTCCAGCGCGGTGCGCTTGCTTCGGCCGGTGCGGACACGCCCATCACGTTGGCCACGTCGATCACGCAGGTGGCCGACTGGTCCGGATAGGCGTCGCTGCCCTGCGCGAAGGCATCGAGCGGCGGGCATGCATCGCCCTCGCCGATCCACGCGAACTGCGCCTGCGCAGGCTCGTCGACCAGCACGCAGCCGGTGTGAAAGCGCAGCCATGCGGCCGCGTCGCTGCCCGCGAGCGATGGCGACAGCCAGAGGCGGCAGTCGGGGTCGAGCAGCGCCAGCAGCAGCGCGGCCGAGGCGCCGTGCCCCTGCGACGGCACCTGCGCATCGTGCGACAGCTCGACGATGCGGCCCGGATGCGCGAGCGCGTGCAGCGCCGAGCGGAACACCGCCTGGCTGCCGAGTGCGGCATCGGTGAATCCCGCGCCCAGGGTGGAAAGCATGTTCGCGTTCATTCGGAATCGTCCTCGTCCATGTCGGCGCCGCCGGCTTCGCGCGCCACCGTGAAGAACTCGACCTTGCTGCCCTGGGCGCGTGCATGGCGCTGCGCGCGCAGCGCCGCGAGATGCGCACGCACGGGCGCCAGCAGCCGGGCATCGAGCGCGGCCTGCTGCGCCGGGTCCTGCAGCAGCGCGTCGGCCACGGCCGCGAGCTGCGCATGGCGGTGCGAACGGCCGAGCACATAGGCCACGCCCACTGCGGCGCCCGGCTGCGGCGCGGTGCCGCCCAGGCGCAGCGCGCAGCGCGTGACCGTCACCTCGCCCAGGTTGAAGCGCTCGCCGGTGCCGCCGGCGCGGCCCTGCACCATCACCAGGCCGGTCTCGGGTGCGCGCAGCCACTGCGGCGGGGTCTCGGCGTGCTGCGCGAGCGCCGGTTCGAGCAGCGAGACGGGCGCACGCGCCAGCATCGCCAGCCACTGCGCGCGGCGCAGCGGGCGGGCGGCGGGTTCTGTGTCAAAGGCATGAAACATGAGAGTGATACGCTTGAAGTTGTATAGACAAATTCGGCAACTGACGCGAGCTTAGAGAGCGCGCAAGTAGGTTTAATGACAAGCACGACGACGACCCCTGCCTCCGCGCTGGCTCCGCGCCCCGCCGCCACCACCACCGAACGCACCGCACGCGACAGCTTCTGGATCCGCATCGCGGCCGACCTGGCCGAGGCCATTGCGCGCGGCGTGTATTCGCCGGGCCAGCGCCTGCCCTCCGAGCACGCGCTGGCCGAGCAGTTCGGCGTGAACCGCCACACCATCCGCCGCTCGCTCGCCAACCTTTGCAGCCAGGGGCTGCTGCGCGTGACGCAGGGCAGCGGCACCTATGTGGAAGAGTTCGCGGTCGACCTCGCGCTGGCCAAGCGCCCGCGCTTCCAGCGCAGCATGGCGCTGGCGGGGCTGCGCGGCGCGCTGCGCGTGGTCGGCGCGAGCACCGTGCGCGCCACCGCGGCACAGGCGCGTTCGCTCGCGGTGCCGGCGCGCAGTTCCCTGCTGTGCCTGCAAGTGATCGGCGAAGCCGAGGGTCAGCCGCTGCACTGCAGCGAACGCTTCTTTCCCCTGCCGCGCTTTGCGGGACTGGAGGCCGTGGTGCGCGAGACCGGCTCCATCACGGCCGGCTTCGAGGCCCACGGCGTGGCCGACTACACGCGCCACCACAGCCGCATCACCGCGCAGATGCCCGAGGCCGCGATCGCCGCGCAGCTGCGCCAGCCGGTCAGCCGGCCGGTGCTGTTCGTGGAGAGCGTGAACGTCGACACCGCGGGCGTGCCGATCGAATACGCCAGGGCCTGGTTCGCGGGCGACCGCACCTCGCTGACGGTGGCGCACGATGACTGAAGCCGTGTCCCGCAGGTGCGTCGTGGCCCACCGCTACGCGGCCTATTTCGCGCCGGCCACGGGCAGCCCGTGGTGGGAGGCCGGCAGCCACTGGCTCGGACGCTGCGCGGCACGCGGGCAACTGCTGCCGCAACCCGCCATCGAAGGCATGCCGCCCGCGCGGCAGCAGGCGCTGACAGCCGCGCCGCGACGCTATGGCTGGCATGCCACGCTGAAGGCGCCCTTTGCCTTGCCCTCGCATCTGGATGCAAGGTCGCTGCGCTCCGGCATCCGCCACATCTGCAACGCATGGGAACCGTTCGACATGCCCGCACTGGCGGTGGTGCGGCTCGACGATTTCCTGGCGCTCGTGCCCGCGGCGCCCAGCCGCGCGCTGAACGCATTGGCCAGCGCCTGCGTGACGGGCCTGCACGCCTTCGCCGCGCCGCTGCCGGCGGCCGAATTGCAGCGCCGCCGCGCAGCAGGTCTCACGCCCGAGGAAGACGCACTGCTGCAGCGCTGGGGCTATCCCTTCGTGCTCGACCGCTTCCGCTTTCATTTCTCGCTGAGCGGATCGCTGCGCGGGATCGACGAGGCCGAGGTGCAGGCGCTGCACGCCGCGGCGCAACGGCACTTCGGCGCGCTGCCCGCGCAACGTTTCGATGCCATCAGCCTGTTCGCGGAACCCGAGCCGCGCGCGGACTTCATGTGCATCGAACAGATGGCGCTGGGTGCATGAGCGCGGCGCCAAGGGTGCACCCGTGAACGGCCGCCTGGTCTACGTGGTCGGGCCTTCGGGCGCGGGCAAGGACAGCGTCATCGACTGGCTGAGGCAGCGGCTGCCGCAAGATGCCCGCGTGCACTTCGCGCGCCGCACCATCACCCGCCCCGTGCAGCCGCAGGGCGAGCAGCACGACAGCGTCGACGTGGCCGCGTTCATGCGCCTGCGCGAGGCCGGCGCGTTCGCCATGCAATGGGAGGCCAACGCCCTGCACTACGGTATTGCACGCGCGGAACTCGCCCCGCGCGGCGACGGCAAGACCGTGGTCGTGAACGGCTCGCGCGCCTACCTGCCCGAAGCCGTACGGCTCTTTCCCGAGCTGGTTGTCGCCCACATCACGGCCGACGCCCAGACGCTGCGCAGCCGGCTGCTCGCACGTCAGCGGGAGACCGCACAGATGGTGGATGCGCGCGTGCGAAGGGCACTCGACTTCCAGCTGCCGCAGGGCATGGCAGCCATCGAGGTCCGCAACGATGCCACGCTCGCGCACGCGGGCGCACAGCTGCAACAGGCGTTGAAGGCATGGAAATGCCTGTGAGCGGCCGTGGCGAAGCGCGAAGCCGGTAACCCGATCGGCGTACGCCGCGCAGTTGGCGCCTGGCGTTAGAACTTTTCATGTAAGCAGCTCGCGAAAGTAGCGAAAGATCGCGATCCGCGGCAGGGATGTCCCGCATGGAATGCGCCTGCCATGACGATCCATCCGGCGTCTAATGCACCCTCACGCAAGGAGTCGCAACATGGCGGATACGGACTGCATACGCAAAGCCCACTCCTGTGCGGCGGACCCCCGCCAGGCCGCGCAGGAATTCCATGCCGTGGTGGCGCAGCCAGGCATGGCGCTGGTGATCTTTTACTGCTCCAGCGAATACGACCTGGACGTACTCGCCGACGAGATGAAGCGCCTGTTCGGCGACGTCCCGCTCGTGGGCTGCACCACGGCCGGAGAAATCGGCCCCGCCGGATTCCGCGACCACAGCATCGCAGGCGCGAGTTTTCCGGCCAGCCACTTCCGGGTTGCCGCGGGCCAGGTCGATCAGCTGCAGCAGTTCGAGGTGGAAGCCGGCCAGGACTTTGCCCAGGCGCTGCTGCACAAGCTGCTGGCCGAGGGTGCGCCCACCGATGCGGACCACAGCTTCGCACTGCTGCTGATCGACGGCTTGTCGCTGCGCGAAGAACCCGTGACGCGCGCGTTCCAGACCGCGCTGGGCCGGCTTCCCCTGCTCGGCGGCTCGGCCGGCGACGGCATGAAGTTCGAACGGACCCAGGTCTACTGGGACGGCCGGTTCGGCTCCGACTGCGCCGTGCTGGTGCTGGTGACGTCGCGCATGCCGTTCCGGATCTTCAAGACGCAGCACGTCGTTGCCACCGAAGACAGGCTGGTCGTGACCGAGGCAGACGCAGCCTCGCGCGTGGTCAAGCAAATCAACGGCCTGCCGGCGAGCCAGGAGTACGCACGCATGCTCGGCATCGACGCCTCCGACCTGGACCCTTCGCGCTTCGCGGCCTGGCCGGTGGTGCTGACGATCGGCGGAACCACCTATGTGCGCTCGATCCAGAAGGTCAATCCGGATGGCAGCCTGACTTTTTTCTGCGCGATCGAAAACGGCCTCGTGCTGAGGGTGGCCAAGGGTGTGGATCTGCTGCAGAACCTGGAGCAGGCCTTTGCCGGCATACGCGCCGAGATCGGCCCGCCGCAGCTGGTTCTGGGCTACGACTGCATCCTGCGCAAGCTGGAGATCGCGCAGAGCGCCGCAAAGGACCGCATCGGCGAACTCCTGCAGCAGAACAACACGGTCGGCTTCCACACCTACGGGGAGCAGTTCCGCGGCGTGCATGTCAACCAGACGCTGGTCGGCATTGCATTCGGCACTAACGGCGGGGAGGCCAGCCATGTCTGAGACTGCAACACTGCTGCGCCCCGGCGCGCAAGAGCTTTCCTCGAAGGACGAGATCGCGCGGCTCCACAAGATCATCCAGGCCCTGATGGACCGGGCCGAGCGCAGCGCCAATGCGCAGGGCTCCGACTTCAACCTCTTCCAGACCACGATCATGCTGGAGGAGCAGGTGCTCAGCCGCACCGCGGAACTGGAAGCGGCGCTGCGCGAGAACGAGCAGGTCAACCGGGTGCTGCGCAAGACGCAGGCCGACCTGGTGGCGGCCGCGCGCTCGGCCGGCATGGCCGAGATCGCCACCAACGTGCTGCACAACGTGGGCAACGTGCTCAACAGCGTCAACGTATCCGCCGGACTGATTCTCTCCAGGGTTCGCGCGTCCAAGGTGGAGGGACTCGCACGCACGGTGCAGCTGATGAGCGAGCATGCGGGCGACCTGGGCACCTTCCTCGCATCCGACGCCAAGGGCAGGATGCTCCCGGGCTACCTGATGCAGCTGACGCCGCTCCTGGTGGCGGAACAGCGCGCCGTCGTCGACGAGCTGGTGGCGCTGGGCAAGAGCGTCGACCACATCAAGGAGATCATCGCCGCGCAGCAGGCCCATGCCGGCGCTTCCAGCCTGGTCGAGTCGATACGGGTCCACGAGCTGGTCGAGGATGCACTGCGCATGAACGCGGGAGGCCTGGCGCGCCACCAGGTGGTGATGCAGAGCGACCTGGCCCGGATTCCCGAGCTGCCGCTGGACAGGGGCCGTGTGCTGCAGGTGCTGATGAACCTGGTGCGCAATGCCAGGCAGGCCATGGAGGAGGCGGCGGACGACAGCGCGAAACTCATGCTGAATGCGGAGATCGTCGGGGACGAGATGCTGCGCATCCGCGTCGCGGACACGGGCGTCGGCATCGCCCCGGAGAACCTGACGCGGGTGTTCGTGCACGGGTTCACCACCAAGAAGGACGGCCACGGGTTCGGGCTGCACAGCGCGGCCATCGCGGCGCGCGAGATGGGCGGCACGCTGGCAGTCCACAGCGACGGGCCCGGCACCGGCGCCACCTTCACGCTCGAACTTCCGATCAGAAAGGCCGCAGAGACACCATGAGCACACCGCAGAACCGCCGCATCCTGCTGGCGGACGACACGCCGGCCATCCACGAGGACTTCCGCAAGATCCTCCTTCCGGCAGCCGCGGACGCGAACCTGGACGACCTGGAGTCCGCGCTGTTCGGAACCTCGGCCAGGAAGAGCGAGGCGGACTTCGTGCTGGACAGCGCCTACCAGGGGCAGGAGGCGCTCGCGAAGCTGCGCGAGGCATTGGAGGCCGACGCACCCTACGCCATGGCGTTCATCGACATGCGCATGCCACCGGGGTGGGACGGCGTCGAGACCATCGAGCAGCTGTGGCTCGAAGACCCGCGCCTGCAGATCGTGATCTGCACGGCCTATGCGGACCAGTCGTGGGTCGAGGTGTTCGAGCGGCTGGACGCGCGCGACCGCCTGCTGGTGCTCAAGAAGCCGTTCGATCCGATCGAGGTCCGCCAGCTGGCCAGTGCGCTCACCATGAAGTGGCAGATGACGCAGGACGCCGCCTTCAAGATGAACCAGCTCGAGCAGGCTGTGGAGGAACGCACGCGTGAGCTGTCGGACGCCAACATCATCGTGCAGAACAGCCCGACCATCCTCTACCGCCTGCGCGGCGAGCCCGCGTTCCCGCTGATCTACATCTCGCACAACATCACCAAGTTCGGCCACGAACCGGCGGCCCTGCTGGCCAACCCGGATTGGGCGGACGTGCTGATCGACCCGGCCGACCAGGCCGGCGTCGCCGCCGCGATGGCGCGCGTGCTCGAGAAGGATGCCGAAGGCGCCTCGATCGAATACCGCCTGTGCACCGGGGACGGCGCGCGGCGCTGGGTCGAGAACCGCTACGTTCCGGTGCGCGACAAGGACGGCCGGCTCATCGAGGTCGAGGGCATCGTCATCGACGTCACCGAGCGCAAGGCGGCGGAGGAACAGCTGGCCAGGATGGCGCGCACCGACGGGCTCACGGGCCTGGCCAACCGCGCCACGCTCGTCGAGCGCCTGCACCAGGCCCATGCCGCGGCACGGCGCGGCTCGGTGCCGTTTGCACTCCATTGCCTCGACCTGGACCACTTCAAGCCGGTCAACGACATGTTCGGCCATCCGGGCGGCGACCTGCTGCTGCGCGAGGTGTCCCTGCGCCTGAAGAACTGCACCCGCGAGACCGACGTGGTGGCCCGCCTGGGCGGCGACGAGTTTGCCGTGCTGCAGAGCGAGATGGCCGAGCCGGCCGCCGCGGGCGCGCTGGCCGCGAAGATCCAGCAAGAGCTGGCGCGCCCGTACATGATCGACGGCAACCAGGTGCATGCCTCGGCCAGCATCGGCATCTGCCCCTACACCCCGGGCAGCGAAAGCCCCGAGGAAATGCTCGCGCAGGCCGACGTGGCGCTCTACCGCTCGAAGGAACAGGGGCGCAACCAGTACCACTTCCACTCGGAAGAGCTCGACCGGGATGTCCGCGACCGGGTGGCGCTCGGCGAGGACCTGAAGAAGGCCATCGACCGCGAGGAGCTGGAGCTCTACTACCAGCCGCAGGTCGAGCTGTCCTCCGGGAAGATCGTGGGCGTGGAAGCGCTGCTGCGCTGGAACCATCCGCAGCGCGGCCTGCTCGACGCGGCCGCGTTCGTGCCGATTGCGGAGCGCACCGGCGGCATCGTCGTGCTGGGCCGCTGGGTGCTGGATCAGGCATGCAGGCAGATGAGCGCGTGGCGCGAACAGGGCGTGGCGCCGCCCGTGGTGGCCATCAACCTGTCGCTCGGGCAGCTCAGGCAAGGCAGCGAGCTGATCCGCGACGTGACCGAGAGCCTCGCCAAATGGCAGCTCGATCCGTCCGTTCTGGAGTTCGACGTGACGGAGTCGACGCTGGCCCAGATGACATGGACCCACAACGACGTGCTGCCGAAGCTGCGGGCGCTCGGTGTGCGCATTGCGATCGACGACTTCGGCACCGAATACTCGTCGTTCGAATACCTGCGGACCTACCGCGTGAACCACCTGAAGATCGCGCAGTCGATGCTCAAGCGGGCCATCGACGATCCGGACAGCGCGGCCACGGTTCGCGCCATCATGAATCTCGCGCGGGAAGCGCGCATCGGAATCATCGTCGAGGGCCTGGAGACGGAGACGCAACTCGCCTTTCTTCAATCGACCGGTGCCACCACGCTGGCGCAGGGCTACTACTTCAGCGAGGCCGTGATGGCCACCGAGGCCGGCGACTTCCTGCGCTCGGGCACCATGGAGCAGAGCGAGCGCAGCAAGGGCGGGGACCACGGGGCCGCCGCATGAAAAAGGCGCTCCTGCTGCTTGCCGCGACGTGGGGCTTCGCTGCCCTGGCGCCGCCGGCGCATGCCGATCCCGTGGTGCTGTCGCTGGTGCATGCCGCCACCACCTCGCACCCGGCCCATCTGGCGGCCCTCCAGTTCGCCAAGCGGGTCGAGGAGCGCACCCACGGGCAGGTCCGCACCGAGATCTTTCCCGCGTCCCAGCTCGGCAGCGAGAACGAACTGCTGCAGAAGGTCAGGCTGGGCGCGGTCGACATGGACGTGACCTCGATGAACTACCTCATCAAGTACGAGAAAGCGTTCTCCGTCGTCGTCATGCCGTATCTCTTCGACAGCTATGCGCATGCCCACCGCGTGCTCGATGGCCCGGCCATGAAATGGCTCGCACCGCTGGCCGAGAAGCAGGGCTTCGTCATCCTGTCCAACTGGGAATGGGGATTCCGCAACATCACCAACAACAAGCGCCCGATCAACGTGCCCGAAGACGTGCGCGGCCTCCGGGTGCGCGTTCCGCCCGTCGCCGAACTCGAGGCCACCATGCAGGCGCTGGGCGCGCAGGTCAGCAAGGTCGGCTTCAAGGAACTTCCCCAGGCGCTGTCGCAGGGCCTGGTCGACGGCCAGGAGAACCCGCTCAACGTCATCTACTACAACAAGCTGTACGAAGTGCAAAAGCACCTCGCCCTGACCCGCCATGTGTACTACAACACGCTCCACCTCATGAGCACCAGGACCTGGGCGAAGCTCACGCCGGCCGAGCAGGCGATCGTGCGTGAAGAGAGCAAGGCGGCGGGCGACGGCATGCGCAGGAAGATCATTGCCGAAGAGGAGGAGCTGATCGCAAAGATGGTTGCCGCCGGCGTGAAGGTCACGCGCCCCGACCCGGCGCCGTTCCGCGCGGCCACGCAGGGCGCCCGCGAGAAGATCAGGCGCTTCGCGGGCGACGAGAACGTGCGCACGTTCCTGAAGATGGTCGACGCAGAGCGAAGGCAGTGACGCATCTCTCCAACGGCGACTTGGGAGCGAGCCGCAATTGATCAAATTCCCGATCGACTTCTCGTGGGGGAGAAGAATGCGCAGCCTGCGGGGGGAGATCGCGCTTGGCTTCGGCGTCGTCATTGCGCTGATGCTCGCATTGGGCGCGTCCTTCTATCTCAGCGAACAGCGCTCCGCGGCGGCCATCGACAAGCTGCTGAACAGCGACAACCGGATGGCGGACCTGAGCCTGCGCAGTTCGCTGGCGATGTACAAGGCCCGCGACGCCGAGAACGAACTCCTGCTGTCCGTGGACCGGCTCGGGGTGGCGCAGGCGAGCGCGCGCTCCCTGCCGGCCATGCAAAACCATCTGCTGGACATGCGGGAGTACCTCGCCAGCCTTCGGATCCTCTCGACCGATCCGAAATTCAGGGACCAGGTCGACCGGATCGAGACCCAGACCCGGCAGTACGAGGACGGATTCCTCGCGTTCATCGCGCGGCATGGCAAGGAAGGCTCTCTGGACCCGGCCCCTGCGTTTCACCAGGGCTACGTCGACACGGCCGTTGCCATCGAGTCCTCGGTGGAGGCGCTGCACACCGAGGCGACCAAGCGCGCGCTCCAGACGCGCAACGATGTCGAACGCGCCGCCAAATTCTCGCGCTGGGCCGCCATTGCCATGGTCGTCCTGGCCACCGTTCTGGGCGCGGTGGTCGCGAGCATCGTCTCGCAACGCATCACGGGCTCCATCGCGCAGCTCATCGCCTTTTCCCGGCGTGTCGCCGCGGGAGACTTCGGTGCCAGGGCGCCGCAGGGCCGCGCGGATGAATTCGGCATCCTCGCGAACGCGATGAACCAGATGGCCGAGTCGATCGAGAATTCCAATGCGCTGCTGGAAAGCAGCGCCGACCGCCTGAAGCACCAGGCCACCCACGACGTACTGACGGGGCTTCCGAACCGCGCGCTGCTGGAGGATCGCCTCAGGCAAGCCGTCTCGTATGCCGATCGATACGGCCGGCTGATGACGGTGGTGTTCATCAACCTCGACGGCTTCAAGCTGGTCAACGACAGCCTGGGCCGCAAGGCCGGCGACGAATTGCTGAAGGTCATGGCCGAACGCATGACCCAGTGCCTGCGCAGCGTGGACACGGTGGTGCGAACGGGCGGAGACGAATTCGTGATCGTCCTGTACGACCAGCCCGGAGACGGAACGGAGGTCGCCCCGGCCCTGCAGAGGCTGCAGGAGGCCATTGCGCAGCCCGTCGAGATCGATGGCCAGGGGGTCCAGGTCACGGCCAGCCTGGGCGTGGCCACCTATCCTGCGGACGGGGCCGACGTCGACACCTTGCTCATGAACGCCGATGCCGCGATGTCCCGCGCCAAGGCCTCGGGGCGCAACAATTTCCAGTTCTATGCGGCCGAGATGAACGACGCGATCCGCGACGGGCTCGCCATGCGCGAAGGACTGCGCAATGCCATCGTGCGGGGCGAGTTCCACCTCGTGTACCAGCCCCAGGTGGAAATGGGATCGGGCCAGGTGACGGGCGTGGAGGCATTGATCCGCTGGCAGCATTCCGAGCGCGGCCTGGTATCTCCGGTGGAATTCATTCCGCTGGCGGAAGAGACCGGCCTCATCGTTCCCATCGGCGAATGGGTGCTGCGCACCGCCTGCTTCCAGAACAAGGCCTGGCAGGACGCGGGCCTGCCGGCCTTCAGCGTTTCGGTCAATGTGTCGGCGCGGCAGTTCAGGGAACGGACCTTGATCGAACAGGTCGCCCAGGCGCTCGAGGAAAGCGGGCTCGAAGCCCGCTTTCTCGAGCTGGAACTGACCGAAAGCATGGTCATGGAAGACCTCGAGAAAGCCCTGCAGTCGATGAAGGCCCTGCAAGCGATGGGCGTGCAGTTCTCCATCGACGATTTCGGAACCGGCTATTCGAGCCTGAGCGCGCTCAAGCGCTTTCCCATCGCCAGGCTGAAGATCGATCGCGCCTTCGTGCGCGACATTCCCGGCGACGAAGAGGACAAGGCCATCGCCAAGGCCATCATTTCTCTGGGGCACGAGCTCAATCTCAGGGTGATCGCCGAAGGCGTCGAGACCGAGCAACAGCTGGAATTCCTGCGCGCCCACGGTTGCGACGAAATGCAGGGCTATCTCTTCAGCCGGCCCGTGCTGCCCGCCGAGCTTGCCGCCCTGGTCAAGACGCGCTCCGGCATTGCGGCGGCAGGCGGTACGTCCGTTGCGCGCCCGAGGCGGATGGCGACACGCTGAGCCTTCACACGCCGGACTGGCGCAAGGCAGCGGCGTTCCGGGCGAGCGCGATCGCGTCGGCACCCGCCGGATACCGGAGCGTTGCGGCGGGGTCGCCCGCGGCGCGCCACACGGCCTCGGCCACGTCCGGCTCGGCGGTCACAGCCGTCGGGCTCCCCAGCGCCGCGAAGATGGACTGCGCGAAGGGGCCATAGGCCTCGGGAATCAGGCCTTGCATGCGCTCGGCCCCATTGGCCGTGAAGCGCGTGCCCGGCCCATAGCCGGGCTCGACGAGCTTCACCCGAACGTCGAACGGGGCGAGCTCGAGCGCCAGCGACGCCGTGAAACCCTCGATCGCGGTCTTGCTCGCGGTGTACGCCGCCACGAGCGGCATCGGCGCGAGCGTGACGCTCGACGTCACGTTGATGACCAGCCCCGACCTGCGGCGCCGGAACTGCGGCAGCACGGCCTGGGTCATCGCCATCGTGCCGAAGGTGTTCGTTTCGAAGATGTCGCGCACGGTGGCCATCGGCGTCGCCTCGAACGCCCCGAAGAGTCCGAGGCCGGCGTTGTTCACGAGGACGTCGATCGGTCCGGCGGCTTCGAGCGCGGCGGCAATGCTTTCGGGCTTCGTCACATCCAGGGGCAGCACGCGCAGGCGCTCCGAAAGCGGGAAGAGTTCGGCGCGCGGCGTCCGCATGGTGGCGATCACCTGCCAGCCCCGGGCCTGGAAGTGGCGCGCGGTTTCCAGGCCGTAGCCGGACGAGCAGCCGGTGATCAGGATGGTCTTCATCGGAATTCCTTTGAGCTTGGGTTGAGGTGCGTCACGATATCGCCGGCCGGAAGGACTTCCTATAATTCGGAGTCCGTACTTTGTTTGCAGGAGTCCTGCATGGCTGATCCGCTCGCCCAAGTCGTCCAGCTGCTTCGCCCGCGCGCGGTGTACGCGAAGGTGATCAGCGGCGCCGGTTCGTGGGCGGTGCGCTATTCGGCCTTCGGCGAGCCCAGCTTCTGCACGATGCTCGAGGGCGAATGCGTTCTTGCGGTGGACGGGCAGCAACCCCTCGCCCTGGTCGCCGGCGACTTCGTGCTCATGCCGGCGACACCGGGATTCACCATGTCGGGTCTTGAGCCGGCGGTGCCGGTCGTCGTGGACCCCAAGCTGGCCCCCGCGCCGACGGACGAGATCCGCCACGGCAGGCGCGAAGGCCCGCCCGACATGCGGATGCTCGGCGGCTACTTCGCCTTCGATTCGCCGGATGCCTCGCTGCTGGCGTCGCTGCTTCCGACGCTGCTGCACGTGCGCGACATCGGGCGGCTTTCCGTTCTGGTGCAGCTCGTGAGGGAGGAGTCGCTCGAACAGAAGCCGGGGCGCGACCTCGTGCTCGAACGCCTTGTCGAACTGCTGCTGATCGAGGCTCTGCGCTCGACGCCCGGCGAAGCCGCGCCGCCGGGGCTGCTTCGCGGCCTGGCAGACCCGCGGCTGTCGATCGCGCTGCGGCATCTTCACGGCGACCCCGCGCATTCGTGGACGGTGGCCGACCTCGCAAGGAAGGCCGCACTGTCGCGCTCGGCGTTCTTCGATCGCTTCTCGCGCGCCGTCGGCCTGCCGCCGATGGAGTACCTGCTTGGCTGGCGCATGGCCATCGCGAAGGATCTGCTCGCTCGCAACGACGTCGGCATCGCAGAAGTTGCCGAACGCGTCGGCTATGGCTGCGCCAGCACGTTCAGCACGGCGTTCAGGCGCTGCGTGGGCCAACCACCGGGCCGCTACGCGCGGCAGCAGGCGCCGTGACCCGGCGCCTGGACGACGTCAGCGCAGGATGAAACCGGCCGCGCGCTCGGCCACCATGATCGTCGGTGCATTGGTGTTGCCCGAGACCATCGAGGGGAACACCGAGGCGTCGGCCACGTAGAGCCCCTCGGTGCCATGCACGCGGCAGGCCGGGTCGACCACCGCCATGGCATGCGTTCCCATGCTGCAGGTGCTGGTCGGGTGATAGAGCGTGGTGGCCTGGGCGCGCACGAACTCGGCCAGCGCCTCGTCCGACCGGGCCGCAGCGCTGCCCTCGAACTCCGCGGCAATCACCTCGCGCAACGGCGACTGCGCCGCGATGCGCCGCTGCAGCCGGATGCCCTCGACCACCAGCCGCAGGTCGGCGCCTTCGGGGTCGCTGAAGTAGCGCGGGTCGATCGCGGGCTGCTCGAGCGGATCGGCCGAGCGCAGCCGCAGGACGCCGTGGCTTTGCGGCCGCTGCGCCACCGAGAACAGCGTGATGCCGGGCTGCGTCGACTGGTAGCGCGCATGGTCGCGGTGCGACGCGGCGATGCAGTAGAGCTGCAGGTCGGGGTCCTCGGCCTCTGCCCCGATGCGCGCGAAGCCGCCGCAGGCCGACCAGTTGGAACTCAGCGGTCCGCTGCGCGTGGCCTCCCATTGCGCCAGGTCGGCGGCAGCCTCCGCGGCGCTCGCCTGTGCAATGCCGAAGCGCCGCGTGGTCGCGAAGCTCACGGGGCAATTGATGTGGTCCTGCAGGTTGCGGCCCACGCCGGGCAGGTCGAGCAGCGCACGGATGCCGAGCGCCGCGAGCTCGTCGGCCGGACCGATGCCCGAATGCAGCAGAAGTTGCGGCGAGCCGATGGCACCGGCGCAGAGCACAACCTCGGAAGACGCCTCGGCCGTGTGCGGCACACCGTTGTCCAGGAACGCCACGCCGGTCGCGCGCGTGCCCCTGAAGCGCGCGCGCAGCAGCACGGCGCCGGTGCGCACCGTGAGGTTGGGCCGCGCGAGCGCAGGCTGGAGAAAGGCCTTGCCGGTGCCGAAGCGCTCGCCGTCCTTGAGCGTCGCCTGGAACAGGCCGACGCCCTCTTGCGCATCGCCGTTGAAATCTTCATTGGGCGGCAGCCCCGCGGCCTGCGCGGCGTCGAGCCACAGGCGCTCCACGGGATCGATGTGGGCGACGTCCGAGATCACCAGTTCACCCTCGGCGCCATGCAGCGGCGAGCCGGTCCAGCGCAGGTTGCGCTCGGACTTCCTGAAGGCCGGCAGCACCTCGCGCCAGCCCCAGCCCGGACAGCCCGCCGCCTCCCAGCGCGCGTAGTCGGACGGCACGCCGCGCATGTAGATCATGGCGTTGAGCGCGCCCGAGCCGCCGATCATCCGGCCGCGCGGCCAGTACATGCGCCGCATGCGGCAGCCGGCCTGGGGCACGGTGTGGAAACCCCAGTCGACCTCGGTGTCGAGCATCAGCGGCCAGTGGGCGGGGATGTCGGCGTTGCGCGGGGCCGCGCGGCCGGCCTCCAGCAGCAGCACCTTGCGCGCCGGATCGGCCGACAGCCGGTTGGCCAGCACGCAGCCCGCGGAACCCGCGCCGACGATGATCGTGTCGTACATGAAGGAAGCGCTACAGCGCCGGATGCCGCCGGTGCCAGTCCGTCGCCTGCTGGAAGGCCCAGCCGGCGCGCACCAGCAGCTCTTCCTCGAAGTGGCGCGCGACGAACTGGAACGCGACCGGCGTGCCCGCATCGGTGAAACCGCCGGGCAGCGTGATCGTCGGGCTGCCGCTCATGTCCAGCGGACAGGTGTAGCGCAGCATCGCGGACATCAGCCCGGCGTCCTCGCCGAAGCTCAGCATGCGCTCGAGCGTCGGCGAGGCGACGCCCTGCGCGGGCATCAGCAGCAGGTCGATGCCCTCGAACATCTCGCGCACCCTGCCGCTGAAGGCATGGCGGCGGAGCACGATCTTCTGGTAGTCGATGCCGCTCTGCGCACGGCCCAGGTCGAGCAGGCCCGAGAGCGCGGGGCCGTACATCTGCTTGCGTGCAGGATAGGTCGACTCGTGCACCACGGCCGCCTCGATGCCGCAGAGCGGGAACCAGTCGGCGATGACCTGCGCCGGGTCGGGGAAGGTCACGTGGCGCACCTCGGCGCCGAGTTCGCGCACGGCCGCGAGCGCGCCTTCCATCACCTGCGCGGTGGCCGCATCGACGCCCTCCCCGTTCCAGCGCGCGTCGATGCCCACGCGCAGGCCGCGCAAGCCGCGCTCCATGCCCGCGAGGTAGTTGGGCACGGCCGCGAGGCTCGCGGTCGGGTCTTTCGGATCGGCCCCCGCGATGGCGCCGAGCATCGCACCCGCATCGGCCGCGCTGCGCGTCATCGGGCCGATGTGGTCGAGCGTGGCGGCCAGCTCGAAGGCGCCATGGCGGCTCACGCGGCCCCAGGTCGGCTTCAGGCCGGTGAGGCCATTGGCGGAGGACGGAAAGCGGATCGAGCCGCCGGTGTCGGTGCCGAGCGAGCCATAGCACAGCCCTGCGGCCGTGGCCACGCCCGAGCCGCTCGACGAGGCACCCGACCAGTGCGCCGCGTTCCACGGATTGGCCGGCGGCGTGACGCTGGGGTGGTGGTCGGCGTAGGCGCTCTCGGTGAGCTGCAGCTTGCCGAGGATCACGGCCCCGGCTTCGCGCAGCTTGCGCACGGCGGTGCCGTCCTCGGTGGGCACGAAGTCGCGGTAGAGCGTCATGCCGGCGGTGGTGGCCACGCCTTTTGTCCAGCACAGGTCCTTCACCGCCACCGGCACGCCGTGCAGCGGCCCGCGGATCTCGCCCCGGGCGATCTCGGCCTCGGCGCGGCGCGCGTCGGCCAGCGCCTGTTCGGCCATCACGATCACATAGCTCTTGAGCGCGCCGTCGACCTTTTCGATGCGCGCGAGCTGCGCTTGCGTGACCTCGACCGGCGAGAGCGCCTGGCGCTGGATGCGCCGGCCGACGTCGACCAGCTCGAGGTAATGCAGTTCGTTGCTCATCCGTGGACTCCTGTGTATTGGCTCATGATTTCGAAATCGCCGAGGTGCTCGCGCGGGATCTCGCCGCCGATCTGGCCGCGCTTGATGACCAGCACGCGCTGCGACACGGCCGCGATGAATTCGAGGTTCTGCTCCACCAGCACGATCGTGAGCTTCATGCGGTCGCGCAGCGCGGCCAGCGTCTCGGCGATCTCCTCGATGATCGAAGGCTGGATGCCTTCGGTCGGCTCGTCGAGCAAGAGCAGCGTGGGCTTGCCGGCCAGCGCGCGCGCCAGCGCCAGCAGCTGCTGCTCGCCGCCCGAGAGCGAACCGCCGGGCCGCTCGAGCAGCGGCTTCAGGCGCGGAAAATCTTCCAGCAGCGCCTCGATGGTGTCCGTCGTGCGCTCGCCTGTCTTCACCAGGCCCATGCGCAGGTTGTCCATCGCGCTGAGCGCCGGAAAGATCTCGCGCCCCTGCGGCACATAGGCCATGCCCAGGCGCGCCCGCGCGTGCGGCGCATGGCGCGTGATGTCGGCGCCGTCGAAGCGCACCATGCCGGCAGTAGCGCGCAGCGCGCCGATCAGCGTGCGCAGCAGCGTGGTCTTGCCCATGCCGTTGTGGCCCAGGATGCCCACCGACTCGCCCCGTGCGATGGTGAGCGAAACATCGTGCAGCACCGGGATGGCCCCGTAGCCGGCATGGAGACCCGTGACTTCGAGCATGCGCGCCTTTCGGGTTCAGTGCGGCTTCTTGCCGAGGTAGATCTGCTGGATCAGCGGGTCGCTCATGATGCGGTCCGGCGTGTCCTCCTTGATCACGGCGCCCTGGTGCAGCACCGTCACCTTCTTGGCGATCATGCGGATGAAGTTCATGTCGTGCTCCACCACCACCAGCGCATGCTGGCGGTTGATCTCCAGGATGAGCTCGGCCGTGCGCGCCACCTCGGCGTCGCTCATGCCGGCGGCCGGCTCGTCGAGCAGGATCAGCGGCGGGTCGGCCGCGATCACCACGCCGATCTCCACCCACTGCCGCATGCCGTGCGCCAGACGGCCCGCCGTGACGTCGCGCCAGGCGTGCATGCCCACGCGCTCGAGCGTCTCGCGCGTGATGCGGTCGGCCTGCGCGGTGCTGTTCAGGCGCCGCGCCGAGAGCCAGACGTTCTCCCACACGCTCAGGCCGTTGAACAGGCTGGGCACCTGGGTCTTGATGCCGATCCCCAGGCGGCCCGGGTCGTGCGGCTGCATCTTCGAGATGTCCTGGCCGCGGAACAGGATCTGGCCCGAGGTCGGCTTGACCTGGCCGGTCAGCAGCTTGAAGAAGGTGCTCTTGCCGGCGCCGTTGGGGCCGATCACGCAGCGCAGCTCGGCCTCGGCCAGGGTGAAGTTGACGTCGCGCGTGGCATGCACGCCGCCGAAGCGCACGTTGAGGTTGCGCGTCTCGATCAGGGGCGTGCTCATGGCGCCGTCTCCGTCGCGGCCAGCGCGCGCGGCGGTTCCGTCGGAGCCGCCGCGGGCATGGCCACTTTCGGCGCGTGGGCTGGCGCCTTGCGCCAGCGCCGCCACGCCATGTCGATCAGGTCGCCGAGGGTCGGCACGATGCCGCGCGGCACCAGCAGCACGAAGACCACCAGGATGGCGCCGAGCACCAGGTTCGCGTTGAAGGCCTGCTGCGTGCCGATCTGCGAGGTGAGCCACTGGATCGCGACGCAGCCGACGATCGGCCCGACCAGCGTGCCCAGGCCGCCGACGATGACCCAGATGATGATCTGCGCCGACTGCGCAAGGCCGAAGATGGTCGGGCTCGTGAACGCGCCCCAGTTCGCGAACAGGCAGCCCGCCAGGCCCGCGATCGCGCCGCCCAGCGTGAAGCTGAAGAGCTTGTAGACGCGCGCGTCGTAGCCCAGGAGCAGCACGCGCTGCTCGTTCTCCTTGGCCGCCACGATCACGCGGCCGATCTTGGAGGCGATCAGCACGCGCAGTCCCAGGTAGACCAGCAGCAGGCAGGTGAAGGTGACGTAGAACAGGTCCTTCGGCGTCAGCACCTCGTCCTGCTGACCGGGCCAGTTGAGCGTCGGTATCGCCGGGATGCCGTTGAAGCCGCCCAGCGGCGCGCTGCCGATGCGCCACTCGGGCCCGGCGGTGGAGTTGACCAGGTTGAACAGGATCAGCGTGACGGTGAGCGTGATCACGCCCATGTACACGTCCGACAGCCGGCCGTAGAAGATCACGTAGCCCAGCAGCGCGGCGAACAGCGCCGGCACCACGATCGCGAGCAGGAAGGGCACGGTGCTGTCGCCCATGTTCATCACCGCGATCGCGTAGGTGTACGAGCCCAGGCCGAAGAAAGCGGCCTGGCCGAAGCACAGGATGCCGCCGAAGCCCCAGATGAAGGCCAGGCTCACACCGAGGATCGACATGACGGCGTAGATCGTGACCTCGATCAGCGTGTAGTCGTCCATCACGCCGGGCAGGCCGAAGAGCAGCGCGATGCCCACCGCCAGGCTGACCGCCGCGCTGGCCCAGGACTTGGCAAAACGGTTCACAGGGACCCCTTGAAGAAACGTCCGGTGATGCCTTGCGGCAGCAGCCGCAGCATCACGATGGCCGCGACGAGCAGCGCCACCTCGCCGAGCACCGGCGTGGTCGCGAAGGTCGCGAGCTGGTTGATGGCACCGAACAGGCCGGAGGCGCCGAGCAGGCCCGCGAGGATGGCCGGCCCGCCGCCGATCACGGTGATGAAGGCCTTGGCCACGAAGGCCGCGCCCATGGTCGGCACCACCCCGGTCAACGGCGCGAGCAGCCCGCCGGCCAGGCCGGAGAGCGCGGCGCCGACCGCGAAGGTGACCGAGTACACGCGGCTCGGGCTGATGCCCAGCGCGTTCGCCATGTCGGGCTTCTGCATGGTGCCGCGCGCGATCAGGCCGAGCTGCGTGCGCGTGAGCACGAAGCGGATCGCGAGTGCGAGCGCCACGGCCACCGCGATGATCACCAGCGTGTAGCCGCTGACCGAGTAGGCGCCGACCGAGAAGCTGCCGAGCGGCGCCGAGACGCCGGCGGTGGTGTTGCCCGCCACCGAGGTGACGATGCCCACCAGCAGCAGCGACAGCCCCCAGGTGGCCAGCATGGTGTCGACCATGCGGCCGTACAGGCGCCGGATGACCAGCCGCTCCAGCACCACGCCGACGACGCCCACTGCGATCGGCGCGACGACGAAGATCGCGATCCACAGGTTGATGCCGAGCTTGAGCGCCGCGATGACGGCATAGGCGCCGAGCATCATGAACTCGCCGTGCGCGAGGTTGATGACCTTCATCATCCCGAAGATGACGGCCAGCCCGGCCGAGACGATGACCAGGCTCGCCACCGCGTAGAGCACCTGGATGAGGACGACGAACGCGAGATCCATGTCGGCGCCCTGCCCTCAGACCTTGATCACGTACTGCTGGTTGTCCTTCGGATTCTTCACGAGGTTGCACACCGCGCTGGTGTCCACCGGGGGCTGCTGCTGGAAGGTCTCGACGATGTTGAGCTGCTTGTTGCGCACCTCCGCGATGCTCACGTTCAGCACGCAGTGGTGGGTGGCCGCATCGAGCGTGACCTTGCCGCTCGGGCCGTCGATGCTGATGCCGGTCTCCAGGGCCGCGATCATCTTCTCGCGATCCAGCGAGCCGGCCTTCTTCACGCCCTCGGCCCAGAGCTTGAAGCCCTGGTAGGTGCCCATCGCGAGTTCGGTGATGTTGGGGTAGTCGGCACCGAAGCGCTTGTAGAAGCGCTCCTTGAAGGCCTTGTTCTGCGGCGTGTCGAGGTTCTGGAAATAGTTGTACGAAATGAGGAAGCCGTCGGTCTCGGCCTGCGACAGCACGATGTGCTCGTTGCCGCCCGCAAACGTCGTGGACGCGAGCGGGATCTTCTTCGTCAGGCCCGCCGCGGCCCACTGGCGGTAGAAGGAGATGTGCGCGCCGCCCACCAGCGCCGAGACGATCATGTCGGGCTTGGCCGCCTCGATCTTCGAGATGGTCGGGCCGAAGTTGGTCACGTCGAGCGGGAAGAAGTCGATGGAAGCCACCGAGCCGCCGTTGTCCTGCACGAACTTCTTCACCCACTGCGAAGTGATCTGGCCGTAGTTGTAGTCGGCCGCCACCACGTAGACCTTCTTGCCCCACTTCTTCATCGCATAGGGGATGAGCTTGGCAACGGTCTGCCCGGGCGTGACGCCGGTGCAGAAGGTGTTGCGGTCGCACACGCCGCCCTCGTACTGCGTGTTGTAGAAGTACAGCGTCTTGTTGCGCGTGAGCACCGGCCGGATCACCTCGCGCGAGGCCGAGGTGATGCCGCCCATCACCACCGTCGACTTGTCCTTGAGCGCCGACTGCTGCGCGAACTGCGCGTAGAGCTGCATGTTCGACTGCGGGTCGTAGGTGGCCAGCCTGAGCTTCTTGCCCAGCAGGCCGCCGGCCGCGTTCTGCTCCTCGACCGCGAGCGTCATGCAGTCGGCCATCGGCTTGCCGTAGATGTCCAGTCCGCCCGACATGTCGACGATGCTGCCGACGACGATCTCGTCGGCCGCCATGGCGGCCATCGGGAACAGCGGCACCGCGGTGCCCGCCAGGGCGGCGGCCGACGACTGGATGAAGGAACGACGATCCATGGAACTAACTCCTCGTTGGTTGGCGGGCGCAGCCGCCGCTGTGTGTTTGAGAAAGGCAGGAACGGAAGAAAGCGGGGGAAAGCGTCAGATGGCTTTCCAGTCGCCGGCCTGCTCGAAGGCATAGGCGGCGCGGTAGATGGTGGCTTCGTCGTGGTGGCGGCCGGTGAGCATCATCCCGACCGGCAGGCCGTCGACGAGCCCGCAGGGCACGCTCATCGACGGGTGGCCCGTGACGTCGAAGGGACAGGTGTTGGGCAGCACCTCGAAGGCGCGCGTGACCACCTCCTCGATGCCCGCGCCGGGCGGCGGCAGCGGCGTGGCCGTGATCGGCAGCGTGGGCATCAGCAGCAGGTCGAAGTCGGCCAGCGTGCTGTCGTAGGCCGCGGTCAGCTGGCGTGCGAGGTTCTGCGCCTTGGCGTAGTAGTGGCCGCGGTAGTGCTTGATGAAGTACTCCCCCAGCACCATGGTGAGCTTGAGCGTTTCCGAGAGCTCGTCGGCGCGCTGCTTCCAGCCGGCGTGGAAGTCGACCATGCTCGTGACGTAGAGGCCCTTCCAGTTGAAGCCGTGGCCGTTGTCCTTCATCATCTGCTGGGTCGCGCCCTCGGCGGCGATCGGCAGCCAGATCGCCGGACCGACCGCATGCATGGGCACCGACACCTCGCTGACGATCGCGCCCAGCCGGGTGAACACCTCGGCCGCCTTGCGCACCTTGGCGCCGACGGCGGCATCCGACTGGGGCCAGCCGAAGCCCTCCTTGACGATGCCGATGCGCAGGCCGCGCACGCCGTCCTTCATGAGCTCGCTGTAGGGCTTGGCGGCCTGGCCCGCATGCTGGCGCGGATCGAGCCCGTCGGGGCCGGCCAGCACCTCGAGCATCAGCGCGTTGTCGGTCACGTTGGCCGTCATCGGGCCCGTGTGGTCGAGGGTGAGTTCGATCGGCATCACGCCCGTGTACGGCACCAGGCCATGCGTGGCCTTCATGCCGTAGATGCCGCAGTACGACGCCGGCATGCGGATGGAGCCGCCCTGGTCGCCGCCGATGGCAAGGTCCACCTCGCCCGCGGCCACCAGCGCCGCGCTGCCCGACGAGGAGCCGCCCGCCGAGTAGCCCATGCGGTGCGGGTTGTGCACCGGCCCCGAGGCGCTGGTGTGCGAGCCGCCCGAGAAGCAGAAGTATTCGCAGACCGACTTGCCCACCACCGTGGCGCCGGCATCGAGCAGCCGCGTGACGACCGTGGCGTCGACGTTCGGCACATAGCCTTCGAGCGTGGAGGCGCCGTTCATCATCGGCACGCCGGCCAGGCAGACGTTGTCCTTCAGCACCACCGTCTTGCCGGCGAGCTTGCCCTCGGGCTTGCCCTTGATCGTGGTCTTGACGTACCAGGCGCCGTACCTGTTCTCCTCGCCCAGCGGGCGGTAGCCGGGCGTGCGCGCGTAGCTCACCACGGGCAGGTAGTCGGGCATCGCGTCGACCGCGTCGTAGGCGTCGAAGTTGGCCTGCAGCAGCGCGTTGTAGCTGCTCGCCTGCGCTTCGGACAGGTGGATGCCCAGACTCAGTGCGACGTCTTGCAGCTGGTCCAGGGTGGGGCGCTTGATGGCCATGAACGACTCCGTGTTTCGGGTGGAAGGGTTCGCCTGCAGCCCATCGGGCATGGGCGCGACACGGATGGATTCTGGAATCTGATATTTTCCAAGTCAAGCATTTTATTTTCCAAGGAAAACAAAATGCCTGGTGGAGCCGCTCACAGCTGCGTGATCACGCGGAACACGTTGCCCTCCGCACGGGCCAGGTAGATGGGGGTGTGGGTGATGCCGTCGGCGCCATAGGCCGCATCGCGCGCACTCCGGTAGCGCAGCGGCGAAGCGCCCAGGCGCTCATCGCAGGCCGCCGGGCGCCGCTGGCGCTCGAGCAGCGCCGCCAGGAAGTGCATGCCCTCGTAGGTCGACTGGCCGAAGGTGTTGAGCGTGGGCGCACGCTCGCCGAAGTGCGCGCGGTAGCGCTCCTTGAAGGCCAGGTTGGCTTCGGTGTCGAGCGTGGCGAAGTAGCCGCAGGCGACGTAGAGGTCCTCCGCGTTGTCGGCGCCGATGCCCAGCAGTTCGTTCTCGCCGATGGCGCAGGACAGCCTGAACATCGCGCGCGACAGGCCGGCGGCGCCGAAGGCGCGGTTGAACTCGATCGCGTCCTGCCCGACCAGCGACAGCACGACCGCGTCTGCCCTGCCCTGGCGCAGCGCGTCGAGCGCCTCGGAAAAGTCGGTGGTGCCGAAGGGCACGTACATCTCGCCGACCAGCTCGCCGCCGGTCTCGGCGATGTAGCCGCGCGCCATGCGGTGCGACACGTGCGGCCACACGTAGTCGTTGCCGATGGCGAACCAGCGCCGCGGGCGCTTGCGCGCGCCGAGCCAGCGGATCGCCGGCCCGAGCTGGCGCGCCGTCGTCTCGCCGATGGCGAAGACGCCCGGCGTCGACTCCCCGCCCTCGTAGAGCGGGGTGTAGACGAACGGGATCTGCCCGCCGACGGCCCGCAGGATGCGCTGGCGCACGGCGCTGGTGTGCATGCCGATGATGGCGTCGATGTCGCCCGCCTGCACCAGCTCGATCAGCGTGGCCTCGATGTCGGGCGCATCGTCCGCGGCGTTGACGGTCAAGAGCCGGCAGCCGCGCCCGCCGATGCCCGCCTCGCGGTTGAGCTCGGCGACGGCCAGCTTGGCCGACGACATCGCGGACGGCCCCCAGATGCCGGCCGTGCCGCCCAGCGGCACGCACAGCGCGATCTGCAGTTCCTGCCGCGCGAGCGCCGGCCGCTCGGCCCTCACGAACGGCGCGCCGGAACGCGGCGGACGCCGCGGCGCGCCACGCGGCATGAAGACGGGCGGGCGAGGCATGACCGATCCAGGGGAAGAAAACATCGGGAGCTCCCGGGCAACGCACCAAGACGGCAACTGGGGCAGACGCTATCGCAAAAATCGCGCCAATACTTTCCTGGGAAAAGGATCGTTGCTAAACTGGCGGCTCCCAACCACGCGACAAAGACCGTTGCCTCGCCCCATGCCCGAGCAAGACATTTCGCAGTATCTGGCGTATCTGCTGGCCTCCGCCAACCGGCGCATGCGCCTCGGCCTGGCCCAGTCGATCGCCGCAGAAGAGGTCACGGAGGAGCATTGGCGCATCCTCCAGGTGCTCGCCGACGAGCAGGGCCGCTCCATGGGCGACCTGGCCGAGTTGGTGCTGCTCAACCACCCGGCGCTCACCAAGAACATCGACAAGCTCGTGAGCCGCGGCCTGGTGCAGCGCGCCGCCGACGCGGCCGACAGCCGGCGGGTGCTGGTCTATGTCACCGACCTCGGGCTGGAGACGGTGTCACGGCTCAAGAAGAGCGTGGACGCGCACCACCATGTGATCGAGGAGGCGCTCGGCCCGCGCAAGACCAGCCAGCTCAAGAAGCTGCTGGAGACCTTCATCGACGAGTGCGAGGCGAACTGAGACGCGAGCAGCTGTGCGCTTCAAGCGATAAGTATGCGCTCACATAAAAGGCATCGTCAGATACCGGCCACGCCGCGCTGAAGCGCGAAATCCAGCAGCACGCGGTCGGAGGGCTCTTCGGGCCAGGTGTCCTCGGCCAGCCAGCGGAAGAAGGTGGTCGCGGCCACGCGGCTGGCGGGGCCGTCGCGCCGCCAGGCGCGCGCAATGGGGGCCGCCACCTGATCGAGCCGTTCGGCCTCGAAGCGCGTGCGCACCTCGGCCTGCATGGGCTGCGGCATCTCGGCGAACACGGCGCGCGCCTGCCCCATGCGGTCGTTCTCCCAGAGCTCGCGGATGCGCCGCAGCCGGTCGGCCTCCGACAGCACTGCCGCGGGCGGCGCCAGCGCGGGCGCCGCGCCGCTGCTGGGCGCCTGCTCCATCGCGGTCACGCCGGCGTAGCCCTTCTTCAGCGCGTCCTTGAAATAGGCCGCAGGCGACTTGAGCACGGGCATCGAGGCATTGCGCAGCCGCTGGTCCACATGGTCGAGCGTGGCGCGGATCTGCCCTTCGTCGGTGGTGGCATAGAGATCCTGGGCCTCGTCCTGTTTCAGGCCCAGCGCGATCAGGCGCCCCACCAGCTCCAGGTCGAAGACGTTGCGGTTCGACGCGCTGATGTCGCCCAGGCGCTGCTGGACCTTGGGAACGACCCGGAACTGGATCTCCTCGATCTTGCGGCCGCGCTTGTGCTCGATCAGTTCCAGCCCGAAGTCCTCGCACAGCGCGTCGATCTCGGCCAGCGCCTTGCTGATGACGTCGCGCTTGAGGAAGCGGTAGTCGACCTCCTTGATGTCGCTGCGCCCCGTCAGCACCGCGGCCCACCAGACGACGTCCTCGCGCATCGACAGCCGCCCCGGCGAGGTGAGATAGCGCGCGCCGATCTCGTACAGCACCGCCGCGGAATAGCTGCGCATCTGGCTGCTCATCTCGAGCAGCACGCGCGTGTATTGGTGCGGCTTGACCAGCCGCTCCTTGATCTCGTCCGGATAGCGCCAGGTCACCATGCAGGGCCGCCCCCTGCCCTGCTCTTCGATCGTGACCGTGCCGAGCAGCTGCGAGGACACCCACCGCTTCAGGGAACTGCTGCTGGTCGACCACTCGATGGTCGTGGCCTGCATGTCGCGCAGGTGCGATTTGAGCAGTTCGGTGTTGTTGGAGTTGAAGCGGGCGTCGCCGATCAGCTCGCTCAGGGTCAGCCGATAGACCGGCTCGTCCACGCCCTGGCGCTGCGAGTGGTAGAGCAGCGCGTTGTAGATGCGCCGCGACAGCAGGGTGAGGCGGCCGCGCTTGGGACGGATGGCAATGGCCTCGTTGGCCTTGGCAACGCTCTGTTCCTCCGCCGTGGGCGATGGCCGCGGCGGAGACCGGGATTGTGGATTTTCTTCTTCGACCATGGTCCGCAGCGGCAATCAGATGGTTTCACATCATGCCCGTGCATTGTGATTCAGTCAATTCACATTACACCGGCAATGGTGCCTTGGTATGTTTGCAGATAAACACTTGGGGAATTGAAGAATTGGGATTCCGTTTTCCTCCATCCTGACAGTCACTTACGGCCCCTGATGTGAGATCGGTTGGGATTGAATGTGAGAACGGCTGGGATTCGGCGTGAGCCTCGTTGGGAGACCGGGGCCGCTTTTGTGAGTCCGGATGGGTTCCAATGTGAGTGGATATGGGTTCCAGCCCCGGGCGGCGTCCCTGTTTGGGGGCCAAGACGGGCATCGGGTGCGCAAAAGACCTGCGCAGGGCGCCCTGCCCCCGGTTTTCGGGTGTTGCGGCGCCTCGGCTGCGAGGGCCCATGGCCTGGGTCCCCAATCCCTCTCACAATACTTCGCGGGACTCCGGCTGACTTCTCCGCGAAACTTGTTCATTCGACAGATTCTCATAGAATTGCCGTATTCTGTCGAATAAGGCCAAACAAAATGTCCGTTCCCGTCCCTCCCATCGGTGGAAACCTGGTTTCCAGCGACGTTCAGGTCCCTCCCCGCCAAACCATCAACATGCAGAAGATCGCGGCACTGGCGACTCGGGCCGGGTCGATGGTGGAGCAGATCCGGGGCATGCTGCTGGCGCCGGAAGCCCGCAAGATCCCCCCGACCTACTCCACCGCCCAGCTGGCCTCGCTCTGCGGCGTCGACAAGGCGCACGTGGCCTACCGCATCACCAAGGAAGACCTGCCAGCCGGCCGGCTGACGCCTTCGGGGGGCAAGCGGACTTTCGAACTGGACGAACTGCGCCGGTGGACCCGAACCTACCGCGCAGAAAAGATGCGGCCGGCCGGACGCAAGGCCATCACGATCGCCGTGGGCAACTTCAAGGGCGGCGTGGCCAAGACGACCACGGCCATGGTGCTGGCGCAGGGGCTCAGCCTGCGCGGGCACCGCGTGCTCGCGATCGATACCGATCCCCAGGGCTCGCTCACCACGCTGCACGGCCTGCTGCCGGAAGCCGAGGTCACGGAGGACATGACGATCGGGCCGCTGTGCGACGGCAGCGAGAACGACATCCGCTACGCCATTCGCTCGACCTACTGGGACGGCATCGATCTGGTCGCCGCCGCGCCCTTCCTGTTCTCCGCCGAGTTCGCCCTCCCCGCCCGCCAGATGCAGCAGCCCGGCGCCAAGTTCTGGGACGTGCTGAACGAGGGCCTGGAGACGGTGCGGGACCTGTACGACGTGATCGTGATCGACACGCCCCCTTCCCTTTCGTACGTCACGATCAATGCGCTGTGGGCCGCGAACGGGATCGTCGTGCCGGTGCCGCCCTCGGGCCTGGACTTCGCCTCGTCGGCGCAGTTCTGGTCGCTGCTCGCCGACCTGGGCGGCAACCTGGACGGCCAGAGCAAGGACCGCGAGGGCAAGGCCTTCGACTTCCTGCACGTGCTGCTGAGCCGCGTGGACGCGGCCGACCCGGCGATGCCGGCGGTGCGGCAGTGGATCCAGGCCACTTACGGCGAATACACTCTTCCCGTTGAAATCCCCAAGACCAGCGTGACCAGCAACAAGGCGGCCGAGTTCGCCACGGTCTACGATGTCCAGAAGTACGAGGGGGCCGCCAAGACATATAAGCGTGCGGTGGACGCCTACGACTCGTTCGTCGAACTCGTCGAGCAGTCGGTGATCGGCGCATGGACGGCCCAGGGGAGGGCCCAGCAATGAGAAAGCCGGCGATGCTTCCGGGAGCCTCTCTGGGTGGAAACCAGGTTTCCACCGGGCGGCGCGTTCCATCCGTACGCGGCGTACCGGACGCCGTGGAAACCTGGTTTCCACGGCCGCAGGCTCCGCAATTCCGATGCGGCGCGGCGACTCCGCGGTGCCCGTCGAAGGCCACGGGGCACACCTGCAGAAGGTCCCGTTTCCCGACATTGAGGGCGGCGCAAGCCGCGCCAAGGAGTGTCCATCATGGCTAGCACCCGCAAGCGGCTGGAGGCGTTGACCGCCGGCCTGATGCTTCCCGAAGCGGCAAAGGATCCGGTCGATGCGCCGGCCTCGACGTCCGCTCCCGCGGTGCCCCCGTCGGCATCGAGCGTCGTGGAAACCAGGTTTCCACCGGCCGTCGGCGGCTCGCTCGCGCCGCGCACCGGCCCCGGCCAGATGATGGCTTTCCGGGGCCAGATCCAGCAGGTCGAAGGAGAGATGGCGGCGCTGCGCGAAAAGCTCGGCCAGTACGAAGGCTCGCTGCCGACGCGGAAGATGGACCCGAAAACCATCCATCCCAGCCGCTGGGCAAACCGCCACGACGCCTCGTTCACGAGCAGTGCCTTCGCAGGCCTGAAGGCGGACATCGAGCACGCCGGCGGCAACGTCCAGGCGATCCTGGTGCGGCCGCTCAAGGACGAACCCGGCCAGTTCGAGATCGTCTTCGGCCACCGCCGGCATCGGGCCGCGCTGGAGCTCGGCATTCCGGTGCTGGCATCCATCTGGGTCGACGAGCTGGGCGATGCGGCGCTCTTCGCCGCGATGGACCGGGAGAATCGCGAACGCGCGGATCTGTCCAACTACGAACAGGGCCTGATGTACCAGCGCGCGCTGGAAGAGCAGCTGTTCCCGACGCAGCGCCAGTTGGCCGAAGCGCTCGGCGTGAGCCATACCTGGGTGCGCAAGGCGCTGATGGTGGCGCAGCTGCCGTCGGCGGTGGTGGAGTGCTTCCGCAGCCCTCTGGAGATCAGCTTTCGCCATGCCGAGCAGATCAATGCCGCCATGGAAAAAGACCGCCGCGGCGTCCTGAAGCGCGTGGAAAGACTGCGGGGCCACAGCCTCGCCCCGGCGATGGTCGTCGCAAGGCTGCTCGATGCCAAGCCCGGCTTCGAGCGCTCGGAGAAGCTCGACATCCTGTCCGCGGGGGAGAAGATCGGCACGCTGGTGCGTGCCAAGAGCGGAGAGATCACGATCACGATCGTTCCGGAAGCCGCCACCGGGGCCAGCCAGGAAGCGCTCGAAGCAGGCATCGCCGAAACCTTGCGCAAGGCACGCACGCTGTAAATTCGCCCGCCGGGGGAGGGCGGCACGGCAATTGTGAGAACCGTTGGGATTTGCTTCGGCCGCACCTTCAGGCGTTCCGCGGCCGCAGCGGCATCCAGGCCGGGAGCCCGCCGGCCGCCGGGCAGGGCAGAGGCCACGCCCGCCTGGGCCGCCTCACGGCGCCCGGCCCACCATTCGCGGGCCGGGCGGTGTCTTCGGCCGGACCACGACCGCGGGGGCTGGATGCTGATGGCAGGAGGCTGGACGACGCCCTCCGGCCGCGGGCCCGCGCAGACCGGCGCTTCGTACGCCGGACACGCGAGGCGCGGTCCTTGCACTAGCGCTTCTCCTTGTACTCGCCGTTCTTCTCCGATTTGCGCTCGACCTTGCACCGGCCGTCCCAGAACGCTTCCTTGTACTCGCGGCCACCATGTCGCCCCTTGCCGCGGCCGTGGCCGCTCTCGTCCTGATGTGGGTCCGCGGCTGCGGGTGAGATGGCACCGGCCGCGGGCAGGGTGGTCAGGGCCAAGGGGCGGAGAAAGTGATTCACGAAAGACCTCGGATGCGAACCGCAGGCATCGTATTTGGGGCAAGGCGGCCGGTGGCCATGGCCGGCGCAGCGCAGGCCCGGCAGGCGGATCGGGCCTGCAGGCAGGCGCCGCGCAGGCAGCGGATGTCAGCGATCGGCGGGCAGTTTCAAGGGCGCCAGGGGATCCGGCGGCACTTGGAAGACCTCGGTCAACCCGGATAAAATCCAATAAAATCAACAACTTAGACGAGAGTACTCGTGGAGATGCTTGATTGCAACACAAAATGTGTATTGATGATTACTTCAGTTATCATCAGCCAAATCATGACAACGACCACCGTACCAGACGGCCGGCCGGCATCCGCCACCGCCATGTTCCATCCCGCCGTCGCGGCGAGATGGAACGCCGCCTGAGTGCGACAGACATGCCTGCCGTTCCCACACCCTCCCAGCTGTCCCACATCGATGACGACGAGCTCGCGCGCCTGGCGTCGAGCTGGCGGGCCCTTGCGGGCCGCGGCGACCGCGAGGCGTTCGGCATCGCGCATGCGCTCGAGGTCGAGCAGCGCCGGCGCACGCGCGTGAGCCAGCTGCAGCAACTGCCCGAGGACCCCGGGCCCGCGCCGCGTCCGTGGTGGAAGTTCTGGCAGCCGGCCGGCGAGCGGAACCCGACATCGGCCTCATGAAGGCCGTGATTCCGCGCAAGCTGCACCGCGGACACTTCGCGTTCATGCGGGCGCTGGCCCAGGGGCTCGAGGAAAGGGCCAGCTGGGACCGCTACCTGCGGCTGGAGGGCGAGCACACCGACCTGCGCACCGTGCGCCGCACCATCGCCTGGATCCGCGACGAATTCGCGGCGGCGGCGCGGCGCGAGCACAGGCCCGGCACGGCCCGCCTGATCCTGCTCGATGCGGACCGTTTCTCCGCGGCCCCGGCGCTGCCGAGCCTTGCCGAGTTCGCCGAGGCGAACGGCATGGAGGATTTCTCCGAATCCGAACAGGTCGAGGCCTACGAGGCCGCCTACCCGGCCGCGGGCAAGGCCGGGCAGGGCGCCCGGCCCTCGCGGCGCGCGCGCGTGGTGGAGCGCCAGCTCGAGGCGCTGCGCTGGCTCGAGAACCTGGTTGCCCAGGACCCGCGCCCGCTCGACAGCGTGTCGGCATGGCTCAATCCCTCGGTGGCGAGCCGCCTGGAACGCGCCGGGCTGCGCACGCTCCACGCGCTCGTCGAGCACATCAACGGCATCGGCGCGCGCTGGTGGGTGCATGTGCCGGGCGTGGGCGAGCTGAAGGCGGGGCGGATTCTCGACTGGCTGCGGGCCAACGAGCAGGTGCTCGGGCTGCGCATCGGCGCCCACGCGATGACGCCCAGGGCGCAGCTCGGCCCGCTGGCGCTGGCCGAGGTGGTGCCGGGCGGCACCGCGCTCGTGCCCTACGAGAAATTCGTCCTCCCCGCCGAACTCGACGGCAGCGCAGGCACCAACCGCGCGCCGCGCGGGCAGTGCCTTCTCATGGCCGCCAACGACCACGAGGCCGTGGGGGCATGGCTCAGTGCCAAGCGCGCGGGCGATGCCACCGGTGACCTGTCGGCCACCCAGCGCGCCTACCGCAAGGAGGCCGAGCGCCTCCTGCTCTGGGCCGTGCTGGAGCGCGGGAAGGCACTGTCGTCGCTCACCGTCGGGGATGCGATCGACTACCGCGATTTCCTGCTCGATCCGCCCGCCCACTGGTGCGGCGCGCGCCATCACCAGCGCTGGTCGCCGCTGTGGCGGCCGATGGAAGGGCCGCTGGCGCCCTCGGCGCTGCGCCAGGCCATCGCGATCCTGCGAAGCCTGCACGCCTTCCTGGTGAACCGGAACTACCTGGTGGGCAATCCCTTTGCCACCCTGGCGCCGCCGGCCAGCCTGCAGCAGCCGCTGGACTCCAGCCGCGCGCTGAGCTTCGCGCAGTGGGACCACGTCGACGCACTGCTTCAGGCGCACGCCGACACGGAAGCCAGGCGCCGGCTGCGGCGCGGCATGCGCTGGCTCTATGCGACCGGCCTGCGGCTGGCCGAGATCACCAGTGCCAAGTGCGAGGATCTGCAGCAGGTCGAGTACCGCGGCGCCGACGGCGCGCTGGCCGTCGGCTGGCAGCTGGCGGTGGCCGGGAAGGGCGGGCGCGGCCGCCAGGTGCCGGTGCCGCCGGCGCTCGTGGCCGAGCTGGAGGACGAGCTCGCGCGGCATGGCTTCGAGCGGCAGGTCGGCGCCGTGAGCAACCGCGGCATCCACGTGCTGGCGCGATTCGACGCCGAACTCCGGCGTCCGGCCGCATGGTCCGCCTCGGGCCTGTACCAGGCGATCAAGGCCTTTGTCGCCCAGGCCGCCGCCGGCCTGCGCGGCCCCGACGCACAACAGCTCAAGAAAGCGAGCACTCACTGGCTGCGACACTCGCACGGATCCCATGCGCTTCGGGGCAGGGAAGGGCAGGTGCCGGTGCCGATCCAGGTCGTGCAGAACAACCTCGGACACGCCTCGGTGGGAACCACGGCCATGTACCTGGCCACGGCGCGCGCGCAGAGCCATACCGAATTGCGCTAGCTGCTAGCGCGCTTCGACGCTCGCTCGCCGGCGGAAATCTGCGCAAGATGCGCAGCTATGCATACATCGGTTCCCTGCCTTTCGGTCCGCGGTCGTCCGCCATGCCATTCCGCCACCGAGGCACGCCATGCCAGCTAGCGCGATGGACAAGGATTGGCTGTGTTTTCACCCGAACCCGTCGAAGCCGGGCTTCACGCTGCCGCCCGGCGCGGTGGATGCGCACTGCCACGTCTTCGGCCCGGGTGCCGTGTTCCCCTACGGGCCCGAGCGCAAGTACACGCCCTGCGACGCTTCGAAGGAGCAGCTCTTCGCCTTGCGCGACCTGCTGGGCTTCGAGCGCAATGTGATCGTGCAGGCGACCTGCCACGGCAGCGACAACCGCGCGCTGCTCGATGCCCTTGCGCACTCGAACGGGCGCGCGCGCGGCGTGGCCTCGGTCGCGCCCGACGTGAGCGAGGCCGAACTGCGCCGCCTGCACGAGGCCGGCGTGCGGGGCGTGCGCTTCAATTTCCTCAAGCGCCTGGCGGACTTCACGCCGCGCGAGGTGCTGATGAGCATCGCCGAGCGCATCGCCCCGCTGGGCTGGCACGTGGTCGTGTATTTCGAGGCGCAGGACCTGCCCGAGCTCTGGAATTTCTTCACCCGCCTGCCGACGATCGTGGTGGTCGATCACATGGGCCGGCCCGATGTGACCCAGCCGGTCGACGGGCCGCAGTTCGAGCGCTTCGTGCGGCTCATGCGCGAGCATCCGAAAGTGTGGTCGAAGGTGAGCTGCCCCGAGCGCGTGTCGGTCTCCGGACCGCCGACCTACGATGACGTCGTCCCGTTCGCGCAGCGCCTGGTCGAGACCTTCCCGGACCGCGTGCTGTGGGGCACCGACTGGCCGCATCCCAACCTCAAGACGCACATGCCCGACGACGGCACGCTGGTCGACATGATTCCGCGCATTGCGCGCACCGTGCAGCTGCAGCAGCAACTGCTCGTGGACAACCCGATGCGGCTGTACTGGGCCTGAGCGCGGCTGCCGCGGGGGAAGCCGGCGGCCCGCTCCAGAGGAGCCGCACCGCATGCCGACAAGCCTAGACTCCAGCCCCATGGACCTCAAGCAGCTGGAGTACTTCGTTCGCGTGGCCGAGCTGGGGAGCTTCACGCGGGCGTCGATCGTGATCGACGTGGCCCAGCCCGCGCTCAGCCGGCAGGTGCGCCAGCTCGAAGTGGAGCTGCGACAGAATCTTCTGACGCGCAATGGCCGCGGCGTCACGCTCACCGAGGCGGGCAAGCTGCTGCTGGCGCATGCCAGGGGCATCCTGCACCAGATCGAGCGCGCCAAGGAGGACCTCGGCCGGATGCGCGGCGCGCTGGCCGGCCGCGTCGCAGTGGGCCTGCCGCCGAGCATCGCCAAGCGCATTGCCGTGCCGTTGACCCGCGCCTTTCGCCAGCAGCTGCCCGATGCGCGCCTCGCCATCACCGAGGCGCTCTCGAGCGCCATGCAGGAATCGGTGACCGCGGGCCGCATCGACCTGGCGCTGCTCTACAACCCCGCGCCTTCGGCCGACATCGACAGCGTGGTCATCCTCGAGGAAGACCTGTACCTGGTCGGGCCGGCGGCGCAGCCCGGTGCCGAGCCCGATGCACAGGTTTCGCTGCGCGAGGTGGCTTCGCGGCCGCTCGTGATTCCGACCCAGCCCAACTCGATCCGCATGCTGGTCGAGGCGGAAATGGCCAACATCGGATGCCGCCCGACCATCGCGATGGAGATCGACGGCGTGGCCGCCATCCTCGATCTCGTCATCGACGGCGTGGGCTCGGCGGTGCTGTCCTCGAACGCGGTGCGCACGGCGCCGCGGCCGGAGGCTTTCGGCATCCGGCGGATCGTGGATCCTCCGCTGCGCAGCCGGCTGGCATTGGCCGTCAGTTCCCAGCGGCCGGCCACGCTCACCCAGCAGGCCGTTCTCAAGCTGGTGCGGGAGGTGGTGGATCAGACGATGAACGGGTCGCCGCCACCGGCGCGGCGTTGACGCGCCGCCCTCGCCCTGGCGCTCACTGTTTCGGAATGCCGGCCAGGCGGATGACTTCCGACCAGCGCTGAATCTCGTCCCTCAAGAGGTCCGCCTGCTGCTGCGGCGTGCTTCCCTGCGCCTCGACCCCGAGCTGGCGCAGCCGCTCCCTGACTTCCGGCGCGGCGAGCGCCGCGTTGGCTTCCTTGTTGAGCCTGGCGATGACGGCGGGCGGCGTCTTCGCGGGCACGGCAAAGGCGTTCCACGACGAGACCCTGAAATCGGGCGCGCCGCTCTCCGCGACCGTCGGCGTGTCCGGCAGCGCGAACGAGCGCTTCGCGCCCATGACCGCGATGGCGCGCAGCGACTTGCCGCCGACCTGTCCGAGGATCGGCGCGAGGATCTCGACGCCGGCGTCGATCTGTCCGCCCCGCAGCGCCGTGATCAGCGCGGGCGAGCCGTTGAAGGGAATCACCTGCGCGTCGATGCCGGTGCTGCGCTTGAGCAGCTCGGCCGCCAGGTGCTGCGTGCTGCCCACGTTGATCGTGCCGATGTTGACGGTGCCGGGATGCGCCTTGGCGTAGGCCAGCAGCTCCTGCATCGTCTTGAACCTGGCGTCGGCGGCCGTCACCACGGCCATGTCGAAATAGCCGAGCGTCGACACCGGCGCGAAGTCCCGGACGGTGTCGAACGGCAGGCGCTTGAACAGCCCCGCGCTGACGGCATTGCCGTTGGACATCAGCAGCATGGTGAGCCCGTCCGGCGCCGCCTTGGCCACCGCATCGGAAGCGACCACGCCGCCGGCGCCCGGCTTGTTGTCCACGATGATGCTCTGCCCCATGGACTGCGACATCTTCTGCGCGACGGTGCGCGCCGTGAGGTCGGCCACGCCGCCGGGGCCGAAGGGCACCACGAGGCGGATGGGCTTGGTGGACGATGGCCGCTGCGCGCTGGCGCCCGCGCAGAGCAACGAGAGTGCGGCCAGCGCGAGCGCCGAACGCCGGGTGGTTTTGAGCAGGATGTTCATGAGGTTCGACTCCGGTGTTGGACAAGCATGCGGGACATCTCAGAAGCGGTGCCGCACGCCGAGCGCGAGGCTCCCCCGCCGCGCATATCCCGTGAGACGGTCCGAGAGATAGACGGCGTAGAGGTCGGTGCGCTTGGAAAGATGGTGGTCATAGCCGAGCGCTGCCGTGGTGCGGCGCGCGTCGGCCAGCGGCGTGTCGCGCTGCGTCCGGGCCACCGACGCCATCACCCGGCCCGCGCCCGCGGGCACCGCGACGCCGAGCTGGGTGGTGCGGGTCTGGGTGCGGATGTCGGGTGTGTCGGTGTGAAAGTACTGGCCGTAGACCTTCACCATGCCGACGTCGTACGAGAGTCCAGCCATCTGCGCCTTCTGGCTTGCGATGGGCGCGGCAAGGCCCGGGCCCACCTTCACCTGCTGGGCGGAGATCACCGCGGCGAACGGGCCGTTCGCGTAGTTGACGGTCAGGTTCAGGTTGTGCCGGCCGGGCCGGTCCGCCACTTCGCCCAGTCCGTACGCCGCGGACACCCGGAACCCTGCCACCTCGGGCGAGGCGTACTGGATGGTGTTGTCCCAGACGCTGTCGCCCAGCACCGCGCGGTTGTAGCCCGTGTTCCAGACCTGCAGCATGACCGGGCTCAGGTTGGCGGAGGCGAGGAAGGGATTGAAGTTGCCCGTGGCCGCATAGAGCGCGTTGGTCTGCCGGCCCAGGCTCAATTGGCCGTAGGCGCCGCCGAGGCCGACATAGGAATTGCGCGAGAAATAGGGATCGGCCGATGTCCTTCCGAACGTGCCGCTGTCGGCCTGGATGAAACTCTCCAGTGCGAAGAACGCCTGCAGGCCGCCGCCCAGGTCTTCGGTGCCCCGCACGCCCCAGAAGGAAGTCGTCATGCCGCCGCTGTTCAGGACCTTGGTGCGGCCGGGCTGGTCGCTGCGGCGCAGCGAACCCACGTATTCGTCGAGCACGCCGTAGATGCTTGCGCCTTCTGCCGGCGCGCCCTGTGCAAAGGCCGGGCAGGCCCCGAGCGAAGCTGTTGCGAGACCTGCCGCAAGGCAGGCGCGAGCGCGCATATCCATTCTTTTGTCTCCGTCTTTTTTGAAGCGCCGGTGGCTGTCCTGGGTCGGGTTCCGGCGTGATGGACTATCGCCACTCGGGCGGCGGCTCGCTATCCGGCCTGGGCACTTTTAGATATGTCGCGGCGGCATACCTGGCGGGCAGCGGCAGTTCGGCGCAGCCCTGGCTGCTGGTGACGGCGTGCAGCAGGCTCGACGGCACCGCCTTCAGCGCCAGGCCTTCGCCCTCGCCGCGGGCCGGCCGGCACGCCGGTGCATCATGGCGACGAAGGCTTGCGCTGCGGGCGAAAGCGCCATGCCGCGACGCTGATAGATGAAGAACTGGCGCCGGATCTCCGGTCCGCGCAGCGGCATGAAGCGCACATCGAAATTGCCCGCGAACATCCGCGCATAGTCGGGCACGGCGGCAAGGCCGGTCCCCACGCCGACGAGCGCCAGCGCGGTGGTGAGGTAGCCGACCTCGGCGGCGGTCTGCATCGACAGCGAGGTGTCGTGCGCCTGCAGGATGCGCTCCAGATGCCGATTGAATTCGCTCGAATAGATCACCCAGCGTTCGTCGCGCAGCTCGTCCCACGACACCGCGCGCCGGTTGGCCAGCCGGTGGCGCGCGGAGCAGACCATGCGGATCGGCACGTCCATCAGGAAGCTGCGGGTCACGTCCTCGCCGCTCGGGCGCTCGGGGCCCACGCCCAGTTCCACTTCGCCGCGCCGCACGGTGCCCACGACGTCGTCGGTGGTCGCGTCCGTCATGCGCAAGCCGATGTCGGGGTGCGCCGCCTCGAACTCGCCGAGCACCGCACTGAGCCAGGTGCAGGCCAGCATCTGTGGTGCCACCACGCGCAGCAGTCCGGTGCGCAGCGAGCGCAGGTCCGACGCGCCTTCGACGACCTGGTTGACGTCGTCGAGGATGCGGCGGGCCAGTGGCAACAGCTGCTGGCCCGCCTCGGTCAGCGTCACGGTCGCGCCGCGGTCGAAGAGCTGGACGCCCAGCGATTCTTCCAGTTGCTGCAGCAGCATGCTCACGGCCGATTGCGTGAGGTTCAGCTGCCGGCCCGCTGCCGTGAAGCTGCCCGCGCGCGCGACTGCGGAAAAGGCGCGCATCTGCCGAAAGCTGATGTTCATGGACTGCACCAAGGAGGGGAGTGCGGAGAGGCGACCAAGCGGAGATTATCAAGAATGCTGATGAGCACATCAAATGAATTGGTTTGCTTGATGGCCCAGACCTTTCCAGAATGCGGGCCATGCACATCGCCGTCATCGGAACCGGAATCGTGGGCGTCTGCACAGGCGCCTGGCTGCAGCGCGACGGCCATCGGGTCACCTTCATCGATCCGCTCGACGCCGGCGAGGCCTGCTCGTTCGGCAACGCAGGTTCGCTCTCGCCCAGCGCCTGCCTGCCGGTCGGCATGCCCAACATGTGGAAGCGCGTGCCGCGCTGGCTGCTGGATCCGCTCGGCCCGCTCACGGTGCGATGGCCGCACGCGCCGGCCGTGCTGCCCTGGCTGCTGCGCATGCTGCGGCACTCGACGCCGGAGGAAGTCACGCGCATTGCCACCGCGCTGCGCAGTCTCCTCGCGCCGATCTTCGACTGCTACGAACCCCTGCTTGCGCACGCCGGAGCGCAGCAGCTGGTGCGGCGCAGCGGCTGTCTCTACGTCTATTCGTCGCGCGAGGTCGCGGCGCAATGGCAGTGGGGCATGAACCTGCGCCGCTCGCTCGGCGTGAACCTGGTGGACGTGGAGCGCGACGAACTCGAACACCTGGAGCCTGACCTGAAGGGGCGCTTCCGCTTCGGCATCCTGGCGCCCGACAACGGGTCCACCTCGGACCCGTCCGCGCTGGTGAAGGCGCTGCATGCGCGCTGCGTGATCGATGGCGCGCGCCACGAGCGGCGCAGCGCCACCGGCTTCGAGAAGCAGGGCGGCCGGGTGACGGGCGTGCGCTTCGACCGCGGCGAGCCGCTTGCGGCCGACGGCGTGGTGCTCGCGGCGGGCGCCTGGTCGGCGCCGCTGGCTGCGCAGCTCGGCAGCCGCGTCCCGCTCGAGACGCAGCGCGGCTATCACGTCACCGTGCACAGTTCCAACCTGGGCCTGCGCCACACCGTGATGGCTGTCGAGCACAACCTGATGGTCAACCCGATGGCGATGGGCCTGCGCCTGGCCGGCACCGTGGAGTTCGCGGGCCTCGAGGCACCGCCGAACTACGCGCGCGCGGATGCGTTGCTGGCGCAGGGGCGCCAGCTGTTCCCGCACCTCGACACCTCCGAGGTCTCGCGCTGGATGGGCCACCGGCCCTCGATGCCCGACAGCCTGCCGGTGGTCGGCCGCGCGGGCGGCGCCGACAACGCATGGCTGGCCTTCGGACATGGCCACATGGGCATGTGCATGGGGGCCAGCACGGGCCGCGAGATCGCGCACCTCGTGGCGGGGCGGCCGCCGCAGGTCGACCTTCATCCCTTCCGGGCGGACCGTTTCTGATGCAGGCCGCCACGCGCCCGCGCTGGTCCATCGGCGTCGACATGGGAGGCACCTTCATCGACGTGGTGGCCGCGGGGTCCGACGGCCGGCTGTTGAGCCTCAAGCATCCGCGCGAAGCCGGAAAGCTGGCCGAGCCCGTGCTCGCGGCCATCGACCGCCTGTGCGCCGAACACGGCATCGCGCCCGGCGAGGTGGCCCGCATCGTGCACGGCTCCACCGTGGTCACCAATCTGCTGCTCGAACAGAACGCGCCGCCCATCGCCGTCATCACCACGTCGGGCCTGCGCGACGTACTCACGCTCGCGCGGCAGGACCGCCGCGAACTCTACGAACCCGTGATTGCACCGGCCACGCCGGACGCCGTGCTGTTTCCCGCGCACCTGCGCTTCGAGGTCGACGGGCGCATCGACGCGCAGGGCCGCGAGGTTGCGCCGCTGGCCCTGGAGGGCTTCGACGGCACTGCCGCAGCCATCGCCGAGGCAGGCGTGCGCGCGGTCGCGGTGTGCCTGCTGTTCTCGCACCGCAACGCGCGGCACGAACTGCAACTGCGTGCATTGCTGCGCGCGCGCTGTCCGCAGCTGCTCGTGTCCCTGTCGAGCGAGGTCGATCCCAAGCCGCGCGAGTTCGAGCGCTTTCTCACGACCGCGCTCGATGCCTACAGCAAGCCGTTGATCAGCGACTACCTGCAGGCGCTGGCGACGGCGCTGGCCGGCCGCGGCCTGCCCGAGCCCTTTCTGATGCGCTCCGAGGGCGGCACCGGCGCCTGGCGCGACGTGGCGCAGCGCCCGGTGAGCCTGGCGATGTCCGGTCCCTGCGCGGCCTTGCAGGGTGTTGCCGCGAGCCTGCGTGAGGGGGCCGGGCTGCCCCCGTCCCTGCTGACGATCGATGTCGGCGGCACCAGCACCGACATCGGCCTGGTCGAGGACGGCCGGCCGGCTTTCGCGGAGTCGCTGCAGTGCGGCGCGCTCGCGCTGCGGCTGCGCTGCGCGGACGTGGAGTCGCTGTCGGTCGGAGGCGGCAGCCTGGCCGAGGTGCTGGCCGGCGGCGCGCTGCGCCTCGGCCCGCGCTCGCAGGGGGCATGGCCCGGGCCCGCGGCCTACGGGCTCGGCGGAGATCGCGCAACGTTGACGGATGCGCTGTGCGTGCTCGGGCGCCTGCCCGCCATGCTGGCGGGCGGCGTCGCGCTGGCGCGCGATGCGGCCGAGGCCGCACTGGCCCGCGATGTGTCGGGCCCGCTGGGAATTTCTTCCGGGGACGCCGCGCTGGCCGTGGTGCGCACGGCGGCCAGTGCGATGGCCGAGGCCCTGAAGATGCGCAGCTTCCAGCGCGGCCTGGATCCCGCCGACACCGTGCTGGTCGCGGTGGGCGGCGGCGGCGCCCAGCACGCGGCCGAGGTGGCCGAGCTCGCCGGCATCCGCCAGGTGCGGGTGCTGCCGCATGCGGGCGTGGTGGCGGCGCTCGGCATGCTGTGCGCGCTGCCCGCGGACACGGTCGAGCGCAGCTGCGAATGGGCTTTCGACGAGGCCGGACTCGAACGCGCACAGCGGCTTGCGGTCGAGCTCGCACCTGCGGCCGGCGCGGGCCGGGTGCGCTGGAGCGTCGCGCTGTGCGATGCAGGGCAGGAGTTTCCGATCGATGTCGCCTGGCATCCCGCGTCCGACACGCTCGATGTGCTGCTGCAGCGCTTCTCGGCGCGCCACGCACGGCTGCGCGGTGCGGCGCCGCCGAGCACGGCGGTGCAGCTGCGTGTGCTGCGCGCGGTGTTCGAGCAGGCCTTGCCGCGTCCGGCGCCTTTTGCCGAAGATGTTGCCGCGCCCGCTGCGGGCGCATGGCAGGGCCTGCCCGATGCCGGCGAAGGTCCGCGTGCCTTGTTCGCCGCGATGACCACCGTCTGGGTGCCGCAGGGTTGGCGATGGCGCCGGCTCGGCGACGATTCGCTGGCGCTCGGGGCCGTGGCCATGGGAGATCGCGCATGAGCCGCCGAGCCGCTCCCAAGGCGAATCCCGCAGTGCGTCGCGCGGAGCTTGCCCGATGAACGCCGCACACGTCACCGCGCAGATGGAACCGGTGCGGCTTGCGCTGCAGGGCGCGGTCGATCGCATGCAGGGCGGCATGATGCGGGCCGCCTATTCCTCCATTGCCCGCGAGGGCGGCGACTGTGCTGCCGCGCTGTTCCTGCCCGATGGCCGGCTGGTGGCGCAGGCGCGTTCGCTGCCGCTGCTGCTGGGCTCGCTGATTCCCGCGGTCGCGGGCGTGCTGCGCCGCTTTCCGGCCGCCGGCATGGCGCAAGGGGAGGGCTACCTGATGAACGATCCGTGGTCGGGCGGCACGCACCTGCCGGACCTGATCGTCGTGCGCCCCGTGCTGCAGCAGGGCGTGGTGATCGCGCTCGCGGCCACCTGCATGCACCACCAGGACGTGGGCGGCATGGCGCCGGGATCGATCCCGCCGAATGCCACCGAGATCTACCAGGAAGGCCTGCGCCTGCCGCCGCTGCGCTGGCGCACGGCGGCCGGCCCCGAAGACGGCGTGACTGCGATCCTCGAAGCCAACAGCCGTACACCGGCCAACCTGCGCGGCGACCTCGCGGCGCAATGGTCGGCCGTGAGCCTGGGCGCGCGCGAGCTCGGCGCGCTGGCGGTGCGCACGGGCGCGCTGTTCGCACCGGTCTGCGATGCACTGATCGCGCAGGCCGAGCAGATGACGCGCGCGGCCCTGCGCGCCGCGCCCGATGGCGAGTGGACGTGGGAAGACCAGCTCGACGGCGACGGCATCGATGCCGTGCCGGTGCGCATCGCGGTCAGGCTGCGCAAGCAGGGCGATGCGATCGACATCGACTTCGCGGGCAGCTCGCCGCAGGTGCGCGGGCCCGTCAACGCATCGCCGGCCAGCGTGCTCTCCGCGGCGCTTTTTTTCATGCGCACGCTCGCGCCCGAAGCGCCGAACAACGCCGGCTGCCTCGCGCCCCTCAGGCTGCACCTGCCGCCGGGCAGCGTCGTGAACCCCGATCTGCCCGCCGCGGTGAATGCGCGCACGGCCACGGTCAAGCTGGCCTGCAACGCCATGCTCGGCGCATGGTCGCAGGCCGGTGCAGGCGTGTCGGTGGCGCCGCATGCGGGCGTGGCCACGGTCATGTCGATCAGCGGCGTGCGCGATGACGGACAGCGCTGGATGCTGACCGAAATCATCGCGAGCGGCGCCGGTGCGAGCGCGCTCGGCCCCGGGCGATCGGGTGTCTCGACCGATATCGGCAACGCACGCAACACGCCCGTCGAAGTGCTCGAAACCGAGGCGCCCCTGCGCGTGGAGTGCTACGCCATCCGCGAAGGCTCGGGCGGTGGCGGCCTGCATTGCGGCGGCCACGGCGTGCGCCGCGTCTATCGCCTGCTCGAGGGCCGCGCACAGGTGTCCTACCGCGGCGAGCGCCATGCCAGCCAGGCGCGAGGTGTCCAGGGCGGCGGGCCGGGCGCATCGTCGGCCGCGCGGATGCTGCGCGCCGACGGCAGCGTCGAGGTGCTGGGTGCCAGGGCACGCATCGATTGGCATGCCGGCGATCGCCTCGTGATCGAAACCGCCGGCGGCGGCGGCTGGGGCGAAGCGCCGGCCTCCGCGCAATCTCTGTCGAGGAACCCCGCCGATCCGGCGAACCAAGGAACGAACCGATGAAATCCATTCACTCCCGCTGCAGGCGTTTCGCCCTTCGCGGCGCCTTGACCCTGGCCCTGGCCGCGCTGATGCCTGCATGGGCGATGGCGCAGGCCTATCCCTCCAGGCCGATCCGCATCGTCGTGCCTTTCCCGCCGGGCGGCAGCACCGATGTGCTCGCGCGCCGCATCGGCGAGAAGCTGGCCGTCGCGTTCGGCCAGCCGGTGATCGTCGACAACCGCGCGGGCGCGGGCGGCACCCTGGGTGCGGACCATGTCGCCAAGTCTGCGCCCGACGGCTACACGCTGCTGATGGGGGTGACCGGCACCAACGCGATCAGCGGCGCGCTGTACCCGAAGCTGCCCTATGACGTGGCCAAGGATTTCGCGCCCGTCTCGCTGGTGGTGTCGGCGCCGCTGGTGCTGGTGCGCCATCCGGGCTTTGCGGCGGCGACCGTGCAGGAGGTCGTTGCCGCCGCCAAGGCCAGGCCGGGCTCGATCAGCTATGGCTCGCCCGGCAACGGCACCTCGATGCACCTGACCGGCGAGATGTTCAAGCTCTCGGCCAAGGCCTCGCTGCTGCACATTCCCTACCGCGGCAGCGCGGGCGCGCTGACCGATCTCATGGGCGGGCAGATCGACACCATGTTCGGCGACTTTCTCGTGGTCTGGCCCCAGGTCGAAGCGGGCAAGGTGATGCCGATTGCCGTGACCTCGAGACAGCGCCACAAGATGCTGCCGAACGTGCCCACCGTCGCCGAGAGCGGCTACCCCGGCTTCGAGGCGCTGTCGTGGCAGGGCCTGTTCGCGCCGTCAGGGACGCCGCCGGCCGTGGTCGACCAGCTCAACCGCGAGGTGAACAAGGTGCTGGCGAGCGCCGACATCCAGGAGTATTTCGGCTCGCGCGGCTTCACGCTCGGGGGCAGCAGCGCGGTCGATTTCGGCACCTTCATCCGCGGCGAGATCGACAAGTGGACCCGCATCGTGAAAGCTTCCGGCGCCAAGCCCGACTGAAGCGCATGGACCGCATTTCACGCGTGGGACCGCCGGTGGTGCGTGCCGGTCAGGTGCAGCCCCTCTCGGCGGCGGTGGTCGCCGAGGGGCCCCTGGTGTTCGTTTCGGGGCAGGTGCCGATGCGCAACGGCCAGCCCGCGGCCCCCGACATCGCCGGGCAGACGCATGCGGCGATCGACATGATCGAGGAGATCCTTGCGCGCGCCGGTTGCAGGCTCGAGGACGTGGTCAAGACCACGGCATGGCTGGTGGATGGCTCCGACTATCCGCTCTTCAATGCGGCCTACGGCGAGCGCTTCCGGCCGGACCGTGCACCGGCGCGATCGACCGTGCTGGCCGGCTTGATCGCGCCGGTGCGCGTCGAGATCGAAGCCGTGGCCATCGTCCGCACCGTGCCATCCCGGCAGGCACAGGGCTACTTACCTTCTTCTGCGATTTGACGCAGGCTGTGCCGAAGTCTGCGAAGGCGCCGCACCGCCATCCACGCCAAGCCGGCCGCCGCCGCCCAGGCCCTGGCCGCGCACCGTCTGCGCCTTGTAGCTGCGCAGCGAGCGCACCATCTGGTTGAATGCGTCCATGAAGGCCGCCGCGATCAGCTTGCCCTGCGGCGTGCGCGTGTAACCGCCGACGTTGCCGCCGCCGCGCAAGCCGCTCAGGTCGCCGAAGCCCGCGAAGTCGGTCTTGGAGGCGCTGCCTTCCGAAGCCGCGACCTGCACGCCCGAGCGGTTGTCGATGAGCGTCAGCAGGGCCGCGGCTTCCTTGGTCTGGAGGCTGGCGCCAAGGTTCGCGATGGCGCGGCCCCGGCCACCGCCGATCAGCCCGCCAATGGTGCCGCCGAGCCCGCCCGCGTCGTTGTTGCTGAAGACGATCTCGGGCGAGAGGCCGTAGTCGGAAGCCACCATCTGGCCGCGGCCGAAGTTGCTGCCGCCGCGCATTTCGCCCGACTGCATGAGCGCGCGCTCGCGCGTCATGGCGTTCATGCCCGAGGCGCCGCGCTCTACCACCACGAAGCAGTTCGACTGCTGCACCAAGAGGCGCAGCAGGTTGGCCGTGGGCGGCAGCTTGTATTCGCCGGTGAGCACGGTGTACCAGCCGGCATTGACGTTCTCGATCAGCGAGACGGTGCCCAGCGGCGAATCGCAGCGCTCGAGCGCGCTGCTCTCACCGGAGGTGGCCGAGCCCGCGGCGCTGCCTGTGGCAACTGTCTTGGCCGACTGGCTGCCCATCTGCATGTCGAGCGCGGGCATGTTCTGGCAACCGGCAAGAGCCAGCAGCGTTGCCGCTGCTGCCGTGGCCATGGCCGGCCTTGAAAGCGCGCGCTGCTGGCGTGGCTTGCCTGTGGACTTCTTCATGCGATCCTCCCCCGTTGGTTGCGAAAGGGCCGGAATGCGGCCCTGCGCAAATTTAGTGGGAAGGCAAGATTGCCCACAGTGTCTAAAGTCACTTGTTGCGCTGATGCCAGCGCCCGTTGCCCGGATCACAACAGCCCTCAGGATCTCACTTGATGTCGAAAACGCTGATCTTGGTGGTTTGCAGCACCTGGCGGATCGTGAGCGCGTTCGGGTACTGCCCCACAACCTCCGTGCGCAGCTCATGTCCCCGATACGGTCCCTCGGCAGCAACCCAGCTGACCTTGTCGAAGGTATGTGTCGTGGGCGAGGAGGTGATGGGAGTGTCCACTTGATGGGTGGTGAACTTGCAGGCCTCGAAGGTTCCCACAGCGCTCTGGAGGGTCTCGCGGCCCACGTAGGTGTAGGACGTCGTCGTCGTACCTTCTTCGACGCGGTCGGCGTATTCGTTCCTGGCCGTGTACGTGAAATCGAAGGTCTGTCCGGGCTCCATGGCGACCGGTTGCCGACGCGGCGGGTTGATCGTCTGGCGGACGTTGCCTCCGGTCATGCCGTAGCTCACCACGAAACCGTCCACAAAGGCGTTGTAGCCCATGTTGGTTCCTCCGTAGCTGCCGTCGTCTCCGTAGAAATCCACTTTCGTTTCCATGGTCGCCGCGCCATTGAACTCCTTGGGTCCCGTGACGGTGCTCACGAGGCGCCGAGGCGGCGTAGCGCCATCCCCGCTGACGGTGAGTTCGAAATCCAAGGTCGTTCCCGTCCGGAAGAACCCCTCGTTGAAGCAGGCCGCCGAACTGGTGGCTGATGTCACTGTGACGGTGATCGTGATCGTCGCGGCCGCGGACGTGAGCCCGGTGGCATCGGACACGGTGTAGCTGACCACCGTCGGGCTGCCGGTGAAGCCGCTCGCGGGAGTGAAGACCACCGCCCCCTCGCTGCCGACCTGCCAGCTTCCCTCGCTGGGCACCTGCAGGCTGCGTCCATCGCCGGACAAGGTGGCGCCGGCCGGTGGCTGCACGAAGCGCACCGAATTGCGATCGAGGTTGCCGTCGGCATCCTGGTCGTTGTCGAGCACGCTGATGGTGACGCTGGCACCGGCCTGGCCGCTGGCGCTGTCATTGGTTGCCACTGGGGTGGTGCCGGTAGGGCTGCCTGTGCCGCCAGCGGGGGTGCCTGCGCCTGCAGGGAGCCCGCCTGCAAAGCCGCCGCCGCCCGAGCCGCCTCCTCCGCATGCCACCATTGCCGCTGCGACGGCCGCGGCCACCGCACCCATTGCCCATGGATTCTTCTTCATTCGTTTCTCTCCCTGTTGAGTGTCAAAGGGCCGAGATCCGGCCCCGTGTCAATTTAGGAGAAGCGAAGAAGGCGCCATAGTGCCGAAAGTCACTTGTCGCGTCGATGCGCGCGTCGGTGGCCTGCAGGCGCGAGCTCGGCCATGGCTTGCAGGAGCGTTGCGGCGCTCACGGGCTTGAACAGCACCGGCACACCCGAGGCGCGTACGCGCTGCAGCCGCTCGGGCGCAGTCTCGCCGGTGATCAGAAGCAGCGGTGCATCGAGCCGAAAGCGTTCGCGCAGGCGCTGCCCGACATCGAGCCCGTCCACGCCGTCGGCCAACCGATAGTCGCACAGCATCAGTGCGAACGGCCTGGCTTGGGCATCAGGGTGCGCCAATGCTTCGACCGCGGCGGCTTCGTTGGCCACGGCCACCACATCGAGGGAATAGCCTTGCAGCAGTGCCGTCATGGCTTCCCGGATCTCGGACTCGTCGTCGATCAACAGGATGGGCCCGCGCAGATCCGGAATCGTGAAGCGATGCCGTACGGGCGACTCGAGATCCTGAAGCAGGAGATCCGCGGGCGCATCCAGTGAGGCCTTGGCCATCGGAACCACCAGGCGAAAGCACGTGCCGCGGCCCGGGCGCGAGCGCACTTGTACCGGATGCGCGAGAAGATGCGACAGGCGCTGCACGATCGACAACCCGATGCCCAGGCCGCGTGAGCGGTCGCGTCCCGGATTCCCGATCTGGTAGAACTCCTCGAAGATGCGTTCCAACTGCGCGGGCGCAATGCCGATGCCGGTGTCGCGCACTTCGATCCACACAAGATCGCCGCGCGCAAGTGCCGTCACGGTCACGCCGCCTTGCTGCGTGTACTTCAATGCGTTGTCGACCAGGTTCGAGAGCATGCGATACAGGAGCTGCGGGTCGCTGTGCACCCACAGCCCGCTGGCGCGAATGCGCAGCTGCAGGTTCTTCTGGTCGGCCTGTGCCGAGAAGGTGTGGTTGAGCGGGCGAAACAGCGCATCGAGTTCCAGAGCGCATGGATCGGGAACGACCACCCCTGCGTCGAGGCGGGAGATATCGAGCATGGTGTTCAGCGAGGCGCCCAGGGTGTCGACCGCGCGCATCAGGCGCTCGGCATTCTTCACTTCGGGGCGGCCGTCCAGGGCATTTTCCAGAGCGGCCCCGAACAATGCGATGGCGTGCATCGGCTGGCGCAGGTCGTGGCTGGCGGTGGCCAGGAAGCGGGTTTTTTCGGCGCTGGCGCGCTCGGTGGCTGCAATCTGCTCGCTCAGGCGAGCGGCCAGGGCCTCGTTCTCGAAGCGCAGGACCAGCGATTCGGTCAGCCGCCGGTTCTCCTGCAGCCCGGCGCGGAACGTGAGCACCAGGTTGACGGTTCCGAATGCGGCGAGGAACCAGTTCAGGGCACTGCCATGCCAGACCAGGGCGGCAATGAGGCCCGTCATCATGGGAACGCCGTATCCGAACATGGCCGGCTTCAGAGGCCATCGTGCCTGCACCGCTCGCGTCCAACTGCCGATGATGACCACCGTGAACACGGTGGTCATGACCAGATCCGTCGTCGACACAAGGAACAAGGGCGCCGGAGCCGTGGCGACGCTGACCATGGTGACCAGGCGAGCGTACTTGCGTGCCCAATAGGGGCTGTCGGACATCGGTGTGGCAGGGGTCCAGCGCGGTGCGAGCAACGCGTACAGGTCCACGGCCGCAAGAACGAGCAGCCACCACATCAACCACGGATAGTCGAGACGTGAGTAGCTGAAGATGGCCAGCGCGGCGGCAAAGCCGAAATGGGCCAGGATCGCCGTGCTGTGACCGGCGTAGACCGACGCCACGTGCTCGCGCAATATGCGCAGGCCCAGCGTGGCGTCGACAGCCAGATGCTTCGACACGATGTCGCTCATCGAATTGCCTCCCTGCAGGGTTGAGTCCCTGCCTATGTATTTCGCTGCGCGCAGGCGGTGCTTAGCGCAAGCTGCTGATCAACTCGGCACGAGAGCGTACGCCGAACAGCAAGAGGATGGTCGAGACGTAGTTCTTGACGGTGCCTTCGCCAAGGGTCGCTGCCTCCGCAATCTCCTTGTTGGTCTTTCCCTCCAGTATCCACTGGAGCACCTGCAACTGTCGCGGTGCAAGCGCCTGCCAGGCGCGGTCATGGGAGGGTTTGACCGGCCGGATCGACGTGGTCAATGGACGAGGCGAGCCGTCGATGGCGTCGCTTCCGAGCAGTCCGCAGGCTCGGATGAAGCTCACCACTTCCTTGAGGTTGGCCGATTTCGGCAGGAAGGCGCTGGCGCCCAGACTCAGCGCGTTCTGGGCGACCATGCTCTGGGCGAGCGAGGTGGTGCCGGAACCGGAGAGCGCAACAATGCGCGCGGCAGGATAGCGAGCGCGAAATTCCACCAGGCCGCTGAGGCCCTGGGTGTCGGGCAAGGCCAGGTCCAACAGCACCAGGTCGATGGCGTCCCGGACTCTTTCATACAGGGCCAAGGCCTCGGCGAGGCTGCCGGCCTCGAAGACCTCGACAGTCTCGCCCGATGGGGAGGACTGTGCTTCCAGCAGTGCACGCACACCCAGGCGCACCAGGTCGTGATCGTCCACCACCAGAATGGCGCGCGGCCGCCGTACATCGGCAGGAGCGCCGTGTTTGGGGGGGCGGTTCGATTCGTCGGTACTCACGCCACCGAATCTAGCGGTTCCGGGCGGGAAGGTAAGTGAAGAAAGTCACGTTGCTCTTCACATACCTGTTCTTGGAACTTTCGTTCAGATGGCAGCACCCGCCGGCGGCTCGAACGCGCGGATCGGCGGCAGCGCGCCGTCGTAGCGTTCGATCTGCACCGTGCTGAGCTGTCCTGCGCAGCCTTGCGCGAGCGACGAGGTGCCGATGTCGCGGGTCAGCACGTTGGGGTTGCCGTGCACGCACATCGGGCGGCCCTGGTCGTCCGTCGCCGGGTCGTACCAGGCGCCGGTCGGCAGTTGCACCACGTCTTCGCGCATGTCGGCACACAGGTGGGCGCTGGCCAGGCAGGCGCCGATCTCGTTGAAGAGCCGCACGATGTCGCCCTCCTCGATGCCGCGCGCTGCGGCGGCCGTCGGGTGCAGCGTGCAGACCTCGCGGCCGCGGCGCTTGCTGGCCTGGCTGTGCGCACCGAAGTCGAGCTGGCTGTGCAGCTTGGTGTGCGGCTGGTTGGCGACCAGCCACAGCGGATGCTCGGCGGTCGGCGCGAACCTCGGCGCAAGCCAGGCCGGATGGCCCGGGCAGTCGGCGTAGCCGAAGGCGGCAACGGCCGGCGAGCTGACCTGCACCTTGCCGCTCGGCGTGGGCAGCGGCGCACCGGTGGGGTCGTTGCGAAAGGCGCGCAGCATGCCGCCGTCGTCGTCGCGCTGCGGCAGCATGAGTTCGCCGCGCTGCCAGAAGGTCTCGAAGTCCGGCGCTTCGAGGCCCAGGTCCTCGAGCCCGGTGCGGGTGCGTTCGTACAGGTGCGCCAGCCATTCGCGCGTCGTGCGGCCCTCGCTGAAGGCCTCGAGCGCGCCGAGGCGCCGGGCCAGTTCGCAGAAGATGTCGTAGTCGTCGCGCGCCAGGCCGCAGGGCTCGGCGATGCGGTGCATCGCCACCACCATCGGGTCGGTGGGCGTGGCGCCGATGTCCTCGCGCTCCAGCGTCATGGTGCTGGGCAGCACGATGTCGGCATGGCGCGCGGTCGCGGTCCAGGCGATCTCGTGCACGACGAAGGTGTCGAGGGTACGGAAGGCCTCGGCCAGCCGCGCCAGGTCCTGGTGGTGGTGAAACGGGTTGCCGCCCGCCCAGTAGGCCAGGCGGATGTGCGGATAGGTCCGGCGCTGGCCGTTGTAGTCGAAGGGCTGGCCCGGGTTGAGCAGCATGTCGCTGATGCGTGCGACCGGGATGAATTCCTTCACGCCGTTGCTGCCCTGGGGCAGTGCGGCCGCCAGCACGGCGTTGTTGCGCTTGCCGTAGTGCGCCAGCGTGCCCAGCGCGTAGTTGTAGCCGCCACCGGGCAGGCCCAGCTGGCCCAGCGCCGCGGCCAGCACCGCACCCATCCAGACCGGCTGCTCGCCGTGCTCGGCGCGCTGCAGCGAGTGCGACACGACCACCAGCGTGCGCTTGCCGACGAGCGAGCGGGCGAGGTCGACGAGCTGCTGCGCCGGCAGGTCGCAGATCGGTGCGGCCCAGGCGCAGCTCTTGGCCACGCCGTCGCTGCGGCCCATCAGGTAGTCCTCGAACGTGGCCCAGCCGTCGCAGCAGCGGGCGATGAACTCGCGATCGTGCGCACCGTCGCTGACGATCTGGTGCACCAGGGCCAGCATCAGCGCCGTGTCGGTGTTGGGCCTGGCGGCGAGCCATTCGAACTGCGCTTCGTCGGGCAGGTCGCTCCTGAGCGGGCTGATGCAGACGAAGCGGCAGCCGCGCGCCGCCGCTTCGCGCATCGAGCTGCGCTCGACATGGCGGCTGATGCCGCCCGAGGCCACGCGCGAATTCTTCAGCGCCATGCCGCCGAAGGCCAGCACCACGTCGGTGTGCGCGACGATCTGTTCCCACGTCACGTTGCGGCGCGCCACCTCTTCCATCGAGCCGAGGATGTGCGGCAGCATCGGGCCCGAGGCGCCGGCGCTGTAGCTGTTGACCGAGCGCACGTAGCCGCCGAGCGTGGTGTTGAGGAAGCGGTGGACCTGGCTCTGCGCATGGTGGAAGCGCCCCGCGCTCGACCAGCCGTAGGAGCCGCCGAAGACCGCGCCCGCGCCGTGCCGCTCCTTCACCCGCCGCAGCTCCGCGGCCAGCAGGTCGAGCACCTCGCTCCAGGGCATGGCCACGTAGGCGTCCTGGCCGCGCATCGGATCGGGCCCCGGGCCGCGCTCCAGCCAGCCCTTGCGCACCATCGGCGTGGTCACGCGCGCCCGGTGGCGCAGCGCATCGGGAAAGTTGTCGATCAGCGGGTTCGGATCCGGATCGCCCGGGTGCGGCTTCACCGCGAGCGTGTGGCCGTCCCAGGCGGCGGAGAACACGCCCCAGTGGGCGCTGTGCGGATGGAAGGTGGGCGTGTCGGCGGGCATGGTGTGGACGGTTCCTACTCGGCCTTCAATCCGCCGCGCTCGACCGCGCGCCTGTAGTTCGCAACGTCCTTCACGATGAAGTCGCGGAACTGGTCGCCGGTCAGCGTGGCCTCCCGCGCACCGTCGGCGCGGTAGACCCTGAGCAGCTCCGGATCCTTCATGGCTTTCTCGACGGCGCGGCCGATGGTGTCGACCACCTCCTTCGGCGTGCCGGCCGGCGCGGCCAGGCCATACCACTGCGTCATCACGACGTCGATGCCCGACTCCTTGAGCGTGGGCACGTCCGGCAACGAGGGCACGCGGCGCGGGCTGCTCACGGCCAGCAGCCTGAGCTTGCCGCCGGCGATCTGCCCCATGAGCGGCGTATAGGGCGCGAAGAAGCTCGCCACCTGGCCGCCGAACAGGTCGTTGAGCGCGGGGCCCGAGCCCTTGTAGGGAATGTGCAGGATGTCCAGGCTGGCCTGCTGCTTGACCATCTCCATCACGATCTGCGCCGCGCCGCCGGTGCCGGTCGACGCATAGGTGAGCTTGCCGGCCCTGGCCTCGGCCACGTAGTCCTTCAGGGTCTCGATCTTCGAGTTGCTGCTCACCATCAGGCCGAAGGGCGTCTCGACCAGCTGCGCGATGGGCACGAAGTCTTCAGGCACCTTGTAGGGCAGGTTGCCGCGGATCGCAGGCGCGCTGCCCATGTTGCCGCTCATCGCGAGGATCAGCGTGTACCCGTCGGGCCGGGCATGCGCCACGGTCTCGGCCGCGATGTTGCCACCGGCGCCCGCCCTGTTGTCCACGATCACCGCCTGGCCGATGTGCTTGCCGAGCGCGTTGGCGATGACGCGGCCGTACAGGTCGCCGCCGCCGCCGGGCGGAAACCCCACGACCAGCTTGATCGGCTGCTCGGGGTAGGCCGCGTGGGCGATGCCCACCAGGGCCGCGAAGCCGGCCGTGGCGAGCAGGGCGGCCGAGCGGCGCAGGAAATGGCGTCTTGGGGTTGGCATGGGCTTGTCTCCGAAGCTTCTTGTCAGGCCGCCGGGCCGGTGGCGATTGGCGCGCCGGGCTGCGCGCTCCACTCGCTCCACGATCCGGGGTACAGCGCCGCGCCCTTCAGGCCCGCGACCTCCATGGCCAGCAGGTTGTGGCAGGCGGTGACGCCCGAGCCGCACTGGTTCACCAGTTCCGCGGCGGGTCGGCCGCCGGTGATGGCGTCGAACTCGGCGCGCAGCTGGTGGGCGGGCTTGAAGCGGCCGTCGGCGTCCAGGTTGTCCTTGAACAGGCGGTTCCTCGCGCCGGGGATGTGGCCGCCGACCGGGTCCATCGTTTCGTTCTCGCCGCGGAAGCGGTCGGGGGCGCGGGCGTCGAGCACGAGCTTGTGCCCACTCTCGATGTTGGCCCTCACCTGGTCGTAGGAAAGGGTTGTGACCAGCGGTTCGCGCAGCGTGAAGCGGCCGGGTGGCCGCGCGGGTGGCGCTTCGGTCGACACCGCATGGCCCGCGGCTTTCCAGGCCGCGATGCCGCCGTCGAGCACGGCCACCGCGCGGTGCCCGGCCCAGCGCAGCATCCACCACAGGCGTGCCGCATACATGCCGCCGGCGTTGTCGTACGCCACGACCTGGCTGTCGTTGCCCACGCCGATCGCGGCCATGGTGCGGGCGAAGGCTTCGCGGCCGGGCAGCGGGTGGCGGCCGTTGCGGCCGGTCTTCTCGGCCGAGAGGGCATGTTCCAGGTGAAGGTAGAACGCGCCCGGAATGTGCCCCGCGTCGTAGGCCTGCTGGCCGGCGTCGAGATTCGTCAACTCGAAGCTGCAGTCCAGCACCAGGGGCGGATGCGCACTCCGTTGCGCGTCGGCCAGTTGCTCGGTGGAGATGAGGGTGTCGCAGGTCATGGGGTTCATTGGGAGATTTCCTTCATCAGCGAAGGCGTGATCGCCGCCTTGTAGCGGGCGATGTCGTCCACGACGAAGCTGCGAAAGCCGTTCATCGGCAGGTCGTGCTCGGTGGCGGCGTCCTTGCGGATGGCGTCGCGCACCTCCGGCGTCGCCAGTGCGCGGCTGAGGTGGTCGGACAGCAGCTTCACCACCGCCTGCGGCGTTCCGGCGGGCGCCACCAGCCCGTACCACTGCGTCACCGGCACGTTCACCCCGAGCTCCTTGAAGGTCGGCACCTCGGGGATCGCCGGGTTGCGCTTTTCCCCGGTGATCGCCAGCAGCCGCAGCTGGCCCTGGCGCACCTGGCCGACCAGCGGGGATGCGGTGGCGAAGAAGCTGTCGACCTGGCCCCCCAGCATGTCGGTGATGGCCGGGCCCGATCCCTTGTAGGGCACGTGCAGCATCTCCACCCCGGCCTTCTGCTTGACCATTTCCATGCCGATGTGCGCGGCGCCGCCGGTGCCGGTGGAGGCGAAGCTCAGCTTCTGCGTCCTGGCGGCATCGAGCAGCTCGCGCGCCGTCTTGAAGCGTGAACCCTGGCTGACGAACAGGCCGTGCGGCGCCTCCAGGATCAGCCCGATCGCCGTGAAGTCGTCGGGCACCTTGTAGGGAAGGCTCTGCGGCTTCATGGCGGGCGAGACCGCCAGGTTGCCGCTCATGGCCAGCAGGATCGTGTAGCCGTCGGGCCTGGCCTTGGCCACGATGTCGGCGGCAATGTTGCCGCCGGCGCCGGCGCGGTTGTCGACGACCACGGTCTGCCCGAGCGTCCTGCCCATGGCGTTGGCGATCAACCGGCCGTACAGGTCGCCGCCGCCGCCGGGCGGAAAACCCACCACGAGCTTGACGGGCTGCTCGGGGTAGGCCGCCTGGGCGGCGGGTGCGGCCAGCGCCAGCATGCCGGCGGCTGCCAACGCGAAGGCGCACAAATGGCGGCGGCTCGGGGCGATGGTGTGCATGTCATGTCTCCTTGATTTATTCGTGGAGCGGGAGGTGCCGTGCGCACCCCCGCAGGGGCGCAATCAGCCGAGCCAGGCCGCCTGCGCGGCCACGACACGGTCCACCGAAGCGCCGCATTGGCCCAGATAGGCCGCGGGATCCGTCATGTCGCGGATCTCGTCGTCGGCGAGCAGCTTGCCGAGGCCCGCGTGCTGGCGCATCGCATCGGCGAACGTCAGCTTCTGCGTGATGCCGTGCATCGAGGCCTCGTAGATCCACTCGTGCGCGGTCTGCTTGCCGACGCGCTCCGACAGTTCCAGCATCACGCGTTCCGACAGCAGGTAGCCGCGCATCCGGTCGAGGTTGGCGGCCATCACGTCGGCATTCACCTTCAGGCCTGCCAGCAGGTTCCTGGCCTGGAACAGCATGGCGCCGGCGATCATGCAGCACTCGGGCAGGGCCTTCCATTCCATCTTCCAGGCGATGCCGTCGCGCTCGCCCTCCTGCACCATGCCTTCGACCATCATCGCGGCGTTGTAGCGCAGCGGGCGCGAGAGGCCGGCCAGGTTCTCGGCCGAGGTCGGGTTGCGCTTGTGCGGCATGGTGGACGAGCCCAGCTTGCCTTCGGAGAAACCTTCCTCGACCTCGCCGAACTCGTTGCGCTGCATGTTGAAGAGCTCGTTGCCGATCTTCGACAGCGTGCTGCCCAGCATGGCGAGCAGGCCCGTGTATTCGGTGAAGCGGTCGCGCGCCGGTGCCCAGCTGATCGTGGGCACGCCCAGACCGAGCTTCTTCAGCATCAGGGCCTCGAGCTCGACCGCCTTCGGACCCAGCGAAGCCTGGCTGCCCACGGCGCCGGCCAGCATGCCGACCAGCACGCGCGGTGCGGCCTGCACCAGGCGTTCTTGGTGGCGGCCGAGCTCGTCGAGCCACACGGCGCACTTGTGGCCGAAGGTGATCGGCAGCGCCTGCACGCCATGCGTGCGGCCCGCCATGGGCGTGTCGCGGTGGGCCACGGCCAGGCGGCCGAGCTCTCGGCCCACGGCCTGCAGGTCGCGCATCGCTACTGCGTGGAATTCCTTGAGCTGCAGCGCCACGCCGGTATCGACCACGTCCTGCGTGGTCGCGCCGTAATGCACCCATTCGCCGTTCTCCTTGGAACAGGCGGCCTGCAGCTGCTTCAGCGCCGGCACCAGCGAATGCTTGATGCGGCGGATCTCGGCCGACATCGCGGCGATGTCGATGTTCTCGACCTTGGCCTTGCTCGCGATCTCCTTCGCGGCGGCGGCCGGGATGAGGCCCAGCTCGGCCTGCGCGGAGGCCAGCGCGGCTTCGAAGTCGAGCCACTTCTGGATGCGGTTCTCCTCGCCGAAGATGGTGCGCAGTTCATCGGTGCCCCAGAGGTGCTGGAGCGATTGCATGTCGAAGACGGAAACGGGCATGGAGGTCCTGGTGGAGTTAGCGGGAGGTGAGGGAGTCCAGGAACGCGCGCGGCAGCATGCGGCCCGGATTGAAGGTGTTGGCCGGGTCCAGCGCGCGCTTGATCTGCGCCATGGCGGCCAGCGCGACCGGGCTCTTGTAGTGCATGAAGGCCGCCTGCTTCTGCCGCCCGATGCCGTGCTCCGCGGAGATGGAGCCGCCCAGGCGCGCGGCGGTGGCATGCACGACGCCGTGCACCGCCCCTTCGTGCGAACGGAAATCGGCATCGGCCATGCCGGCGGGCTTGCCCTGGTTGTAGTGCAGGTTGCCGTCGCCCACGTGGCCGAAGCAGACGATGCGGATGCCGGGCATCAGCTGCTGCAGCGCCGCGCCGGCCTGGTCGATGAAATCGGGAATGCGCGAGATGGCGACGGCGATGTCGTGCTTGATCGACGGGCCTTCCAGCCGCTGGGCCTCGGGGATGTGCTCGCGCAGTGCCCAGAAGGCATGGGCCTGGCTGTCGGAGGCGGCGAGCGCGGCATCCAGCACCAGGCCATCCTCCATCGCCGCGCCCAGCACCTCCTCCACCGCGGGCTGCAGGTCCAGGCTCGCGGAGACCTCCGACACGTCGAGCAGCACCGACCAGGGCGCCACGCCGCCGAGCGGTGCGCGCATGCCGGGCGTGCCATGCTGCAACACCAGGCCCAGCGGCCCCTCGCCGATCAGCTCGAAGGCGGTCACGCGCTCGCCCACCGCATCGGTCAGGCGCGACAGCAGCGCCACCGCGGCCCGCGGGTCGCGCACCGCGGCCCAGGCCGTGACCACCTGGCGCGGCCTTGAAAAGAGCTTGAAGGTGGCGGCGGTCACGATGCCCAGCGTGCCTTCGCCGCCGATGAAGAGCTGCTTCAGGTCGTAGCCGGTGTTGTCCTTGCGCAGCGCGCCCAGCAGGTCGAGCACGCGGCCATCGGCCAGCACCACTTCCAGGCCCAGCACCAGTTCGCGGGTGTTACCGTAGCGCAGGACCTGCTCGCCGCCCGCGTTGGTGGAGACCACGCCACCCACCGTGGCGCTGCCCTCGGAGGCCAGCGAGAGCGGGAACAGGCGGCCCGCCGCCTCGGCCGCGGCCTGCGCCTCGCGCACGGTGCAGCCGGCCTCGAGCGTGAGCGTGTTGTCCAGCGGATCCGCGCGGCGCACGGCGCGCATGCGATCGAGGCTCAGCACGATCTCGGTCCCCGAGTCGTCGGGCGTGGAGGCGCCGACGAGGCCGGTGTTGCCGCCCTGCGGCACGATGGGCACACCCGCGGCCGCACAGGCCGCGACCACGCGCGACACCTCGCCGGTGCTGGCCGGGCGCACCACGGCACGCGCGGCGCCGGGGTAGATGCGGCGCCACTCGGCCTCGTAGCGGGCCATGTCGGCGGCGGCCGTCAGCACGTGGGCAGCGCCCACGATGCCGGACAGCGTCTCGGCCAGCGCGTCGGTGGCTGGGGCGGCGGGAATGTCGATGGTCGCGGTCATGCAGAAGGCGGGTGCCCCTGCGCGCCGATCGTCCGGCGCGAGGAAAACCCCCGATGTCTCCGTCTCTAAAAACACTTCTCGGCAACCCGGCACGAGGGCAGGGCGGGGGCCCTGCGCCATCGTGCCGGGATGGCTCTTTATGATTTGCAGTATTTCATTGATTGAAATACAGTTCAATAAACAAAATTCTAGTGAGCGTGCCCGGCGCTGTCAACGGTGTCGGCACCGATGCGGCGATCGCACACAATCTGCACCCATGAGATCTACCCCCGCTTCGAAGAAGACATCGGACCCGAGCCCGGCCCGCAAGACGGCACGGCGCCCATCGGACGCCGCCTCGCCCGTGAAGGCGACGGCCTCCGAGGTGGAGGCCAGCGCGCCGCAGCCGCCCTCCGGCGTGCTCGAGCGCGGCCTGTCGATCCTCGAATGCTTCACCGAGGACCGGTTGCGGCTGAAGTTGCGCGAGCTGGCCGAATGCACGGGCCTGGACAAGGCCACACTGCTGCGGCTGCTCGGCGTGCTGGTGCGTGCCCGCATGGTCCACCGCTTCGACGACGGCGCCTACGCACCCGGCCCGGCGCTGCTGCACATGGGCATGCTCTACCGGCGTACCTTCGACATCGGCACGCGGCTGCAGCCGGTCCTGCAGGAGGTGATGCGGCAGACCGGCGAGACGGTGGCCTTCTACGTGCGCGACGGCGACGAACGCGTCTGTCTCTACCGCGAGAACAGCAGCAACGAGGTGCGCCACCATGTGGAAGTGGGCGCGCGGCTCAAGCTCTCGGCCGGCGGCTCGTCGTCGCACGTGCTGCGCTATTTCACGGGCGGCAGCACGCCGCATGCGGAGGCCATTGCGCGCGACGGCTTCGCCATCACGCGCGAGGAGCGGGTGCCGCAGATCGCGTCGGTGGCGGTGCCTGTGTTCGACAGCGACGGCGCCTTCCAGGGCGCGCTGGTGGTGATCGGCCTCGCGCAGCGGCAGAGCGCCACGGCCCAGCGCAAGGCCGTGCAGGTGGCGCAAAAGGCGCTGGTGCAGCAGGGCTTCAGCAGCCGTCCGCCGCGGGACTGGCGCCGGTAGCGCCCGCGGGCCGTGTGGCCCCGGGTCACAGCCGGTCGACGGGAATCTTCAGGTACGCGGTGCCGTTGGCATCGGGCGGCGGCATGCGGCCCGCGCGCATGTTGACCTGCACCGACGGCAGCATCAGCGCCGGCAGCGCCAAGGTGGCATCGCGCGCTTGACGGCGCGCGACAAAGTCGGCCTCGGGCACGCCCTCGCGCACATGGATGTTGCCCGCGCGCTGCGCTGCGACGGTGGTGCTGCAGGCGGCCTCTCGCCCGGTGGGCGGGTAGTCGTGGCAGAGGTAGAGCACGGTCTGCGGCGGCAGTGCGAGCAGCCGGCGGATCGAACGGAACATGGTGGGCGCATCGCCGCCGGGGAAATCGCAGCGGGCGGTGCCCAGGTCGGGCATGAACAGCGTGTCGCCGACGAACACCGCATCCGGGCCGCCGGCCGGGTCGGCGATGCGGTAGGCCATGTCCGCCGGCGTGTGGCCGGGCACATGCAGCGCCTGCGCCTGCAGCCGGCCGATGGCGAAGGCCTCGCCATCGGCGAACAGCCGGTTGAACTGCGAGCCGTCCACGGCCATGTCGCCGGCATTGAAGACGCCGCGGAATTCACGCTGCACGTGGGTGATGCCCGCACCGATCGCCAGCGTCCCGCCGAAGCGCTGCTGCAGCCAGGGCGCACCGGACAGGTGATCCGCATGCGCATGCGTCTCCAGCAGCCATTGCACCCGCAGGCCCTTCGCCTCGATGTGCGCGGCCACGGCCTCGGCCGGACGCGCATCGGTGCGGCCGGAACGCGCGTCGAAGCCCAGCACCGGGTCGATGACCGCACAGACGCCGGCGCCATCGTCGACCACATGGGAGAAGGTGGCGGTGGCCGCATCGAAGAAGGAACGGATGAAAAGGCGCATTTGGCAAATTCCTCGCAAGTCGAGTCATTTTATATAATGACACGAATTTCATTCAATAAAATCTAGAGACTACAGTGGCCGCAACTTCCATCTCCACCGCCTTGCCCGAATCCACGCTGGTCGCGCATCTGTTCCATCAGGCAGCCCAGCCATTGACGGCCGTCACGCGTGCACGGCTCGCGCAGGCGCTGCTGGACTGGTTCACCGCCGGCGGGTCGGCGCAGGACATGCCCGCTGCCGCCGGGCTGCGCGGCCTGGGACAGGCGTTGATGCCCGGCGCCGGCAGGGCGGCGCTGTTCGGCGGCAAGCCCGAAGGCGCCACACCGCTGGCCGCCGGCTTCGTCAACGCGGGCATCGCGCATCTTCGCGAGATCGACGACGCGCACCGCGCGGCGATGCTGCATCCGGGCGTGGTCGCCATCACGCCGGTGCTCGCGCTGGCATCCTCGCTCGAGTTGACGCACGAGCGCGCCGCACGCGCCATCGTGGCCGGCTACGAGGTCGCACTGCGCCTGGGCGAAGCCCTGGGCGCGCGCCATGCGGGCCTGTTCCACGCCACCGCCACGGCCGGCGCCGTGGGCGCGGCTGCCGCGGCCGGCATGGCGATGGGGCTCGATGCGCGGCGGCTGCACCATGCGCTGGGCATCGCCGCGACGCAGGCGGCCGGCCTCTGGCAACTGGTGGACGACGACGCGCACGATTCCAAGTCGCTGCATCCCGCGTTCGCCGTGCGCAACGGCATGACGGCAGCCTATGCCGCCCGGGCCGGCCTGCCGGGGGCGCGCGCCTTCTTCACCGGCCGGCGCGGCATGTACGCCGCGCTGGCCGGCGAAGGGCCATTGGCCGCCGTCGATGGAGGGCTGGAGGCGCCCGAGCGGCTGCACACCACCACCATCAAGGCCTGGCCGGCCTGCGCGATGCTCTTCACGCCGCTCGACGCGACGCACGCATTGATCGAGGAACACCACATCCGCGCCGCCGACGTGCAGGCGATGGAGATCGAGATCTTTCCGCATGCGCTGAAGATCGCGGGCGTGCAGTGGCCCGCCAGGCCGACCGAGGCCAGCTTCTGCCTGCGCTACCTGCTGGCAGTGCTGCTGGAGAAGGGCGCGCTCGGCATCACGGACACGGAGGCACCCGACCTCGACAACCCCGGGCTGCGCGCCCTGGCCGCGCGCATGCAGGTGCTGCCGAACGATCAGTTCCAACGTGCGTTCCCGCAGCGCCGTCCGAGCCGCGTGACGATCAGGCTGCACGATGGAAGGCAGCTCACGGCCTACCGCGATCTGCGCCGCGGCGACCCCGAGGACCCCTACACCTGGGAAGGCTTGCAGCAGCGCATGCGCACCTTCGTGCCCGCCATGGGCGATGCGCAGGCCGCCGCACTGGCCAGGTGGTGCGAGGGGTTCACGGATGCGGCGCAGGATGCCTTGCGCTGCGCGCCGGCCGACGCGCTGTTCGGCGCAGCCTAGCGTTGCTCCGGCCAAAACAACAACACAAAAAAAGTTTGCCGAGCCTGTTGACGCGAAAGTAAAGACTATTTACAGTTCATCCCACTCGCGGATTTGCCCGCACGGATTTCATTCACACCAACGCAAGCAGGAACCATCGTGAACGCAGGACTGACCCTCACCAGCATTCGACCCGCACCGGGCCGGGTGTTCGTGCGTGCCTGGTTTTGCGCTGACCTCGGCATGCTGCCGTCGAAGCGCCATCAGCGACCGAACCCCATGCACTTCACGCCGGCGCATTCGCCGCGGGCTCGTGCCGATGAGGATCAGTTGCCACCGGGCGGAGGTAGCGCGTAACTAAGCGCGCATCTCTCAAGCGCTCTCATGCAGAGGCCCGGACACCGAAAGGTTCCGGGCCTTTTTGTTTTTACCCGAGCGGGACCGGGCCATGCAGATGGCCCTCCCGCGGAAACCGGCCGCAAAGATTGGGCGGCGCCGGAACCCGTAACCGGACACCTTTTTTCCCGCGTTAGCTCAATGGACCAGAGCACCTGCCTACGAAGCAGGGGGTTGCACGTTCGAGTCGTGCACGTGGGACCAACGCCTCGCTGGCTCAGAGAACAGACGAGCGAATTTGCACCACGTGGTGCGCGTAGCTCAAGGGCAGAGCCGCGGGTTGTGATCCCGCTGACGACGGTTCGACTCCGTTCGCGCACCCCATGTTCGACCCTCTCCATGGCGATGGCTATTCCGCGTCATCGATCTCATCGAAAACCATCGCCGCGAAAGGAGGCGAAATGAACCCACATGTACTGCAACTGGACATCCAGGGAACGCCGCAGGCCTGGATCTCGCTGGAGCAGGCTGCGCTGCACTATGCCAGCGCATCCGTTGCCTGGGAGCAGGGCACCACGCCGCTGGCCACATTGCGCGGCGGCTTCAACGTCGCTCGGGGAGCGCAGTCGCGAATCGAAGTGGCGCCGATCATCGCGCTGCGCGGCGCATCGAAGATCAATCTTTTCGAGGTCGTTCCCGGCGTCAGCAAGAGCAAGCTGCTGCGTCGCGACCGCCACACCTGCGCTTACTGCGCCGGCGTGTTCCACGAACGCGAGCTGCAATGCGAGCACGTGTTCCCGGAATCGCGCGGTGGACCCTGGACCTGGATGAACCTGGTCGCCGCTTGCGCGCCGTGCAACAACCGCAAGGCGGCGCGCACGCCGGAGGAGGCGGGCATGCCGCTGGTCTACCTGCCCTACGTGCCGAGCCGCTTCGAGGACTTCCTGCTGGAAGGCCGGAACATCCGGGCGGATGTGCACGAGTGGCTGGCGAGGCGTCTGCCGAAGGGGTCTCGGCTGCATTGACGATCCGTGTCGACGGAGAGATACCTCTGCACCTTTGGGGCGCTTCTTTTGAAGCGCCTTTTTTTGATCAAAGAGGACCGTGGGACAAGAATTCGTGCTGATGATGAGGTCGTCGGCCGCCCGTTTGCACCTCTCAGGACCGCCTGGTGAGGAATTCCCGCACCCTCTCTGCCTGATCGCCCACGACAGCGACCGCATTTCGCAGTTCTTGCTCGCTCACACCGAGCGCGTGGGTCCAGTCCTTGACCTCCCGCGCCTCGTTGAGATTGATGCGATTGCGGCCCTGGACGCTCACATTGGTCTTGTCGTCTGCCATGTTGTCGTGTTCCTTAAGCCAATCTGCGGGGTCGGGCTGCCAGCGCCGCTCCTCGGCGGACAGCTCCTGAATCAACTTCAACCGGTAAGTTGGCCTCTCCATGCAGGCAATTGGCGCATCCTGCTGAAAGCCTCCTTGTAGGAAGGTGGGATGCTTGGTGACGATCGTTCACCTACAAAACATGACACCCGGAGGACTGAAGCCAGCGAATGCAGCCGGGCGTCGCGTCCAGCTTCACTTTGCTCTGAAGTTTCCTCGACGTCCCAGCCCCCAGGCGCCTATAGTGGAATTCGAGCCTGCGAAGCATGAGCTGCTGGCCTGCCCCGCCGCTTCGTGCCTGACCAAGGAGGTCTTCATGCACCGTTTCCTTCTCAACAATCGCGACGAACTGATCGCGAGGTGCAAGGCGAAAGTTGCACAGCGCCCCTTGCGAGCGGCGACCGACAAGCAACTGGCCCATGGCGTGCCCATGTTCCTGGACCAGCTCACGAGAACGCTCTCCGCGGAAGACGACGACGAACTGGACCTGAGCATCGCCATCTCGGGGCCCTCTGGAGGCGATACGCTCGCCCTGTCGGAAATAGGCGTGAGCGCCACCGCGCACGGCAAGGAACTGCTCAATCTCGGCTATACCGTGGACCAGGTCGTTCATGACTACGGCGATCTCTGCCAGGCCATCACGGACCTCGCATTCGAGTGCGACGCGCCATTTGCCGTGGTCGAGTTTCGCACGTTGAACCGTTGTCTGGACAACGCCATTGCGGACGCCGTCACCGAATTCAGCGCTCAGCGCGATGCGCAGATCTCGGTGCAGCAGCTCGCGGGCGAAAAGCAACGTCTGGGATTCCTGGTTCATGAACTGCGCAACTCGCTCGGCACGGCCACCCTCGCCGTGCGTGCGCTCGAACTGGGCCACATGGCCATCAGCGGCGCCACGGGCGCGGTCCTCAAGCGAAGCCTTTCCACGCTCGGTCTGTTGATCAGCAGGGCCACGGCCGAGGTGAGGGGCGAAGGGGCAGATCAACGCCAGACCTTCTCGGTGGCATCCTTCATTGCGGACGTCGACCTTGTGGCCCGGCTCGATGTGGCGCGCCAAGGCGCCGTTTTCGAGGTGCGAACCGTGGACCCCTCGCTGGCGATTCTGGCCAACCGGGACCTGCTTCACGCGGCGCTGGCCAACCTGCTGCAGAACGCGTTCAAGTACACCCAGGAGAACTCCATGGTGACCCTGAGCGCCTACGCCTCGGGCGAACAGGTCCTCATCGATGTCGAGGACCATTGCGGAGGATTGCCGCCAGGTGGCGCCGCCAAGATGTTCATCCCTTTCAGTCCCAACAGCGACAGCCGAGCGGGTCTGGGACTCGGGCTCTCGATCGCTCGTCAGAGCATTGAAGCGGACAACGGAACATTGACGGTCCGGGACGTGCCAGGTTCGGGCTGCGTCTTCACCATCAGCCTTCCACTTCACTCTCTTGAATAGGCGAGTTCGTGCAGCGTCGCATTGCAGCGGATGGTCATGGCGGGGCAGGCCTCTGACGCAGCCTCCGGCGGCGCTCAGCACGGCGGCGGCACCATCGATTTGCGCTGCATCAATTGAAACAAATTGCTTATTTCTTTTTGGCGATGGCGGCACGACATGCCTTTACCCCTCAGACTGGGCGCAACGGCGGCGTTCTGACCGAGCACGTTCAATGAAGGAAACTTCCATGCAACGGAAACTCTCGCGTTCTCCCCGCATCGTGGGTGCTGGGGCACTCGCCTTGTTGGCTGTCCTGGCCGTTCAATCCGCGCAAGCCGCCGTGGCGACCGCCACGTTCCAGGTGACGGCCACCGTGCTGAAGGCCTGCCTCGTGTCGACACCCGCCACGCTGGCCTTTGGCAGCTACACCCCGTCGACCGGGACAGTGGCCACCGGCACAACGGCATTCAATGTCACCTGCACTTTCGGCACGACGTACTCTGTAGGCCTGAGTCCTGGCGCCGGCTCGGGTGCGACGGTAACCACGCGCAAGATGACGAGCCCGACAGCTCCCGCAGGCAACGAAACCCTGTCGTACGCTCTTTTCAAGGAAAGCGCGATGACCACCAACTGGGACGACAGCACGGCCGGTACAGGCTACACGGCCACCGGCCTGCCGCAGCCGTACACCATCTACGGCGCGATTCCCATCGGCCAATACACCGCTTCCCCCCAGGTGGACTACGCCGACACCATCACGCTCACGTTGACCTACTGAGGTCGACGACATCGCGCCGAATGGCTCCACTGCTCCCGCGCATAGCGGCATTGCTGCCCTGGGTGCTGGCGGCGATGGGGATAGCGTCCGGCGCAGTCCAGGCCGCGAGTCTCTATGTCGCGCCGGTGCGGGTGGTGCTGACACCATCGCGTCCCGTTGCGGCCCTTACGTTGGGCAGCGGCGAAGAAGAGGCCGAAGTCGCGGTCCAGGCGGAGGTGATGGCCTGGTCGCAAGAGAACGGGCAGGACATCTATCAGCCCACGCGCGAGGTGCTGGTCAACCCTTCGATCTTTCGCCTGTCGCCTGGCGCGCAGCAGATCGTGCGGCTCGGCCTGCAGGTTCCGGCGGCCGACACGGAGCGCAGCTACCGCATCTTCTTCCAGCAGTTGCCGCGTGACCAGGCGCTCCCACGGGACGGCAAGGGCGGCGCGCAATTGCAGACGCTGCTGCGTCTTGCCGTGCCGATCTTCGTACCGCCCGCAGGCGCATCGCGCCAGGACGCGCAATGGCGCCTGCAGCGTGCGTCCCCCGATTCGGCCACACCCGGAGGTTCCGGCCACGTCCTGACCATCGACAACCGCGGCACGGATCATTTGCAGCTGACGCAGATCCTCGTGCGGCGCGAAGGTGGCGTCGAACTGCTGCGAAAGAACATGTCCCTCTATGTGCTGCCTGGCCGGTCGGCCGACGTGGCGTTGGACCTGCCCCTGCTGGCCCGTGGCAGCAGCCTCCAGATCGATGCCACGAGCGATGCGCCCACCGCGTTGCCGGCGGCCATCGTGCACATTCCCCGTGCCGACACCGCGCCACGCCAGTGACGAGGCCCCCGGGTTGCAGCTGCTGCGTGTGTCTTGTCACCCCGCCCGGGGCAGGCTGAGCCTCCCCGCGCGCCCCTCGGCGGCACTCGGCCTCTGCGTGTGCTGCAGTTGCCTCGCTGTTCAGGTCGCCAGTGCGCAGACCGTTGCCTCGAATCCCGCGGAAGATGCACAGCCTGTGATCCTGGACGTGCGCATCAACGGACAGCCGCAGGAAGCGATGCGACCCATTCGCCGCCGTGGCGCGCAGTTGCTGTTCGGGCGGCCAGACCTCGAGGCCTGGCAGTTGGTCATACCTGCTGCGCCCACCGCGCGGATCGGCGGCGTCGACTATTTCGATCTGCGCGGCATCACGGGCCTCAAGGTGACGCTGGACGAGCGCACCCAGAGCGCGAATCTGCAGGTACCGCCCGAGGCCTTCACTGCCGGCGCGACACGTGCACGCACCGCGCCGCGCGTGCCCCTGTCCGAGGCCGCACTTGGCGGCTTCCTCAACTATGACGTCGCGTTGCAGCACGATCGCCAGGGAACCCGCGCCTCGGGTTATTTCGACGCGGCAGTCTCAGGCGCGTGGGGAGTGATGGCCAGCAACTTCGTGGTCGGCCAGTCTTCGCTCGGGGGAGCCCACGGCGCGACCCGGCTCGACACCTACTACCGATACGACGACCCCGAGCGCCTGACGCGGCTGACCGTGGGTGACTCGATCACGCAAGGCGCCGTATGGTCCACGCCATTTCGTTTCGGTGGCGTGCAGTTCGGCACCCAGTTCAGCCTGCAGCCGGGCTACATCAGCTATCCGACGCCGACACTGCGTGGCGGCTCGGCCGTTCCTTCGGCCGTGGAGGTGTATGTCAACGACACGCTGCGCTACCAGGACAAGGTGAATGCGGGGCCGTTCGCGATCAGTGATGTGCCGGTACTGACGGGCGCGGGCGAAATGCGTTTTGCAGTGACCGATGCGCTCGGCGTGCGCCGCACGGTCACGGCGCCGTACTACGTGAGCTCGAGCCTGCTGCGCGCCGGCCTGTCGAACTACTCGATCGCGTTCGGCTGGAATCGCCTGCGCTATGGCGAGCGCAGCTTCGACTACGGACGGCCCTTCGTGTCCGGCAACTGGCGCAAGGGGCTGGATGACACGGCCACCATCGAATGGCATGGCGAGGCCGACGCGCGCAGCCAGACCGCCGGCGGCGGCCTGAACTGGGTGTGGGCCCCGATGGGCGAATTCGGCCTGCACGGCGCTGCCAGCCGTTCTTCGGATGGCGGGCACGGCACGCTGGCGCGGGCCTCTTTCACGCGCACGAGCAACGACTGGAACTTCTCCGCCAGCCGCCAGGTGGCAAGCCGGGACTTCACCCAGATCGGCTGGCAGGACGGCAAGGTGCACGTCGCTGGTCAAAGCCAGGTCTTTGCGGGACGCTCGCTGGGAAAGTTCGGAACGCTCGGTGCCAGCCATACGCTGCTGCGCTACAGCTCCGGCGAGCGCGTCGGCGTGTGGACGGCCAGCTGGACGCTGGCCGTCGCCGGCGACGCATGGTTGAGCACCTACGCCGCGCGCACCAGCCAGAATGCCATGCGCCCAGCCACCACCGTTGGCGTGACGCTGACCGTGCCGCTGGGTGAACGCCGCAACCTCTCGGTCTCGACGCAACGCAGCGAAGGACGCAACACGACCACCGCCGAAATCAGCCAGTCGCCGCCCAGCGATGCCGGCTACGGCTATCGGCTGCTGGTGTCGCGCGGCGAACTCCAGAGGACGGAGGCGAGCGTCGATTGGCTCGGCCGCTACGGCATCGTCACGGCCGAAGCTGCAAGGCTGGGCGGCGAGACGGGTCTGCGCCTGCGCGCCAGCGGCGCAGTGGGCTATACGCAAGGGCTTGCATTCGCAACCCGCCAGACCGACGACGCCTTCGCGCTGGTCACCGTGCCGGGCGCACCGGGCATCAAGGTCTACCGCGAGAACCAGCCCTGGACCACCACCGATGCGGAAGGACGGGCCATCGTGACCGGCTTGCGCGCCTATGAACCGAACCGGATCGGCATCGACAACACCGATCTCCCCATCGAGGCACAGGTGCGCAGCGACACGCTCCAGGTTGTCCCGCGCTACAAGGGCATTGCGATTGCGGCCTTCGATATTTCCCATGACACGCAGGTACTCGCGACCGTCCATCTGCCCGACGGGCGGCCCTTGCCGCCCGGCATCGACATCTGGAGCAGCACGCGCGCGGCTTCGCTCATCTCCGGATACGGCGGGGCGGTGTCCATCGAGCGGCCGCAGGCCGGCGAACAGTTCGAAGCGCGCTGGCGTGGCGGACAATGCCGCTTCACGTTGGGTCCCGTGCTCCCCAGGAGCATCCTCTCCGGCCTTGGCCCCTACATATGCGAACCGATCGCCGCAGCCTCGTCGCCCCGTTGAAGCGCCGCATCCGCAACGTGGCGTTGGCGGTATCCATGCTGTCAGCGGCCGGCGTGGCGCAGGCCGGGACCGGGCAGACCTGCAATGTTCTTCTGTGCGTGACCGTCATTGCGGGCGACCTTGCCTTCGGCAACTACGCGCCACTGAGCGCCCTGGTGACCGACAGCACGTCGACGGTCACGATACAGGCGCGCCTGGTCCTCGGGGTGGTGCCAACGGCGATCAGCTACACCGTCGGTCTGGGAACAGGCGCCGGAACGGTCGCGCAGCGCAAGATGACCTCGGGCGCCAACGGGCTCAACTACAACCTGTACACCGATGCTGCGCGTGGCACGGTCTGGGGCGCGAGCAGTGTCTCGGGCAGCACGAGCGGCGTCACGGGCAACGCTTCGCATACTGTCTACGGGCGCATTCCCGCAAGCCAGGCCACGGTAGTGCCCGGCACCTACGCTGACGCTATCGTCGTGACCGTCACCTTCTGAGTGGGACCTTTGGCCCGACACGGACCGCGTGAACTTCGTCCGGCGTCGGTTCACGGCGTTGTGCGGGTGCTGCCGTGAAGAATAGCGCCGCGGCTTCCCGGGACTGAGCCACCTGGCTTGATCTTGCTCAAGCACCTGCCGCTCCATCGGTGCATCCTCTTGCCTGCATGCCCAGACCCGTTCCCCACCTCTTTCGCAACGAAACCACCGCGCTGCCTGCGGGCGAGCGCGCCGAATCCTTTGCGGCCACCGTGTCGATCTTGGCACCCACTGCCAAGATCGAGCAGCTCAACCGCGAGTGCTTCTGCCTCAGCCTCGACCGGGACGCGCTCGCACGCGCGCTCGGCGCCGAGCTGGGGCAGCCGGGCCTGTCGGAGCTGGTGCGCGAGCGCTGCCCGTTCGTGTTCGCGGCCCAGCCGGTGTTCGTTGCCGCGCCGCGGATACGGCGCATGGCGCAGGTGGTGCGGGCCGTCGAGTCGGTGGTGGCGCTGCCGGCGTACCGCGAACAGACGCTGGCCGCCGCTCCCGCGATTGCCCGGCTGGGCAACACAGGCCCGCGCGGCGTGTTCTTCGGCTACGACTTCCATCTCGAGCAGGACCGCCTCGGCCTCATCGAGATCAACACCAACGCCGGCGGGGCCATGCTCAACGCGGTGCTGGCGCGCGCCCAGCGAGCCTGCTGCGAGGCGATGGATTCGATGGCGCCCACGCAGGCCAGTGCGGACGCCTTCGAGCAGCGCATCGTCGACATGTTCCGCCAGGAATGGCGGCTTGCGGGCCGCTCGCGGCCGCTGGCCAGCATCGCCATCGTGGACACGGCGCCGCCGGAGCAATACCTCTACGCGGAGTTCCTGCTGTTCCAGCAACTCTTCGAGCGGCACGGCCTGCGCGCCGTCATTGCCGACCCGTCGTCCCTCGAATGGCGAAACGGTGCGCTATGGCATGGCGACGTGGCCATCGACCTGGTCTACAACCGCCTGACCGACTTCTATCTCGAGCAGCCGGAAAGCGCCGCGCTGCGTGAGGCGTACGTGCATCAAGGCGTCGTGCTGACGCCGCATCCGCAAGCTCACGCGCTGTACGCGGACAAGCGGCAGCTCGCCGTTTTCAGCGATGCGGCGCGGCTGCAGGCGCTGGGTGTGCCCGAAGCCACCCGACGGGTGCTGCTGCACGCGGTCCCGCACACCGAGGTCGTGAATGCTGCCGATGGCGAGCGCCTGTGGGCCGCACGCCGCGGCCTTTTCTTCAAGCCGGTCGCCGGCTTTGGCAGCCGCGCCGCCTACCGCGGCGACAAGCTCACGCGGCGGGTGTGGCAGGAGATCCTCGCTGGCGACTACGTGGCGCAGGCCATCGTGCCGCCGGGCGAACGCCGGATCGACGAGGACGCCGCCCATGCCATGAAGTTCGACCTGCGCGCCTACGCCTACGACGGCGACGCGCAGTGGGTGGCCGCGCGCATGTACCAGGGGCAGACCACCAACTTCCGCACCCCCGGCGGTGGCTTCGCGCCGGTGTACAGCACGGTCGACGCGTCGGGCCGCACGCTGCGCCATCCGGCTGGCGACCATGCCTCGTATGTGTTCCTGCTCGACGAGGCCGGCGGCGTGCACGCGGTCCCGCATGCGCTGTACGTGGCGCTCGCGCGCCACGAGGCCGCGGCGCCCGCATGGGCCGGCCAGAACCTGCGCCTGGCCGACTGGTACGTGCGTCTGAAGGACGGCGAGCCCGACGCCATCGTCAACGAGACCTATGGGCTTGCCCATGTCGACGCGCACGGCCGCATCGAGTCGGTGGGCGCCCCTGCCGATGCCGGCTGGCCGACGGTGGAGGAACGGGGACGCATGCACGCCATGCTTTTCGAGGCGGCGGAGGCGCTGCGTGATGCGTGAGCAGCTCGATCTTTCGCCGGCCGGCATCGAACGCCGCCGCCGCCGCCGCAGCGGGATGGTTGGCCGATGCATGCTCGCCGTGGCCGCGGCGCTGCTCGCCGCCTGTACGTCGCTTGCTCTCGACGTGCCCCGCGTGCCGTCCCATGCGTTCGACCAACCCCTGCTGACGTCGCTTGGCCGCACCTACTTCTCGCGACTCGCATCGGCACCGGGCCAATCGGGTTTTCATCTGCTGGTCTCCGGACCGGAGGCGTTTGCCGCTCGCGGCGCTCTCGCCGCAGCGGCGGAACGAAGCCTCGACCTGCAGTACTACAGCGTCGCCGATGATTCGACGGCGACCCTGCTGCTGGACGGTGTGTTGCGGGCCGCGCAGCGGGGCGTTCGCGTGCGGCTGCTGGTCGACGACCTGAATGTGGGCGATCGCGAATCTCACCTGGCCATGCTCGCCGCCCATCCGAACGTGGAAGTGAGGTTGTTCAATCCGTTCTCGCAGCGCGGCAGTTTCGGCCTGGCGCAGGTGCTCGAACTGCTTGGCGACGGCGAGCGCCTGAATCGGCGAATGCACAACAAGCTGTGGATCGCCGACGGTGCCGTGGCCGTGATGGGCGGCCGCAATCTGGGCAACGCCTACTTCAATGTGTCCCAGGAGCGCGACTTTGCCGATCTCGACGTGCTGGCCGCCGGCCCCGTGGTGGCCGACGTGTCACGCAGCTTCGACCGGTACTGGAACAGCCGTGGGGCGGTGCCGATTGCTGCAATTGCCGGCCCTGTGCCGGCCCCGGCCGAACTCCGGCAGGCATGGGCCGGGATCGCCGCGCAGGCCGGCGACTTTCGAGAGAGCGACTATGTGCGCTCGCTGCGCAAGACAGCGTTCGGCAGCCTGGTGCGCACCGGACAGGTGCCGCTGGTCATTGCGCCCGCCGAGGCGCTGTCCGACGTGCCTGTGGATCCGTTCGCTGGTTCGCTCGAGACCACCAGCGCGATCTTCCCGGTGCTGCGCAAGTCGGTCGAGAAGGCCCGGCATGAAGTGATTCTGGTGTCGCCCTATCTGGTTCCGGGTGCAACCGGCGTGCAGGTGCTTTGCGGTCTGGCCCGCCGCGGCGTGCGAGTGCGGATCCTCACCAATTCACTGGCCTCGACCGATGTGCCGGTGGTGCATGCCGGATACGCGCGCTATCGTCCGCGGATGCTCGCGTGCGGCGTGGCGCTGTATGAGTTGCGGCCCGGCGGACCCGGCGCCAGGAGCCCGCGCCTGGGGCTGTCGTCGGGTGCCAGCCTTCATGCCAAGGCCGTCGTCGTCGATGGCGAGGCGGTGTTCATCGGGTCGATGAACCTCGATCCGCGCTCCAGCAAGCTCAACACCGAGGTGGCGCTGCGGATCGAGAGCCAGGAGCTCGGGCGGCAGCTGACCGCGCTGTTCGGCGAGGCCACCACGCTCGACCAGGTCTTCGAGGTCGGGCTCGACGAGCCCGGCGACGCCGCTTCATCGCTGCATTGGCAGTCCCTGGAAAACGATCGGCCGGTGCGTTATTCGAGCGACCCGCTTGCCAGCGCATGGCGCGTCTGGATGGCCCGCTTTCTGGGGGGATTGGCGCCGGAAGAACTGTTGTAGGGAGTCCGTGGCTTCGAGGTGCCTGCCCGAGCCGTGACGGCGAGGAACGGAAAAGCAAGTTCTGCCCATCTGAATCATCTATCGGGCGTGCACCATGGCCTCCAGCTCGATCTCCACCCAGGCATCGTCCGGCAGGCTGCTCACTCCCACCGCAGTGCGCGCCGGCGGGCTATGGCCGTCGAAGGCCACGCCCAGCACATTCGACGCCCCATCAAGCACCACGCCGTGCTGCCCGAACCCGGGGTCGGCATTGACGTAGCCGCGTACGCGAACGATCTGCTCGACGTTCGAAAGACCTCCCGCCGCACTCGCCAGTGCCGACAGCGCATTGAGCGCGGCCACCTCGGCGGCGTGCGCGGCCTCGAGGATGTCGCTGTCGTCGCGGCAGCGTCCCGCCAGCGCACGCCCGTTGATGCGGCAGGTCTGTCCGCTCACGTGCACCCAATGCCTGTCACCTCCGAGCGGCACGACACAGGTGGACGCGTAGTTGCCCTTGGGCGTCGGCGCGGCCGGTAGCACCAGGCCTACCGAACGCAGGCGTTCATCCGGGTGTGTTGCACTCACAGTGCGGCCCATTCCACGTGGCCGCTGAGCCAGCAGCCGACCACTTCGCCGTGCGCCCCGAACCGCGCCTGCAGCTCGATGGCCGAGGGGCTGCCCATGGCTTCGCCCTGACGGATCGACGTGACCACCGGCGCGGCAGGCGTTCCGACGGGAATGGCATCGGTGATGCTCAGGTAGCCCCACAAGGCGGCCGCTGCGATGCCTGTGGCCGCGTCTTCCGGATAGCCGGAGGAACGCGGAAACTGCCGCGCCGCGACGACGGGCGTGCCGTCGGCACCGGTTTCCACGGCGTAGGGATAGAGCCCCGTCGAATCGATCGACGCGCACGTTGCCTCGATCTGCCCGAGCAGGGGTGTCAGTGCATCGAGCGCCGCGATGGTGGGCATGCGCACCAGCGTCTTGACGCGGCTGGTGGCGGCATTCTCGACCAGCGAATGGCGCTCGACCGGCAGTTGCGGACTCAACACCTGGCAGACCCGCTCGCCGAAATGCGCGTCGACGGCCGACAGCCTGACCTTCGGCTGCGAGATCCACACGCGTCCGCGCGGTGCGTCCCACCAGGCGTCGACCACGCCGCTCAGGGTGCGTATCCGCGCGGAGGGCGTGGTCCATTCGCCCCATGCGCGCAGCGCCCACAGGGTTCCGACCGTGGCGTGCCCGCACATCTCCATCTCGTGGTTGGGAACGAAGAAACGGAATTTCCAGTCGATGCCGGGCTCGTTCGACTCGAAGACGAATGCCGACTCGTGGCCGTGGCGCCGGGCCACGTCCTGCATGTCGGACGCGGCCATGCCGTCGGCGTTCCTCACCATGGGAACAGGGTTGCCGCCACGGGGGCCGTTGACGAAGACGCGGATGCCTGCGACTTCGCCGGATTGCCGATGGGCCATGTTCATGACGTGGTGGTCCTTTCGTTCAATCTGCGGTTGCACCGGCAGCCTGTGCGATGCCGCGCCAGAAGGGCGCGTCGCGCGCCACGGTGGCCTGCATGACCTCGGACGTGCCGGGGGTCGCGTTCACGCCCTTGGAGGCCAGGTCGGCCGCAATCGCCCGATCACTCAGCACCGCGGTCAACGCGCGGTTGAACTTCTCCACCACCTTGGGCGGCGTGTCCTTCGGGAAGGCAAAGCCGTACCAGAGCGTCTGGTCGAACCCGGCCACGCCGGCCTGCGCGAACGTGGGCACGCCGGCGAGCAGCGCGTCGGGGGCTGTCGTGGCGATCGCCGCGAGCTTGTGGCTGTGGATGTAGGGCGCCAGGCCGACCGGGTTGTCGAACATGAACTGCACCTGGCCGCCGATCAGGTCGGTGTACGCGGGGGCCGCACCGCGGTAGGGCACGTGCACCCACGGCGCCTTCGCGACGTCCTTGAATTTCTCGCCCAGCAAATGCGACACGGTGCCAGCGCCGACCGACGCGAAGCTCGCGCCCTCGGGCCGGGCGCGCAGCGCCGCGATGAACGACTTCATGTCCGTCGCCTTCAGCTGCCGGTTGGCCACCAGCACGTAGGGCGAAGTGCCGATGATGCCGCCGTAGGCGAAGTCCTTGACCGGGTCATAGGACAGCTTCTTGTAGACGCCCGTGCTCACCGCGTGCGTGCTCGTGGTTGCGATGCCGACGGTGTAGCCGTCCGGGTTGGCCCGGGCGACCATGCCGGACCCGATGGTCCCGCCGGCGCCCGCGCGGTTGTCGATGACCAGCTGCTGGCCCAGCTGCTTCTGCAGCGCCACCTGGACCGAGCGCACGACGAGGTCGGTGCCACCGCCGGCGGGGAAGGGGACGATCACGGTGATCGGCTTGGTGGGCCATTCCTGCGCGAGGGCGGGGACGCCCGAAAGGGCCGAGACGCCGAGGGCCAGCGGTGCGAAATGTCGTGCGGCCATGCGGGCTGCGCGCTGAAAAGGTCGATGCATGAATCAGCTCCAGGGGTGTGGGGGCTGATGCTAGGAAGACCCGGCGCCGGGCACGAACCGGAACGCGACGAAGGGCGATCCAGGGAGCGACAGGCCGCTCGGCCTGCGCGTCGGGTCAGTGCGAGATGGCGCGCAGCAGCCGGCCGAGGTGTCCGCTGCTGGCGAAGCCGAGTTGCAGGCTGGTCTGCGCGAGCGTCTGGCCCTGTGCCATGAGCTCGCGGGCACGCCCCGCGAGCATGCGGCGGCGGATGTCGATGGGCGACGTGCCGAACTCCTGCAGGCAGGCGCGTTGCAGCTGCCGCTGCGAGACGCCCAACTCGCACGCGACCGCATCGACGAGCGGCACCTGCTGGTCCCACTCCAGCGCCAGGCCGAAGCGGCGCACCATCCGCTGTCCGAGCGAGGGCGCAGCTGTGTCCGGCAGCAGCGGCAGGCTGCGCCCCACGGCGATCTGCATGACGATGGCGTCGACCAGCGGCTCGGCGCTGCGCGGGTCGAGCGTGGAGGACACCAGCGCATCGAGCATGGCGAGCATCGCGCCGTCCAGGCGAAACGCGCCGAAGCTGCCGCGGCCCTTGAGCACCTCGGGGGCGAGGTACAGCTCGCCGTGGCGCTGTTTCTGGGTACTGGCCCTTGTGTTGTGCGCGGTGGCTGCGGGCAACAGGATGGCTGTTGAGCGGGACAGTTGAACGGTGCCTGTGTGGCCTGCCGCGTCGTTCGGATGTTCGTCGATCCACGCCGCCTTCAATCCGCCGGTCTGCGGCCACAGCAGCATCGCGCAGTCGTGCATGTGCCAGTTGCAGTGGTAACGGGGCTGACCGCTGTAGCGCAGCGCGAACCCGCGCGGCGCGGTCAGCGCGAGCTTGGGGGAAAGATAGGCGTGTGGCGTCACGGGGCAGCCTCCAGGGGGAACAGGCACGGAATGCCTGCGCAGCAATTATCGGACCGAGGTTGCCGACAGGCCCAGGCGCGCCAGTCGCTTCCTTCTCCAGATGAGGATACCCGTGACGCCGAGCGTCGCCACACGCCCCGGAGTGTGCCTCACGTGCTGCGCGTATTCCGGCAGCACGAGCGCCGGTTCGGCGCCCGGTAGCATTGCCGAGACCGGACGCGAACTCTGCTCCCTCAGTGGCCGCTGGCTTGGCGTGCGTGCGAAGCCCTGAACAAATTCGGGATGAACCGAGGCGTGGCCTTCGCGTACTCGCGCCAGGCCTCGCCGAAAGCCTGCTCGGAATCACGCTCCTCCGAGATGGCCAACCGCACGTACATCACCAACAGCACCGGGAACATTCCGAGCGTCAGCATCGTGGGCCACTGAAGCAGGAAGCCGAACATGATGGCCACGAAGCCGATGTACTGGGGATGGCGAACGAGCCGGTAGGGGCCCGTCTTGGCCAGTTCGTGCCGTCGCTGGGCGTGATACAGCACGTGCCACGCCTTGGACAGCAACGTGAACCCGGCAAAGATGAAGGCGAAGCTGAGGATGTGCAGCGCGCCGAAGTGCGGATTGCCATGCCGGCCCGTGATGAGCCACCACAGATGGCCGGCGTCGTGCTCGAGCAGGTTGACGCCCGGAAACTTCGTGCCGAGCCAGCCGGAGAGCAGGTAGATGGTCAGCGGGAAGCCGTACATCTCCGCGAACAGGGCCACGATGAAGGCACCGTACGCGCCGAAGCTGCGCCAGTCGCGCAGGTTCGCCGGTTTGAAGAAGCTGTATGCGAACCCCACGAAGATGACGGAGTTCAGGAACACGAGGCCCCAGAGGCCGTAGTCATTCGGAGCGCTGTTCATGGTCGTTCCCCGGGGACTGTCCGCCCGGGTGCCCATGGCCGCCGTGACCATGGCCTTGGTGCATGAAGATGTGCATCAACGGACAGGCCAGAACGATCAGGTAGGGCAGGGCGCCGAACAGGTGTGCTGTGTGCTCGGTGACGAGGTAGAAGCCGCCGACCGCGGCGGCTGCGAACAGCGTCAGGCCCGCAGGGGAGCGCCGGAACGGCGGCGACTCGGAATGATCGTGGTCCATGGGCGTGCTCCTTTGGTCACCGGACTCCCTCTCGTTGCACGAGCGTCGCACGTATTTCGACGCGCGGCTTGATGTGTGTCAATGCAGCCCGGCCCCATCGCGCCAAGATTTGAAGCGCCACCAGGAGAATCTCATGAGCACGACATCGCCTTCAGTCCGGAACCCGGACTCCGCTCCCACGGCGCTGCGTACGGGGATGGCCCTGGCCATGACCGTTGCGGTCTTCTACACGCTGTGCGCAATGGTCTGGCTCGCCGCGCCCGGCCCATTCCTGAACTTCATGAACGGCCTGTTCCACGGCATGGACTTCAGCGCACTCATGCGGCCTGCACCGTTTTCCTGGGCCGGCTTCCTCGAAGCGTTGGTCGTGTTGAGCGTTTGGGCATTCCTCGCGGGCTCGTTCTTTGGATGGCTGCGCCAACGTCTTGGCAGCTGAAGCCCTCTTCGGGGTGGCGGCCTCCCACTCCAACCAGGTTCGGAAATTGTCTCCGACCCCTTGTCGCTGCTGCAAACCCGCTACCGAGGAAGGCTGTTGCCCATACACAATGGGTACCTTCCCTGTGGTGCCCGACATGCAGCCCGCCAAAGCCACCAACCTCCAACTCGATCTCACCTCCGACCTGCAGAAATGGCGGGCCTTTCTGGCCATCGCCGAACTCGGCAGCCTGACGCGCGCAGCCCTCTTTCTCGACAGCAACCAGTCGTTGTTGAGCCGGCACCTGAATGCCCTCGAACGCGAATGCAACGCGCGCCTGTTCAACCGCACCGGTCGCGGTGTGGCGCTGTCCGATGTGGGCCAGAGAATCTTTCCGCACGTCAAGGCGCTGCTTGCGGACGCCGAACAACTGGAGCTCGAGATTCGCGGCGAGGCGCGCGAGCCGATGGGGCGCGTCACCATCGGCTCGCTGCCTTCGATCACGAATCCGATCGTCGGGCGCCTCTTCAAGCAGCTGCGCGCGCGCCACCCGGGCGTCCAGCTCAAGATTCTCGAAGGCTCGAGCGGACAGGTGGAAGAATGGCTGGCCGACGAACGCGTGGACATTGCCATCCTCTATCGCTACGGCAACTCCCTGCCGCAGCAGGAACAGGCGCTGGCCACGGTCGACAGCTACCTGATCGGCGCCGCCGGCGACCGCCTGACCGCCGCAGCCGAAGTGCCGTTCAGCGCGCTGCATGAGCTGCCCTTCATCCTGCCGGGCGCGCCCAACGGCCTGCGCACAGCGCTCGACGGCATCGCGCGGCAGGAGCGCATCACGCTGGCGCCGGCGATGGAAGCCGATTCGCTGCCGCTGATGCGCTCCACCGTGGCCGAGGCTCGCCTGTACACCGTGCTGCCGATCCACGCCGTCTGGGCCGAGGTGCAGGAAGGCCGCTTGCAGGCCGCGAAGATCGTCTCGCCCGGCGTGCAGCGCATTGTTTCCATGGCGTTGGCCCGCACCAAGGGTCCGGCCAAGGCTGTGTCGACGGTGGCAGCGGAGATCGTCGACATCGTCAACGACAACGCCCGCAGCGGCATGTGGCGTCCGATCGAGCCGGCGTAGCGTTGCGGTCCGCTGCATAGCAGCATTGCGTCGTGCGGGCAGTCGCGGCGCCCGACCCGCGCCTATGCTCATCCACTCAAAAGTGGCCATCCTCGAGGCCACTCGTGCCGGAGACATGCATGCCCCTGAGATGGTTCGATCGACAGCTGCGCAAGGCCGCGATGGGCGCGCTCGCGCTGTCGCTGCTGGCCTGTACCAGCTTCGCCCCCGTCGACGCCCCGGCCCGCCAGCGCGTGCTGTTGACCGAGGGCCCGGCCCGCATCGACGTGATCGTCGAAGGCCGGGGGCCCGCGGTGGTGCTGCTGCCCTCGTCGCAGCGCGACTCGGAAGACTTCGACGATGTGGCGGCGCGCATCGCCGCCGCCGGCTTCAAGGTCCTGCGGCCGCAGCCGCGCGGCATGGGCGGCTCGACCGGACCGATGCAGGCCTTGAGCCTGCACGTGCTGGCCGCCGACGTGGCGGCCACGGTGCGGCAGCTGGGCGGCGGTCGCGCCGTGCTGGTGGGCCATGCCTTTGGACATTTCGTGGCGCGCGTGGCCGACCTCGACCATCCGCAGCAGGTGCGCGGCGTGGTGGTCGCCGGCGGCGCGGCGCGCACATTTCCGGCCGGCATGGCCGAATCCCTGGCCATCGCCTCCGATCCCACGCAGCCGCGCGAAGCACGTTTGCGCGGTTTGCGCCACGCATTCTTCGCACCCGGCAACAACCCCGAGCCCTGGCTTTCCGGCTGGCACCCGGAGCTGCGCCAGGCCTACCGACAGGCCGGTGCAAAGCCGGCCAAGGAACTGTGGTGGCCGGTGAGCCATGCGCCGCTGCTCGACCTGCAGGGTGCCGACGACCCGTGGCGCCCGCCCGCGTCGCGCAACGAACTGAAAGACGTGCTCGGCGACAAGGTCACGGTGCAGGTGATCCCGAATGCCAGCCATGCGCTGATTCCCGAACAACCCGCGGCGGTGGCACAGGCTATCGTGGCGTGGATCGGCACGCTGCCGCCCTGAACTGGACACCTTCGAGAAGTCACCTCATGCCACGCATACCCCTCTTTCCGACCGACACCATGAGCCCTGAGCAGGGCGCGGTCCACGACAGGATCGTCTCCGGCCCGCGCGGCAGGATCCAGGGTCCGCTGCGGGCCGCCCTGCACAACCCGGAACTGGCCGACAAATGGCAGGCACTCGGCGCGCTGCTGCGCTACGGCACAACCTTGCCGCCGCGGCTGTCGGAGATCGCGATCCTGGTCACCGGCCGCGCCTGCAACTCGCCTTTCGAGTGGTATGCGCATCGCGCAGAGGCCGAGAAGGCGGGCATCGAGCGGCCCGTCATCGAGGCGATCCTGACCGGCTCCGAACCGTCCGGCCTGTCGGCGGACGATGCCGCCGTCTACCGCTATGCCGTCGAACTCAATCGCCACAACTCGGTCTCCGACGCCACGTACGCTGTGGCGCTGGCGCGCTTCGGGGCACGTACCGTGGTGGAACTCACGGCGCTGATCGGTTACTACACCATGGTCGCGATGACGCTCAACTGCCACGAGATTCCCCTGCCTGAAGGCGTGGCGCCGGCCTTTGCCCTGCCGCAGCACGCGGAACTTGCAGCATGAACGCCGTGCCGGCCACCGTGGCCGGATGGGACTGCCACGCCCACCTGTTCGGCCCCTACGACCGCTTTCCGCTGGCCCCGGAGCGCAGCTACACGCCGCCCGAGGCCGTTGCGTCGCAGTACCTGGCGCTGCTGGCCCGGCTCGGCTTGAGCAACGGCGTGCTGGTGCATCCCAGTGCCTATGGCGAGGACCACTCGCTGCTGCTGCATGCGCTGGCGGCCCATTCCGGCCTGCGCGGCGTGGTCGTCGTGCAGCCGGGCAGCCGATTGGCACTGGCCGGCTTGCACGGCCAAGGGGTGCGCGGCGCGCGCTTCAGCCACCGAAGCGGCGCCGGCACCAACTTTGCGGGAAGTGCCTCCTTCGATGACCTGCGTGCGCTGGCCCCGGCGCTGGCCGATGCGGGCTTGCACGCCGAACTGTGGACCGACTGCCAAGCCTTGCCCGGCATTGCCGCCGAGCTCAAGGCACTGCCGGTGCCGGTCGTGATCGATCACATGGGCGGCTTCGATGTCGAAGCGGGCGTCGACGCCCCCGGCTTTCGCGTGCTGCTCGAGCTGCTGGCCTCGGGCCGGGTATGGGTCAAGCTGTGCGCCTACCGCAATCTTCTGGACGCGCCCGACTGGCAGGCCGGCCGCCCGTTCCAGCAGAAGATGATCGAGGCCAACCCGGAGCGCCTGGTGTGGGGCAGCGACTGGCCGCACCTGCGCGTGGCGCCGAGTCCGGACGCGGCATCGCTGCTCGCGATGTTCAAGGACTGGGCCGGCCGCGACGAACTCGCCGAGCGGGTGCTCGTGGCCAATCCGGGGATGCTCTATCGCTGACCCGGAGGCCGGTCTGCGGACTCAGCCATCGATCGGCTCCGTCGCAGCGAAAGAAGGACGGGCGCGCAGCGTCTCGAACCAGGTCGCAAGGGCAGGGGCCGATTGGCGCCATCCGAGCGTGTCGAAACGGTAGTCGAGGTAGCCGAGCGCACAGCCGAGTGCCACGTGGCCTATCGAGAGCGGCGCATGGCGCAAGGCCTGCGCTTCCTGGTCGAGCATGTGCACAGAGGCGCGGGTCTTGAGCTCGAACGCGGCGAGCAGGGCTTGCAGCGGCACCTCGCGTTCGCGCTCGTTGCGCCAGAGAATCAGCGCGTCGAGGAGCCCGTCGCCGAAAGCGTGCCAGCGCAGCGCCTGCCAGCGCGCCTCGCCCTGCGGCGGGAACAGCGCGCCGCCGGCCAGGTCATTCAGGTATTCGCAGATCACGATCGAATCGAACAGCGTCGAGCCGTCCTCGCGCACCAGGGTCGGGATCTTCGACAGCGGGTTGTCCGCCATGATGGCCGGATTGGGCTTGCGCATCGCGGCGACCGAGCGAACCAGTTCGAGCCTGGGCAGCAGGCCGAGTTCGTGGGCGCAGATCATCACTTTGCGCACATAGGGCGACTTGGGCGACCAGTGCAGCTTCATCGCCTGGGCCATCAGACCGCTCCGGCTTCCCGCAACGCATGGATGCCCGCCGTGCTGTACCCCAGCTCGGACAGGATGTCGTCGCTGTGCTGGCCCAGCAATGGCGGCGCGGTCTGCGTTTGCAGCGGGGAATCCGCAAAACGCATCGGACTCGCGACCTGCGGCGCGTCGACACCGCTCGGATGAGGCACGTAGCGAAGCATCTCGCGCGCCTTCACCTGAGGCTCCTCGAACACCTCGGCGACCGTGTTGATGGGGCCGCAGGGCACGCCGGCCTTGTCGAGCGCGGCAATCAGCTTCTCGCGCTCCCACTGGGCGAACGCGTCGCGCAGCATGGCGGACAGCTCACGGATGTTGCGCACCCGCTGGGCGTTGGTCGCGAAGCGCTCGTCCGCGATCCAGTCGGTGCGGCCGAAGACTTCGCAGAGCTTGGCGAACTGGGCGTCGTTTCCGACCACGAGGATCACGTCGCCGTCGGCGCAGCCGTACACGTCCTGCGGCTGGATATTCGGATGCGCGTTGCCGTTGCGCTGCGGCACCTTGCCCGACACCAGGTAGTTCATCGCCTGGTTGGAAAGCGTCGCGACCTGTACATCGAGCATCGCGATGTCGATGGCGTCGCCGACGCCGGTTTCATTGCGGCGCGCCAACGCGGCAAGCACCGAGACGGCGGTGTACATGCCGGTCATCAGATCGACGATCGGGATGCCGACTTTCTGCGGACCGCCGCCGGGGCGGCCGTTCTTTTCTCCGGTGACGCTCATCAGGCCTCCCATTGCCTGGATCAGGAAGTCGTAGGCCGGCTGGTCGCGGCGGGGGCCTGTCTGGCCGAAGCCCGTGACCGAGCAGTAGATGAGCCGCGGGTTGACCTTGCGCAACGATGCCTCATCCAGGCCATAGCGCGCCAGTGTGCCAGCCTTGTAGTTCTCGAGCACGATGTCGGCTCGCCTGGCGAGTTCCTTGATGATCTTCTGGCCCTCCGGCTTCTCGAGGCTGACAGTGATCGAGCGTTTCCCGCGGTTGACGGCCAGGTAGTAGCCCGCTTCCTTCGTATCCTTGCCTTCGGCATCTTTCAGGAACGGAGGTCCCCAGGTTCGTGTGTCGTCGCCCATGCCGGGCCGCTCGACCTTGATCACCTCTGCGCCAAGGTCGGCGAGGATCTGGCTTGCCCAGGGCGCGGCGAGGATGCGGCTGAGGTCCAGCACCTTGACATGCGCCAGCGGCCCCTTGTTCGTGGTCATTCGAATTCTCCTTGTGTTGGGCGAATTCTGGAATCCGGACCCGTCCCGGGCTACTGGCGAGCCCGCAAGACTGTGATGCGCAGCGGCGCATAACGGCAGGCCTCGCGTGGCCGGCATCGCATAGCAGCTATGCGCCGGAGCGCGGTGGCACGGCTCGCCGCCCTGCCTAAAGTTCGGTCACGACAATCGGAGACATCGACCATGAATGGACTTTTCAAATCCGCAGCTGCACTTGCCCTTGCGCTGGCCGCAGCGTCGGGATGGGCGCAGGCCTACCCCTCCAAGCCGATCCGCGTGGTCGTTCCTTTTCCGGCCGGCGGACCGGTGGACCAGACAGCCCGCGCACTTGGCGCCAAGCTGAGCACGTCTCTGGGCCAATCCATCATCATCGACAACAAGGGCGGCGCCGGCGGCCTGCTCGGTGCCGACGCGGTCGCCAAGTCACCCGCCGACGGCTACACGCTGCTGTTCTCTTCGGCGGGGGCGCTGGCCATCGTGCCGCACATCGCGCCGTCGATGCCTTACAACCCCCAGAAGGACCTGGCTGCAGTGACCCAGGCGCTGAAGGTGCCGGCGGTGCTGGTGGTGGCCGCGGATTCAAGATTCAAGGCCTTCGCGGATCTGAAGGCTGCGGCCACCGGCGACGCCAGCAAGGTCAACTATGCCTCCGCCGGCAGCGGCACCACGCCGCACCTTCAGGCGGAGCTGCTCAAGCGTGAGGCCAGGCTGAACATCAACCACATTCCCTACCGCGGCGCGGCACCGGCACTGACCGACCTGATGGGCGGGCAGGTGGACATGATGATGGTCGACATTCCCGTGGTCCTGCCGTTCATCCAGTCGGGCAAGGTCCGCCCCCTGGCCGTGACCAGCGCCAGGCGCATTCCTGTCCTCAAGGATGTGCCGACGGTCGGCGAGCTCGGAATGCCGAAGGTGGAGGCCTACAACTGGTATGGAATGCTGGCCCCCGCACGGACGCCGGCCGAAATCATCGACAAGATGTACCGTGCTGTCGGCGCCGCATTGCGCTCGCCTGACCTGAAGCAGCAGTTCGAGCAGCAGGGCGTGGAAGTCGTCGGCAGCAGCCCTGCGGAGTTCGGGCGGTTCATTTCCACGGAGTCGGAACGTTGGGGATCGCTGGCCAAGGCGGTGGGCGCCAAGCTGGATTGAACGCTCCACCCCGTCGGGTTCACGCGCGCGCCGGCCCGGCGCGTTTGGCCAGTTCCAGCTTGGCGATGGCGTTGCGGTGCACTTCGTCGGGTCCGTCGACGATGCGCACCGTGCGCTGGTGCGCATAGGCTTCGGCAAGCCAGAAGTCCTGGCTGACACCGGCGGCGCCGTGCGCCTGGATCGCCCAGTCGACCACCTTGCACGACATGTTGGGTGCCACCACCTTGATCATCGCGATCTCGGCGCGCGCTTCCTTGTTGCCCACGGTGTCCATCTTGTAGGCCGCATTGAGCGTGAGCAGGCGGGCCTGGTCGATGAGGCAGCGCGATTCGGCGATGCGCTCGTGCCAGATCGACTGCTCCGCGAGCGGACGGCCAAAGGCCACGCGGCTGCGCAGCCGGTCGCACATCAGTTCGAGCGCGCGCTCGGCGGCGCCGATGGAGCGCATGCAATGATGAATGCGCCCCGGGCCGAGCCGCCCTTGCGCGATCTCGAAACCGCGCCCTTCGCCCAAGAGGATGTTCGATGCGGGAACGCGCACGTCCTCCAGCAGCACTTCCATGTGGCCGTGCGGTGCGTCGTCGTAGCCGAACACCGAAAGATGCCGCAGCACCGTGATGCCCTTGGTGTCGCGCGGCACCAGCACCATCGACTGCTGCGCATGGCGCGGCGCGTCGGGGTCGGTCTTGCCCATCACGATGAAGATCTTGCAGCGCGGGCTGCCCGCGCCCGAAGAAAACCACTTGCGGCCGTTGATCACGTACTCGTCGCCTTCGCGGCGGATCGTGCACTGGATGTTGGTGGCGTCCGACGAGGCGACGGCCGGCTCGGTCATCAGGAAGCCCGAGCGGATCTCGCCGGCGAGCAGCGGCGCCAGCCATTCGTCCTTCTGCGCCTCGGTGCCGTAGCGCTCGATGGTTTCCATGTTGCCGGTGTCGGGCGCCGAGCAGTTGAACACCTCGCCTGACCAGGAGACGCGGCCCATCACCTCGCACAGCGGCGCGTAGTCGAGGTTGGAGATGGCCGGCACGTCGCGGTGCGGATGGGGCAGGAACATGTTCCAGAGGCCGGCCGCGCGCGCCACGGGCTTCAGCTCCTCGACGAGCGGCGACACCTGCCAGGCATTGCCCTGGCGGCGGAAGGCGTCCATCTCGTGGTGGTAGCGCGCTTCGTTCGGATAGATGTGCTGGTCGAAGAACCTGTTCAGGCGTTCGAGCAGCTCGCGGGTCTTGGGGGAGGGTTCGGCAAACATGGGGGCGTCCTTTCATGGTGCGAGCAACCTGGCCGGACCGCTCGCTTGCGAAAGATTTGAACATCGCGCGTCGTCGAATGCCGTCCCGCAAGCGACGACGAGCGCCGCGCTTCACGACAGCCGCCCACGTGGCGGTGTCCGAGCGGATCAACGCCCCGTGAAAACCGGCGTGCGCTTCTCGGCAAAGGCGCGCTGGGCTTCCTTCGCATCGTCGGTCTTCGCGATCTGCGCCGTCATGTCCTGCTCGTAGCGGTAGCCGTCTCGCAGGCTCATGTCCTCGATCACGTTGAGGGTGTGCTTGCCCATCCGGGTGGACACGGGGCTCTTGGAGGCGATGGTGGCGGCGATCTCGCGAGCCGTGGGCATCAGGTCCTCGGGAGCCGTGCAGGCCTCCACGATGCCGAGCCGGTACAACTCGGGCCCCGGCACACGCATGCCCGTGAGCATCATGCGGCGCAGGCGCGAATGGCTGAACAGGCGCATGGCATGGCGGCAGCCGCCGAGCAGACCGACGTCGACCTCGGGCAGCCCGAGCGAGGCCTTCTCCGAGGCGATGAGAATGTCGCTCGAAGCCGCCATGGCAAGGCCGGAGCCGAGCGCGGCACCGTTGATCGCGCAGATCACGGGCTTGGCGCATTCGCGGATCGCGTGGAAGCACTCGCGCGTGCGGCGCGAGTGGGCCATCAGATCGCCCGGTCCCTTGATCACCTCGGCCCGTCCCTTCAGGTCGGCCCCGGCGCAGAACACCTTGCCTTCGCCGGTAAGGATCACGACGCGCACGTCGTCCATCTCGGAAATCTGGTCCAGGGCCCGGGTCAGCTCGTCATTGAGCACGCGCGTCAGCGCATTGACGGGCGGTGCGTCCAAGGTCAGCGTGGCCACGTGATCGGCGATGGCCACCTTGAGCTGAGAGAAGTTGTCCATGATGTCTCCTGATGCCATCCGTTCGGCATGTGGAAGACGAGTCTACGAGCCGCTTGCCCGGGCGGCGAGCGCCATCGCGGCACAGCAGCTATGCCTTGGAAGGCATGGCGTCACGGCGGCAGTCCGATAGCCTGGCAAGCATCCTTCGGCGGCGCAACCGCCGCACCCTCGATGTTGTGGCGCGCCATGGCCTCGGCGACAAAGCCCGACGCCTTCATCTCCTCGACAAACGCGCTCAGGCAGTCGGCGGCGTCGATGCCTCTGCTTCGCGGCGTTCCCATCGCCTGCTGGATGACCATGAATCTCCCGGGCAAGAGCCGCAAGCCCTTCAACCTTGCGGCGTCGGAGGCGAGCTGCTGGCGCACACCGGCGGCCACATCGGCTTCGTGTGCGAGAAACTCGTCGACCACCGCGGGAGAGGTGTCCGCACGGACGATCTGCGCATGCTTGAGTTCTCGCGTCAGGTAGAGGTCATAGGCGCTTCCCCTGCCGACCATGATCCGCACGCCTGCGGCATCCACTTGCTCGTTGGCTGCGATTGCGGAGTTCTCTCGCACGAGGTAGCTGCCTTCGATCAGTATGTACGGTGCCGTGAAGAGCAAGCCCTCCCCGCGCAGCGGATCGACGGCGAAGAAGCCGATGTCTGCCTGCTCACCCGAGACCGCAGCGACGGATTTGCCCGCGGCATCGAACACGACGAGCTTCAGCTCGGCCTGCAGACGCCTGGCCAGTTCTGCGGCCAGGTCGACGGACACACCGGCCGCCTGCCCGCGCGCGGCATCCCAGCGCGCCAGGATCGGGTTGCCGAGGTTGATCGACGCACGCAGCACGCCCGCAGGCAGGAGCGCCGATCGGATGGAGGGTTCGACCGTCATGGCTTGGCGGCATGCTGTTCGAGCAAGGCGAGAACGGCAGGATCCAGTGCAAGACCTTCGCGCCGGTGACGCGCCAGGTTGTTCAGCTCGATCTCGCCCGGCACAAGGACCGGACGCGATGCCTGCGCGGGAGGGCTGTCATGAAGGATGGCCGCGAAATCATTCATTCGCTGCGCGAGCCATGGGGTGGACCCGAGGTGCCGCGTATCGATGAGGATGAAGAAATGGCCCAGGTTCTGCGGTTCGTCGGGTGCGTCGACCCACGACTTCACGTGCGTGAGGTAGGCCGCGCCCGACAGCAGGCCGGCGAAGAGGTCCACGAGCAGGGCCAGCCCGTAGCCCTTGTGCCCGCCGATCGGGAGCAGGAAGCCTTCGAGGGCCGCCGCCGGATCGGTCGTGGTGCGGCCCGCCTTGTCCGTCGCCCAGGTGTCTGGAATGGCATCACCGCGCTTGAGCGCGTTGCGGATCTTGGCGCGCGCGGCCACGCTGATCGCCATGTCCAGGAGGAACGGATTGCCGCCCGGATTCGGCACGCCAAAACCGACCGGGCTGTTCCCGAGGCGGGCATCGCTGCCGCCCCACGGAGCGATGGTGGTGGTGGCATTGCTGCCGATGATGCTGGCGAAGCCGGCTTCGGCCGCGATCAGCGAATACGGCGAGACGGGGCCGAAGTGGTTGCTGCCGCGTGCGAAGGCCACGCCAACGCCTGTCTGCCTGGCCGTGTCCATGGCCGCGTCCAGCGCTCGCATTCCAACCAGGGGTCCGACGCCGTTGTCGCCGTCGATGCTCACGATGGCGGGGGCTCGCTGCTCCCGCGTGATGCGCGGCCTGGCCTTGATGCCGCCCACACCCAACCGCTCCCCGTAGGACTCGATGCGGCTGAGGCCGTGCGTGGACAGGCCGAACAGATCGGCCGTGACCAGGATCCTGGCGACGTCGCGTGCATCTTCGTGCGCGAGGCCGAGGCCCTCGAAGGCGCGCGTGCCGAGTTCAAGCAATTCGGGCTCGCGCAGCACGCGTTTTTCTGCAATGGTCGTGTTCATGGTGGCTTTCAATAGTGGTGAATGGCGGCGTCATTCGGCCTTGAGGCCGGCCTTGCGGACGACAGAGCCCCAGCGTTCGCGCTCGGCCCTGATGAACTTGGCGAATTCCGCAGGCCCCATGGGCGAAGCCGTGCTGCCGTCTTCCTCAAGCCGCGCACGTACGGCCGGAACACCCAATGCCTTGACCGCGGCCTCGTGCAAGCGGCTGACGATCTCCGGCGGCGTCCTGGCCGGTGCAAGGATCCCGAACCATTGGGAGCTGTCGAAGCCGGGGTGGCCGAGCTCGGCCACCGTGGGAACGCTGGGCAGTGCGTCCAGCCGGTGCGGCGATCCGCTCGCGATGATCCTGATCCTTCCGGCCTTGGCCTGCGCGATGAAACCGGGCGGTCCGGCGGAAGCGGCGTCCGTGTTTCCCGCCAGCAGATCGTTGAGCTGGGCGCCGGTGCCCTTGTACGGCACATGGGTGACGTCGATCCGGGTGGTGACCTTCAACATCTCGAACGCCAGGTGGCCGGCGCTGCCGTTGCCTGCGGAGCCATAGTTCAGCTTGCCGGGCTGCGCCCTGGCCAACGCGACAAACTCCGCAAGCGTCTGCGCAGGCACCTTCGCGCCAACGGCAAACACCATCGGCACCTTGGCCAGCAAGGCGACAGGGGTGAAATCCTCGTCGCCATACGGCAGCTTGGCGAACATCGCGGGATTGACCGCCAAGGTGCCGACATGCCCGAGCACGATGTTGTAGCCATCAGGCGCCGCGCGCGCCACCTCCTGCATGGCAATGATTCCGGATGCGCCGGCCTTGTTGTCGACGATCACGGCCTGCCCGAGCGTCTTGGACATCTCGTTGGCGAGCAGACGCGCGATGACGTCGGAACTTCCTCCCGGCCCATACGGCACGACGAGGCGCACCGTCTTTGCCGGCCAGGCTGCGTGGGCGAGTGGCGCCGTCGCCGCGAGCGACGCTGCGGCAATCAATGTGGCCGCTCGACGGAATGCCGCGAACGGCGATGTCCATCGGCGGCGCGTCGCGTTGATCGATTGATGCATGGATGTCTGTCTCGTTGTGGATGCAGCCCTGGACGCAGGCTGCTGCGAGACGAATGATCTCCAAGCGCGCAGTTGGTGTAAATTGCAAATATCAGAGCTACTTTTGCTTAAAACGCATGAATTTCGATCTGGCCGACCTGCGGGCCTTCCTGTCGGTGGCCGATTTCTCGAGCTTCCGCGCGGCCTCCGACAACCTGCACCTGTCGCAGTCCGCGTTGTCGCGCCGCATCGACAAGCTCGAATCGGCGCTGGGCGTGGCCCTGTTCAATCGAACCACGCGGAAGGTCGAGCTCACGACCATCGGGCGGGCCTTCGTGCCCAAGGCGCGCAGCGTCATGCGCGAACTGGAGGACGCGCTCGTCGGCATCAAGGAAGTCACCGACCGGGTCTCCGGCCAGGTCACCATCGCGTGCGTGCCGTCGGCGGTCGGCTACTTCCTGCCGGCGGCGATCAAGCAGTTCCACGAGGCCTACCCGAGGGTGCGCATTCGCCTCGTCGACGAATCGTCCGCCGAAATCCTCGTTGCCGTGGCCCGCGGAGACGCCGACTTCGGCTTGACCTACATCGGCACCCAGGAACCCGACATCGATTTCGAGCCCTTGCTGGAAGAGCGCTTCGTCGTCGCATGCCCCGTCGGGCACCCGCTCGCGAGGCAGAAGCGCGTCACCTGGGCCGAACTGGCGCAGCACGAGTACGTGACCCTTGCGCAGGGCAGCGGCAATCGCTTCCTGATCGATCAGGCCCTCAGCCACGTGGAGAGCAAGCCGCAATGGTTCTGCGAGGTGCGGCATGTGCCGGCCCTGGTCAGCCTCGTCGAGGCAGGCCTGGGCCTGGGTGTGGTGCCGCGCCTGGCGATGCCGCCGAAGGGACACGCCGGCCTGGTGAGCATTCCACTGGAAGGCCCCAAGGTCACGCGGCTCATCGGACTGATCCGGCGGCGCGGCCGTGAATTCATGCCGTCCGCTCAGCTGTTCTACGACATGCTTCTGAAAACCCGCCGCAAGAGTTCGGTGGGATAGGGCGGCATCACCCTTTGTCTGCACGTTGGCACACTCTCCGCCTGCGCGGATGGAAGCTCGACACTGGCGCGCGAAAATCGCCTGTGCCCAGATCCACCTTCCCGCTCTACCCCATTCTCCAAGCGCTCGTGACATCCACCGAACTCAAGGGCTTCATCCTCACGCGCCACTGGCGGGATGCACCCGCCGGCACGGAGATCGAGTACTGGCTGGCAACCGATGCGGGGCCGCGGAAAGTGGTCCTGACCTCCCGCAGCAGCGTGGCGTTCGTCGCGACCCGGCACAGGGCGGCGGTGGAAGCCCACCTCGCGGCCATGCCGGGCGTGCAGCTGCGTGAGCTCGAACTCAAGACCTTCCACCAGGAAGCGGTCCTCGGTGTCTATGCGAAGCACTTCCGCCAGCTCGGTCGGTTGGCACGCTCCCTCCAGGCACAGGGCATTCCCCTGTTCGAAGCCGACGTGCGCCCGCACGACCGCTACCTGATGGAACGCTTCATCACCGCCGGCGTGCGGGTGGAAGGAGGGCGGGCGGAGCGCGCCACCATCGTCGACTGCAAACTCAAGCCCGCGCCCGAATTCCGCCCCGTGCTGAAGGTCGTGTCGCTGGACATCGAGACGAGCCAGAACGAAGCGCTCTATTCCATTGCGCTGGACGGCACGCAAGAGCGTGTCGTCTTCATGCTGGGCGAGCTGCCATCGGACACGCCATCTGAATCGGATGAGCCCACGGCCTTCTCGCTCATCTATTGCCCGTCACGCAAGGCCATGCTCGAGAAGCTCAACGATTGGTTCGAGCGGAACGACCCCGACGTCGTCATCGGCTGGAACGTCATCCAGTTCGACCTGCGCGTGCTTCAGAAGACCGCCAACGACTGCGGCGTGCCGCTTCTCCTGGGACGGGAGCGCCGCCCCATCGAATGGCGAACCCATCCGGGCAAGCAGGGATACCTGTTCGCGCCCACACCGGGCCGGGTCGTCATCGACGGCATCGACGCACTCAAGGCCGCGGTGTGGAGCTTTCCGTCCTTCAGCCTCGAGACCGTCTCGCAGGCGCTGCTCGGTGAAGGCAAGACCATTGGCGACGAATACGACAGGATGGCGGAGATCGAGCGGCGGTACCAGGAAGACAAGCCCGCGCTCGCGCTCTACAACATCCGGGACTGCGAGCTGGTCCTGCGCATCTTCGACAAGGCGAAGCTGCTGCAGTTCGTGATGGAGCGAGCCCAGACCACGGGCCTGCAGGTCGACCACTTCGGTGGCTCCATTGCCGCGTTCAGCCACCACTACATGCCGCGGATGCATCGCCTGGGCTACGTGGCGCCGAACGTGGGCGAGATTCCGAGCAAGGCCTATCCCGGCGGATACGTGATGGACTCGAAACCGGGGTTCTATGACTCCGTCGTGGTCCTGGACTACAAGAGCCTCTACCCCTCGATCATCCGGACCTTCCTTGTCGATCCGGTGGGCCTCGTCGAGGGCTCGAACGCCAGCGACCCGGCCATGCGCGTCAAGGGACCCAAGGGGACCGTCTTTTCGCGCGACAAGCACTGCCTGCCGGAGATCGTGACCACGCTCTGGCGTGCCCGGGACGAGGCCAAGCGGGCGAAGAACGAGCCGCTGTCCCAAGCCCTGAAGCTGCTCATGAACTCCTTCGCCGGCGTGCTGGGTGCGGCCGAGTGCCGGTTCTTCAATCCCGAGCTGGTGTCCGCTGTCACCCTGCGCGGCCACGAGATGATGAAGCTCACGCGAGAATTCGTGGAAAGGCGGGGTTACGAGGCGATCTATGGCGATACCGACTCCATCTTCGTCTGGCTCAAGCGCACCCACACCAACGAGGAGGCGCACGCCGTCGCGGCGGGCCTGGCGGCCGACATCAACGACTGGTGGACGCGCACGCTGCGCGAGGAGCAGGGCCTGGAGAGCTTTCTCGAGATCGAGGTCGACACCCACTACAAGAAGTTCTTCATGCCCACCATTCGCGGCTCGGAGGTCGGCAGCAAGAAGCGCTACGCCGGCCTCAGTGCCGATGCCACGGGCAAGGAGGAGATGGTGTACCGCGGACTGGAGATGGCACGCAGCGACTGGACCCCGTTGGCGCGCCAGTTCCAGCAGGGCCTGCTTTCACGCATCTTTCAGGGCGAGCCCTACAAGGAGTTCGTGACCGACTATGCGAAGTCGACGCTGGCCGGCGCCAAGGACGACCTGCTCATCTACCGCAAGCGCCTGCGCCACCGGCTCGATGCCTATCTGGTCAACGTGCCGCCGCAGGTCCGGGCGGCTCGCATTGCCGACGAACACAATGGTCGGGTCGGTCGGCCCAAGCAGTATCAGAAAGGTGGCTGGATTCAGTACGTCATGACGCAGAACGGGCCGGAGCCGCTGGAGACCCGCCATTCGCGCATCGACTACGACCACTACCTTACCAGGCAGCTCCAGCCGATTGCCGATGCCATTCTTCAGCCCATTGGAGAAAGCTTCATGGCCTTGACGACTTCGCAACGCGGTCTCTTTTAGCCAAGATCGAATGGGCATGCGCAAGAACCCGTTCTCCTCGTCGTCACGGGCCTGGCGGAAATCGTTGGCTGCGATCTGCCCCATTTTCGGTTGAAGCATGGCCGGGTCTGCATGGCTATTGCAAAGTGGCAGCGGTCGGCATCGAGGCGTTTTCCTGAGCGATTTTCTTCCTCCCCTTGCCTCTACCAGCGCCGAACCGCTGTCGAGAGGCAGTGTGCGCGAGGCGCGTGAAGCCGGAGTGAAGTCTGTGCAAGAGTTCCGTGAAACGACACTTGACGTCTTGTGGCGAGCCACTCTTCGACTGAGCTACATGCGCCTGAATACCGTGGAGTGGTTGACGCGCAGCACCCTGGTCGACTGACGGTGAGGGAGTATTGACGTGCCTTCGGTCGTCGTCGGTTGGTCCGCGGTGTTCGGCGTTGGCATTGCTGAGCTGGCCTGCTGTTCAGATGTTTATCCACTCGTGTCACTCTGCACAGACTCCATTTCGCAACACACCGATCGCGTCGACCTCTACTTCGACAATGTCGCCGGGCTTCATCCAAACGGGTGGCGTGCGCTTGGCGCCCACACCGCCGGGCGTGCCGGTGACGATCACGTCGCCCGCGGCTAGCGGCATGAAGGCCGAGATGTGCGCAATCTGCCGGGGAATGCTGTGGATCAGCTTGTCGGTGGTGGTGCGTTGCATCTCCTGGCCGTTCAGGCGCGTGATGAGCGTCATGACCTGGTTGTCCTTGATGTCGTCGCGCGTGATCATCCACGGGCCGAAACCACCGGTGCGCCAGAAATTCTTGCCGGCGGTCCATTGCGGGGTGGCGGTCTGCCAGTCGCGGATGCTGCCGTCGTTGTAGCAGGCGTAGCCGGCGATGTGGTTCCACGCGTCGGCTTCGCCAATGCGTCGTCCGCCCCGGCCGATGACGATGGCGATCTCACCTTCGTAGTCGAGCTTGCTCGATTCGGGCGGCAGCACGATATCGTCGCCATGCGCCACCTGCGACTCGGCCACGCGCAGGAAGAGGGTGGGCTTCTCGGTGATTTCACGACCGGTCTCGCGCACATGTTCGCCGTAGTTGAGTCCCACGCAAACGATCTTGCCGGGGTTGGGGATCACGGGCAGCAGTTGAACTTCGCTCAGCGGCAGTGTTGCATCGGCGTTCGCAATCGACGCGGCGGCTTCGTCCAGCAGGCCGGCGGCAATCAACGCCTTCAAGTCCGTCGCGCGGCTGCCGAAGATGCTGCGCAGGTCGGTAACGCGGTCTGCGCGGTCGCCTGTCACCGCGCCGTAGCTGTCGATGCCGTTGTGCTGGTAGCTGATGAGTTTCATGGTCTGTCCGTGAGGCCTGCGAGGGCACGTGGTGGTTGTGGAAATGGGTTTACGCCAGGCGACCTCCAATGCGCGACGCGCCCTCGGTGATCAGGTGAACCATCTTGTCGAGATCGACGATCGACAGGCGCGAGGTATCGAAGACCAGCGAGATGGCGCCCCATGCGCCCCCATCGGCCTTCAGGATCGGCGCGGCGACGGCGGCGAGCTGCGGCTCGAGCTCGCCGATCGACACATAGTGGCCCGCCTTGCGGATCGCCGCGTAATAGCGGCGGAACTCGCTCCACTCGGCGGGCAGCCCGCTGTGCACGAGCTCGTCGTGGCGGGCATCGAAGACCTTGCGCAGCTGCGCTGGCGCGAACGTGGCCAAGAGTACCTTGGGCGCGCCGCCCTGGAACAGTGGGCGCGGCCGGCCGCGTCCGTAGGCCAGCGCGGGCGGTGCACCGCCCATCTCGCGGTGCGTGTCCAGCACCTGCATGCCGAACAGGCCCGAGGCGACGCAGTCGAAGCCGGTGGCTGCCACCAGTTCCCGCATCACCGGTATGCCTTCGCGCAGCACCGGGTCCGCCTTGCGGATGTAATGGTCGAGCAGGATGATGCGCGGGCCCAGCGCGTAGTGCGAATCTTCCACGCGCTGCAGCAGGCCGGCTTCCAGCAGCAGCCGCACATAGCGGTAGCCCGTGGGCAGGGACACGTCGAGCGCAGCCGAGATGTCGTCCGCCGTGCGTGTCAGGTGCGTGTCGTCGAACAGGTCGAGAACACCCAGCATGCGCCCCAGGCTGGACATGGATTTTTCCGGCACGCGATTTCCTCCAGGATGTCATGGCGCGACGGGGAGGTGTTGCGAGATGCGATCCAGATCGTGCCCCGTGCGCGCGACGCCGACGATATATCGGTCGGGCCGCAGTATGACCGCTTGCGCTTCCTGGGCATCGAGCCAGTCCCGCAGTGGCGCCTCGAGCTGGTCGATGACGACCGCGTCGGCGTGGCGCCAGCGTTCGACGGTCGCGGGCGCGGCGGCGGCGAGCGCATCGGCTCGGCCGATGACCGCGCTGCGGCGACCGAGCAACTCGTCGAGCAGACGGCCGTCCTGCAGGCGCGGCTGGGGAAACGGGCGGCCCGCTGGCGACCCGGGCTGCGCGTCGAACGCGCCAGCGCCCAGCACCTGCGGCGGTAGCTCGAAGATTTCCGGCCGGCCCGCGCGGAATTTCGCGTCGCGCTCGGCCGCGAGCGCGGGGTCGGTGGTCTGGATGATGTTGCCCAGCCGCACGGCCAGCTCGATGAGCGCACGCACGTGCGGCGCGCGCTCCGACTCGTAGGTGTCGAGCAGCGAGGCGGGGGCGTGCCGCGCCAGTACCGCCTCCAGCTTCCACGCGAGGTTGGCCGCGTCGCGGATGCCCGCGCACATGCCCTGGCCCAGGAAGGGCGGCGTCTGGTGGCAGGCGTCGCCAGCCAGCAGCAGTCGGCCCTGGCGCCAGCCTTGCGCGATCACGGAGTGGAAGGTGTAGATGGCCGCGCGCTCCAGCCACGCCTGCTCGGGCCGCACCCAGGGCGCGACCAGGCGCCAGAGCGACTCGGGCTGCACCAACGCCTCACGGTCGTCGCCGGGCAGCACCATGATTTCCCAGCGCCGCCGGTCGCCGACCACGTTGCAGTAGGTCATGGGCCGCGCCGGGTCGCAGTGCTGCACGGTGTGCGCGGGCAGGTCGACCGGTTGCCGCAGCACAACGTCGAACACCAGCCACGGCTGGCGCAGCCCGAGGTCGACCATCGCGCTGCCCATGTGCTGGCGCACCGGCGAGCGCGCCCCGTCGCAGCCGACGACGTAGCGCGCGCGAACGGTCGATGCGTGGCCGCTGCCAGCATCGCGAACATCGAGCGTCGCACCGCTCGCGTCCTGCACGATGCCGGTCAATTCGCTGCGCAACCGCACCTCCACGTTGCGGAAGCGCGCCAGGCCTTCGCGCAGCACGGCCTCGAGTTCGGGCTGGTGAAAGTAGTAGTTGTTCGCGCAGCCGTGCGGGCCGAGCGCGGCACTGCCGCCGCGGATGAGCATGGTCTCGCCCGCGCCGTTGACGAAGTGCATGCCCTGCTCGCCGGGCCGGGCGATGGCCAGCGCCTGTTCGCGCAGCCCTGCGCCCTGCAGAATGCGCAGCACCTCGCCGTCGAAATGGATGGCCCGCGGCAGCGGGAACACGCCGCCTTCCTTCTCGAGCACCACCACCGAGAGACCCGCCGCGCCCAGCAGGTTGGCGAGCGTGGCGCCGGTTGGGCCGAGTCCGACGATGGCGACGTCGTGGCAACGCACCGATTCAACCGTTTCAGTCACGCTGGTCTGCCTCCATGCGGCGCGCCACTTCGGCTTGCCACTGCGCGCGGCTCATGAACTTCGGAAAGCGCTTGGCGATGGCTTCCGCCTGCGCAACGATGACCTCGTCGGGTTGTGACAGGTCGATCGGCTCGCGCAGCGGCTGTTCGCAGTACCAGGGTGTGTCCATGAAGAGCTCGAGCCGGTTGCCCTCGGGGTCGCGGCAGTACACCGACACCGCGTTGCCGTGCGTCACCGGATGCATGTCGTGCGCGCCCTCGGCCAGCAGCCGGTCGTGAAACTGGCGCAGCGTGGCGATGTCGGGCACGCGGAAGGAGATCTGGTTGACCACATTGAAGCCCGGGTTCGCTGGCCGGCCGGTGGCCAGCACCAGCTGGTGGTGTTCGCGCGGGTCGCGGCTCAGGAACACCAGCTGCACCGTGCCCAGGTCGCCCGCGTCGGTTTGCGTGAAGCGCAGCGCCTGCCTGTAGAAGCGCGCCATGCGGGACAGGTCGCTCACGTACAGGCCGATGTGGCTGAACTGCAGGCTCGACGGGTTGTCTTCGGTCATTCCAGTGTCTCCAGGCGATAAAGCGCTCAGGCATTCGGCTTCAAGTTGATGAAATAATAACTTAAATTATCGTATTTTGACAATACAACGTATTTCACTATCATTCGAGCTCGAGCAGACGGTACGCATGATCAATAGGAGACAAACCAATGAACGTTCTGAAGATGCTGGCCCGCCGCTGGCTGGCCCTGGGTGTGATTGCCGCGTCAGGTGCGGTGGCGACCGGCGCGGCGGCGCAGGCCGACTACCCCAGCAAGGCGGTGCGCATCATTGCCCCGTTCCCCGCGGGCAGCGGACCCGACGCGAACGCGCGCGAGATTGCCTCGGAGCTCACGAAGATCCTGGGCCAGACCTTCTACGTGGAGAACCGGCCGGGGGCGTCGAACATCATCGGGACGGAGGTGGCCGCGAAGGCGCCGGCCGACGGGTATTCGCTCTACATCGGCACGACCAGCTCCCTATCGGTGGTGCCGCACCTGTATTCGAAGCTGCCCTTCAACGCCGAGAAGGACTTCGCGCCGGTCAGCCTGCTCGGCGTGCTGAACACGGGCCTCATCGCCACGCCGGGCGTGGAGGCGAAGGACGCGCGTGCGCTCATCGCCGCGCTCAAGGCCAAGCCTGATTCGGTGACGGTCGCCACCGCAGGCATCGGCAGCTATTCGCACCTGTCGGCCGCGTGGTTCAACAGCGCCGCGGGCGTGAAGACCAACCTCGTGCCTTACAACAGCACCAGCCCCTACACGGACCTGATGAGCGGCCAGGTGCAGGCGATGTTCGACGGCCTTCCCGCCGCCGCCGGAAGCATCCGCGCCGGTCGGCTGAAGCTGCTTGCCATTACCGGCAACAAGCGGCACCCGAGTTTTCCGGACGTGCCCACCTTTGCAGAGGCCGGGCTGCCCGACTACGCGCCGATCGCCTGGCAAGGCATCCTCGCGCCGGCCGGCACGCCGAAGCCCACCCTCGACAAGCTCAGCGCCGCCATGCAGAAGGCCTGCCAGTCCGAGGAGCTAGCGAAGAAGTGGCGCGAGTACGGTGGCGAACTGCGCTGCAACACACCGGCAGAGTTCGCCGCCTTCATCAACGCCGATCGGCAGATGTGGGGCCAAGTGATCAGGCAGGCCAACATCAAGCTGGACTGACGCGCCAGATGCTGCTGCACAGTGTGGCGACCGACACGATCACGCGCGAGGTGCAGGTGCCGAACGAACAGTTCGACGCCGTGCGGCTCCATCTCGGCGATGCCGCGTCCTCCTCGGCGAGACGCTAGCGAGCAGGCATCCTGCGCCACTCTCGTTGGCGCATTCGGCGGCGCCTGCTCCCCGCGCGCCAAGTGCACGTTTGGTTCCCGTCGTCCTCTTGCAAGTCGTTGTCCGACCGCGAGTGGTGAAGACCTTATCCGCCCAAGGGCGTCGCCAAGCGCAAGTAGTTACCATGCTATTTTTTTGCCAGCTCGGCGGTCGCCCATCTGTGCCGCGTGTCGTTCTCACATGCTGAATCCCCTTCGTTCTGACTGCCAATTTGGACAACGGCTGGCGTCGCAGTACGGCATCGACGCGGTCCAGTCGCTCGTGAGCAGGTCGCGCTGCGGCTGCGAACTGGGAGTCGCGCGCATGCGCTATGCGCTGCCGCATCTCTTCGTGCTGGCGCCTCTCCCGCCCGAGGACGCGTTTCTTCTCAGTGTGGAGATCAACTCTGGCGGCAGCCGGCGCATCGTCCGGGATGGCAAATCCCGACAGCTGGGCCTGCAGCAGGAGGGCGCCTTCCACATCGCCGATCTGTCGCAGCGCGCCTCGGCGTACGTCAGCAGCCCGTTCCACTCGATGTTCTTCCACCTGCCGCGCGCCACGCTCGATGCGTTCACCGAAGAGATGGAAATGCCTCGCGTCGAAAGATTGCGCTGCGCCGCCGGCACGCTGGATCCGGTGATCGCCAATCTGGGCCGCGCCATGCTGCCCGTGCTGATGCACCCGCAGGATGCGAGCCGGCTGTTCGTGGACCACGTGGCGCTGGCCCTGAAGGCGCACGTGGTTCATGTCTATGGCGGTGGGGCCGACTCCGCCCCCGTGCGGGCCCGGGGCCTGGCGCCCTGGCAGGAACGCCGCGCCAAGGCGTTCCTGATGCAACACCTCGCAGGCGATGTATCGCTGGCGGACGCCGCTCGCGAGTGTGCGTTGTCGCGCAGTCACTTCAGCAAGGCGTTCAAGCAAACAACCGGGCAAACGCCGCATGCATGGCTTGTCACGCAGCGCGTGGAAGCGGCACGCCGCCTGCTGGAGCAGCCCCATCTTCCGATCGCCGAGATTGCCGCAACCTGCGGGTTTTCTGACCAAAGCCACCTGACACGGGTGTTCACCGCGCACACCGGTACGTCGCCGGCGCGCTGGCGGCGCTTGAACGCGGGCTGACTGGCACCCCTCTCAGGAGGACGTCCAGGTCGACCTCGGCAACAGCGCCGGAACCAGCTGCCGGTTCAGCTGCTTCACCCACCACTGAAGCGCCTTTCCCTTCGCGCCGGTCTTCCACGCCAGCCAGAACGCCTCGGGTGCGCGCGGCTCTTCGGTCTGCAACTCGATCAGCGTGCCGCGCGCCAGCTCGCCCTCTATGCAAGCCCGTGGCAGGAAGCCGTGGCCCAGGCCCGCGGCCTGGCAGGCGATCTTCGCGGCCATGGTCGGGACGGCCACGCGGTGCTGGCCGGCGAGCAGCCCCACGGTGCGGTCGGACAGCATGCGTGCGCTGTCGCTCACCACGACGGCGTTGTGCTCGAGCAGGTCGCCGCGATGCAGCGGCCGGCCGAGCCGGGTCAGCGGATGTGTCGGCGCAACGCAGAACGCGAAGTCGAGGCTGCCCACCATGACGGCCTGATAGCCTCCGCCGGCCGGCCCTTCGCCCGCGGCAATGACGATGTCGGCGCGTCCTTCGCGCAACGCCTCCCAAGTGCCGGTGAGCGCCTCGCAGCCGATGCGCAGTCGCGTGCCGCAGCGCAGCGCCTCGAAGGCGCGGATGTCGTCGATGAATGCCTGCGTGGGAATCAGCGAGTCGTGCACCAGCCGCAGTTCCGATTCGAAGCCCGTGGCGATCTGCCGCATGCGCGATTCGAGATCGCTTGCGGCGCCGAGCAGCCAGCGGCCTTCCCTGAGCATTTCTTCCCCGGCCGCGGTGAGGGTCACGCGCGGCCCGTTGCGCACGAACAGCAGCATGTCCAGCTGCTCCTCGAGCTTGCCCACGGCGTACGAGATGGTCGAGGGCACCTTGTTCAAGCGCGCGCCCGCGGCGGCAAAGGAGCCGTGGCGCGCGATGGCATCCACGAGTTCGATGGCTTCGAGGCTGAGTCTGAGCATGGGCAAGTCCTTGGAAACGAATCATCGAAAAGTTCGATGATAAAAGGCCAAAAATTTCGTCCAGAGGCCTCGCTGAAAGAAAGATGATTCAGCCATGCCTCGGAAGTTCTTCTCCGAAGCCATTGTGAATCACATCGAACTAATCGACCAAAAAAGGACGTAAATCATGCTGGAAATTCGCAGCGCCAATGACCGCGGACTCGCAGACTTCGGCTGGCTCAAGTCCCGCCACACCTTCTCCTTCGGTCACTATCACGACCCGGAGCAGGAAGGCTTCTCGGACTTGCTGGTGATCAACGACGACCGCGTGCATCCCGGCCGCGGCTTCGGCACTCATCCGCACCGCGACATGGAAATCTTCTCGTACGTGCTCGACGGCGCGCTCGAGCACAAGGACTCGATGGGCACGGGCTCTGTCATCCGCCCCGGCGACGTGCAGATGATGAGTGCGGGCACCGGCGTGCGCCACAGCGAGTTCAATTCGTCGGCCACCGATGCGCTGCACTTCCTGCAGATCTGGATCGTGCCGAACGCCAAGGGCGTCGCACCGCGCTATCAGCAGGTGCACTTCGCGCCCGAAGAAAAGCGCGGCCGCCTGCGGCTGATCATTTCGCCCGAGGGCACGGACGGTTCGCTCGCCGTGCACCAGGACGCCCGCGTTTACGCCGGCCTCTTCGACGACGATGAATCCACGTCGCTCACGCTCGGCCCCAATCGCCATGCCTATGTGCATGTGGCGCGCGGCAGGGTCGAAGTCAACGGACAGCGGTTGGGCGAGGGAGACGGCGCGCGGATGCGCGGCGAACAGCGAATCGACCTGTCACGCGGCGAAGGCGCCGAGGTGCTGGTGTTCGACCTGCGCCCCAACGAGTTGCCTTCCTTCTGACAACGCATGTGCGTCCCGGGGCCGGCGCGGACGGCAAATGTCCAAACGGCCTCACAAATTGACAAGACATGGATCCACGCTGGAACGAGGATGCATGGCGCGGCAAGCCCCTTTTTTTTAATCGTCAACTCACGGAGAGCCTCATGTCCATCCAAGCCACCCCCACCGCCGGCGCCAAGCTGCTCACCCCCACCGACCACACGCTGGTGATGATCGACTTCCAGTCGCAGATGGCCTTTGCCACGCACTCGATCGATGCGGTGAACCTGCGCAACAACGCCGCTCTCGTGGCCAACGCGGCGGCCGGTTTCAAGGTCTCGACCATCCTCACGACCGTGGCCGAGAAGAGCTTCTCGGGCCCGATGTTCAGCGAGATCACCGACGCCTTCCCGGGCCAGAAGATGCTCGACCGCACCTCGATGAACACGTGGGAAGACGCGGCCGTGATCGAGCGCGTGAACGAGATCGGCAAGAAGCGCATCGTGCTGTCGGGCCTGTGGACCGGCGTGTGCATCGTCGGGCCGGCGCTGTCGGCGCTCGACCAGGGCTTCGAGGTGTTCGTGATCGCCGACGCCTGCGGCGACGTCTCGGCCGAGGCGCACAACCGCGCGATGGACCGCATGGTGCAGGCCGGCGCACAGCCGATGACTTCGCTGCAATACCTGCTCGAATTGCAGCGCGACTGGGCCCGCACCGACACGTACGAAATGACCACCGGCATTGCGAAGAAATTCGGTGGCGCTTATGGCCTGGGTGTGACCTACGCCAAGACCATGTTCGGCGCCCACGAAGGCTGAACGCCGCGGTGAACAAGATGAAGCCCTACGTCCTGTCGCTCGCGCTCGGCCTGCTCGTCGGCGTGATCTACGCACTGTTCCAGGTGCGCTCGCCGGCCCCGCCGGTCATCGCCCTGGTGGGGCTTCTCGGGATCCTGCTCGGCGAGCAGATCCCGCCGCTCATCAAGAGCGCGATCAAGCCGCAGGCCACTGCGACGTCGTGGCTGCAGCACCAGGTCAAGCCGCATGTGTTCGGCGAGCTGCCGCAATGCGCCAAGGCCGGGCCGGGCGCCGCGGCGCGCAAAGACGCATGAACGATCCGCTCGACGAACAACGCCGCCGGCTGTGCCTGGGCACGCTCGGCGCCGCCGCCCTTGCCGGAACGGCAAGCGCGCAAACCACCCAAAGGAGACCCGACATGGCTGGTACCGCCGCCCCCGACCTGATCCTGCACAACGGCCGCTTCACCACGCTGGACCGCGCCAATCCCACGGCGAGTGCCGTGACCATCAAGGATGGCCGCTTCCTGCGCGTGGGCCGCAGCGAAGACGTGCTGCCCCTGGTCGGCAGCGGCACCCGCGTGGTGGACCTGCAGGGCAAGCGCGTGCTGCCGGGCCTCATCGACAACCACCTGCACATCATTCGCGGCGGCCTCAACTTCAACCTCGAATTGCGGTGGGACGGCGTGCGCAGCCTGGCCGACGCCATGGCGATGCTCAAGCGCCAGGTGGCCATCACGCCCGCGCCGCAATGGGTGCGCGTGGTGGGCGGCTTCACCGAGCACCAGTTCGTGGAAAAGCGCCTGCCGACCATCGAAGAACTCAATGGGGTGGCACCCGACACGCCGGTGTTCCTGCTGCACCTGTACGACCGTGCGCTGCTCAACGGCGCGGCGCTGCGCGCCGTGGGCTACACCAAGGACACGCCCGCGCCGCCCGGAGGCGAGATCGTGCGCGATGCGGCCGGCAACCCGACCGGCTTGCTGCTGGCCAAGCCGAATGCGTCGATCCTCTACGCCACCCTGGCCAAGGGCCCGAAGCTGCCTTTCGAATACCAGCTCAATTCCACGCGCCACTTCATGCGCGAGCTCAACCGCCTGGGCGTGACCGGCGCCATCGATGCGGGCGGCGGCTTCCAGAATTTTCCCGAGGACTACCAGGTGATCCAGCAGCTGGCCGATGCCGGCCAGCTCACCATCCGCCTGGCCTACAACCTGTTCACGCAGAAGCCCAAGCAGGAGAAGCAGGACTTTCTCAACTGGACCGCCACGTCGAAGTACAAGCAGGGCGACGACTACTTCCGCCACAACGGCGCGGGCGAGATGCTGGTGTTCTCGGCCGCCGACTTCGAGGACTTCCGCCAGCCGCGCCCGGACATGGCGCCCGAGATGGAAGGCGAGCTGGAAGAGGTGGTGCGCGTGCTGGTGCAGAACAAGTGGCCATGGCGCCTGCATGCCACCTACGACGAGACCATCGACCGCGCGCTCGACGTGTTCGAGAAGGTCAACCGCGACACGCCGCTCGCGGGCCTGAACTGGTTCTTCGACCATTGCGAGACCATCTCCGAGAAATCGATCGACCGCATCGCCGCCCTGGGCGGCGGCATCGCGGTGCAGCACCGCATGGCCTACCAGGGCGAATATTTCGTGGAGCGCTACGGTGCCGGCGCGGCCGAGGCCACGCCGCCGGTCAAGCGCATGCTCGAGAAGGGCGTGAAGGTATCGGCCGGCACCGACGCGACGCGCGTCGCCTCGTACAACCCCTGGGTGTCGCTGTCGTGGCTGGTCACCGGCAAGACCGTCGGCGGCATGCAGCTCTACCCGCAGCGCAACTGCCTCGACCGCGAAGGCGCACTGCGCATGTGGACCGAGAACGTGACCTGGTTCTCCAACGAGGTCGGCAGGAAGGGCCGCATCGAAGCCGGCATGCTGGCCGACCTGATGGTGCCCGACCGCGACTTCTTCGCCTGCCCGGAATCGGAGATTGCCGATACCACGGCGCTCTTGACCATGGTCGGCGGCAAGGTGGTGTACGCCGCGGGGCCGTTCCAGTCGCACGACGAAGGCGCGCCGCCTCCGGCCATGCCCGACTGGTCGCCGGTGCGCCGCTTCGGCGGCTATGGCGGCTGGGGCGATGCCGAGGGCGCGCCGCTGCAAAAGGCGATGCGCCAAGCGGCCATGTCCTGCGCCTGCGCCAACGACTGCAACGTGCACGGGCACCAGCACGCGACGGCCTGGAGCAGCAAGCTGCCGATCGCCGACCTCAAGAGCTTCTGGGGCGCGCTCGGCTGCGCCTGCTGGGCGGTGTGATGGCGACGCGCTGGACCACCTCGCCTGCCGTGCGCTGGATCGCCCTGCTGCTGCTGTGCGCGGCCTACCTGCAGGGCGGGCTCAACAAGGCGATGGACTTCAACGCGGCCATTGCCGAGATGAACCACTTCGGCCTGTCTCCCGCGGCACCGCTGGCGGTGGCGGTGATCGTGCTGGAGCTCGGCGCCGCGGCGCTCATCCTCACGGGCTTCTACCGCTGGCTCGGCGCGCTGGCGCTGGGCGGCTTCACGCTGATGGCGACCTTCGTGGCGCTTCGCTTCTGGGAGATGCCGCAGCCCGAGCGCTTCATGGCGGCGAACTCCTTCTTCGAACATCTGGGCCTGGTCGGCGGTTTTCTCCTGGTGGCCTGGCATGACCTGAAGGAGCGCGCGAATGGCTGATCTCGCCGGTGCCGCCAAGGCCGTGCGGTCGACCGGAAGCTTCGCGCCCTTGCGCCAGCCGGTTTTTGCCGTGCTGTGGACCGCCACCGTGCTTGGCAACATCGGCAGCTTCATGCGCGACGTGGCCAGCTCGTGGCTGGTGACCGACCTGTCGGCCAGTCCCACGGCAGTGGCGCTGATCCAGACCGCGGCCACGCTGCCGATCTTCCTGCTCGCGATTCCGGCCGGGGTGCTCTCCGACATCCTCGACCGGCGGCGCTTCCTGATCTTCGTGCAGCTGGTGCTGGCCAGCGTCAGCGGCACGCTGCTGGTGCTCTCGCACACCGGCGCGCTCACCGTCGAGTACCTGATTGCGCTGACCTTCGTCGGCGGCATCGGCGCTGCGCTGATGGGGCCGACGTGGCAGTCGATCGTGCCGGAGCTGGTGCCACGCGCCGACCTCAAGAACGCGGTAGCGCTGAACTCGCTGGGCATCAACATTGCGCGCTCCATCGGGCCGGCCGCGGGCGGGCTGATCCTCGCGAGCTTCGGTGCCGCCGTGACCTACGGCGCCGACGTGCTCAGCTATGCGTTCGTCATTGCCGCGCTGCTCTGGTGGAAGCGCCCCGCCGCGGTGGACAGCGGCCTGTCGGAGAACTTCCTGGGCGCCTTCCGCGCCGGCCTGCGCTACACGCGTGCCAGCCGCGAGCTGCACCGCGTGCTGCTGCGCGCGGCTGTGTTCTTTCTGTTCGCCAGCTCGGTCTGGGCCCTGCTGCCGCTGGTGGCGCGCCAGATGCTCGGCGGAACGGCCGGCTTCTACGGCGTGCTGTTGGGTGCGGTGGGCGCGGGCGCCATCGCCGGTGCGTTGGTCATGCCGCGGCTGCGCGCACGGCTGGATGCAGACGGGCTCGTGCTGCTGGCCTCGGTGATCACCGCCGCGGTGATGGCCGCGCTGGTGTTTGCGCCGCCCAAGTGGCTGGCCGTGCTGCTGCTGTTGCTGCTGGGCCTGGGCTGGATCATTGCGCTCACCACGCTCAACGGCGTGGCGCAATCCATCCTGCCGAACTGGGTGCGCGGGCGCGGCCTGGCTGTGTACCTCACGGTGTTCAACGGCGCGATGGCGGCCGGCAGCCTGGGCTGGGGCCTGGTCGCACAGGAGATCGGCGTGCCGTACACGCTGGTGGCCGGTGCCGTCGGCCTGGTGATCGTGGCCCTGTTGTTCCACCGCGCGCGCCTGCCCACGGGCGAGTCGGACCTGCAGGCCTCGAACCATTGGCCCGAGCCGCTGGTTGCCGAGCCCATCGCGCACGACCGCGGCCCGGTGATGGTGCAGGTCGAGTACCGCATCCGCAAGGAAGACCGCCCGGCGTTTCTCGACGCGATGAAGCGGCTGTCGCTGGAGCGCCGCCGCGACGGCGCCTACGCGTGGGGCGTGACCGAACACACCGGCGACCCCGAGCGCGTGATGGAGTGGTTCCTCGTCGAATCCTGGGCCGAGCATCTGCGCCAGCACCACCGCGTGTCGCTTGCCGATGCCGACCTGCAGAACGAAGCCGTGCGCTTCCACATGGGGCCCGGCAAGCCCGAGGTGCATCACTTCCTTTCCATCTGACTTTCTCCTGTGCCCGCCAGCCAATCTTCAAGGAAACACATGGCCAACCCCAAGACCGCCAAGACCGCCAAAGCCGTCAAGAACACCAAGGCCCGGCGCCAGGCGCCGCTGCACACCCCGAGCGACCTCGGTGCGGACGCCACGCGCGACATCTCCGCGTCACTCAACGTGCTGCTGGCCGATGTGTTCGCGCTGTACTTCAAGACCAAGAACTTCCACTGGCACATGTCGGGCCCGTCGTTCCGCGACTACCACCTGCTGCTCGATGAACAGGCCGACCAGATCTTTGCCACCGTCGACCCCATTGCCGAGCGTGTGCGCAAGGTCGGCGGCACCACGCTGCGCTCGACCGGCCATGCCGCACGTCTGCAGCGCCTGTCGGACAACGACGCCGACTTCGTGACCCCCATCGGCATGCTGGCCGAGCTCCGGGAGGACAACCAGCGCCTGGCCGGCTTCATGCGCGCCACGCACGGGGTGTGCGACGAGTACGGCGACGTGGCCACCGCCAGCTTGCTGGAGAACTGGATCGACGAGGCCGAGCAGCGCACGTGGTTCCTCTTCGAATCGGTGCGCCAGAGCTGAGCATGCCAGCCTTCCGGCACCGCTTCTTTCTCTCCCTCCACTCCACTATCTAAGAATCATGACCACACTCACATTGCGCGACGGCACCGAGCTCTACTACAAGGACTGGGGCTCGGGCCAGCCCATTCTGTTCAGCCACGGCTGGCCGCTCAGCGCCGACATGTGGGACGCCCAGATGCTGTTCTTCGCGGAACGCGGCTACCGCGCAATCGCGTTCGACCGCCGCGGCTTCGGCCGCTCGAGCCAGCCGTGGACCGGCTACGACTACGACACCTTCGCCGACGACATCGCCGAGCTGATCGAGAAGCTCGACCTGAAGGACGTGATCCTCGCGGGCTTCTCGATGGGCGGCGGCGACGTGACGCGCTACATCGCGCGCAAGGGCAGCGCACGCGTGGCCAAGCTCGCGCTCATCAGCGCCGTGACGCCGCTGTTCATGAAGACGCCCGACCATCCCGTGGGGCCCGACGCCTCGGTATTCGCAGGCATCCGCGCCGGGCTGGCCGCCGATCGTGCGCAGTTCCTCGACGACTTCAGCACGCTCTTCTACGGCACCAACCGCCCCGGCGCCAAGGTGTCGCAAGGCGTCTTCAAGCAGACGCTGCAGATCGCGCTGCAGGCCTCGATCAAGGCCACCCTCGACTGCGTGACCGCGTTCTCCGAAACCGACTTCCGCCCCGACATGGCCAGGATCGACGTGCCTACGCTCGTGATCCACGGCGACGATGACCAGGTCGTGCCCATCGAGGCCACGGCCAAGCTCGCGGCCGAGATGATCGAGGGCAGCCAGCTCAAGGTCTACGCCGGCGCGCCGCACGCCACCTGCACCACCCACAAGGACCAGGTGAACGCCGATCTGCTCGCGTTCATTCAAGCCTGAGCGTTCGCTGGCAGCGGGCATGCAAGGCGCTTACGGCGACCTCCTGGGACGGTACTTCGAGCTGCCTTCCGTGCCCGCGCTCGTCATGCTGCCAGCGCCGAAGACCCCCTTCGTTGCCACGCGCATCACCTGCCAGCCCGACCAGCTGGGCATGAAGCAGGAGATCCCGCCCGAGGATGCGTTTGTCGTGACGCTGCACTTGGTCGGTGTAGGCCACCACGAGCTCTGGGTGCGGGGCCGGCCTTCGGTGGTGCGCGGCTATGTGCCCGGAGCGATCAGCATCGTCGACTTGCGCGACGAGGTGGCGAGCTACCTGGGCAGTCCGCTGGATGCCCTTCACTTCTACGTGCCGCGCGCACTGGTGGATGCCGTGACCGATGCGGCGGGCCTGGCGCGCGTGAGCGGCATTGCCTGCCCCCCGGGGTTGGTCGATCCGGTCATGGGAAGCCTGGGTGCGGCGGTGCTGGCCTTGCTCGATGGACCGCGGCGCGCAAGCTCGGCGGCCAGCGAGCATCTGGCGATCGCGATCTGTGCCCACCTGGTCCATCGCTTCGGGAACACTGCCAAGGCCGATGCGGCCACGTCCCCAACCGTGCGGCGTCTGCGGCGCATGCACTGACGTTTCCTCTCCTACTCGAGACCCTCTTCATGACCACGCCTCCTTCCGTTCAAGACAACCCGTCGAAGCACCGTTTCGAGTTCGCGTCGCAAGGCGAGCGCGCGGTCGCGATCTACACCCTGTCGGGCGACGTCATCACTTTCGTCCACACCCTGGTGCCCGAGGCACTGCAGGGCCAGGGCGTGGCCAGGCAGCTGGTGCTCGCGGGCCTGGCCTCCGCGCGCGAGCGCGGCCTGCGCGTCATTCCAAAATGCCCCGTGTTTGCGGCCTACATGCGCTCGCATCCGGAGACGCACGACCTGCTGGCCGATGAAGGCCGCACCTTGCTCGGTCTTTGAGGCGGCCAGTACCTTCAGCGGTGAGAACCGGCCGGTTGGGCGGCCTCACCCTCGCGTGTGCTGCGTTGAAGCACCACGGCGCAGGCGGCCAGCACCGGCGGCACCGCGAAGCACCAGACGTTCACCCGGTTGTAGATGAGCGCGGCGGCGGCGCAGCCCGCGGCGAACACGGCCACGCTGCTCGCCATGCGCCGCAACCGGGCGCGCGCAACGGTTGCCTCTTCCGGAGGCAGGCCACGCAGCAGATCGGCGATATCGATCATCACCTGCGTGGTCGTTCCGGTCATGAGCGTGGTCGGCGGGGCGCTGCCCAGATGCAGCCGGTGCACGGCATTCTGGATTGCCATGGCCGAAACCAACGCCATGCCCGTGAGCATCGCGAGGCCGCTGTCGCTGTCCTTGAAGGGCCCATACCCGATGGCGAAGGCAGCGCCGGCCGCCAGCAGCAGCATCTTGAGCACCAGCATCGTGCGCAGCACCGGCAGGCCGACGGCGGGCAGCCCCTGGCCGAGCCATCGCGCGAGGATCACCACGGAGCAGAACACCGGCAATGCGACCAGCTTGGTCAACGCGCCCGAGGTGCCATGCACCAGCGCCGCGCCGATGGTCACGAAGTTGCCCGTGACATGGGCCGTGAACAGGCCCTGCAGCGCCAGGAAGCCGGCGGTGTCCACGAAGCCGCCGTTGAGGCTCATGAGCAAGGGGAGAGAGGGTTTCATGGGGTGACCTTCACGCGCAGAGGAATGGGATAGGAATGCCGCGCCCATGGTGCGCGATCCCGCGCCTGCCGTCTTGTCGGCTTGGCGGCTGCTTTGCACATTCGTGCGCACCCCCGGAGTTCAAGGGGGGCGACTCTTGTTCAAGACATGCGCGCGTCGGCGCGGTACACATCCCGCCGAGACATCACGCAGCAAGAATTTCATGACCCAACCCCACAGCAGGCCACCCACCTTGACCACGACGAGCGGCGCACCCGTCGCGGACAGCCAGAATTCGATCACTGCGGGCCCGCGCGGGCCGATCCTGCGGCAGGACTACCAGATGAGCGAGAAGCTGGCCTACATGGCGCGCGAGCGCATTCCGGAACGGGTGTTGCATGCCAAGGGCGCGGCCGCCTTCGGCACACTGCGAATCACGGGCGACATCTCGCGCCACACGCGTGCACGGGTGCTCCAGCCGGGGCAATGCACGCCAGTGCTGGTCCGGTTCTCGGTGCTGACAGGCGAGCAGGGCTGCGCCGACGCGGAGCGCGACCTGCGCGGTTTCGCCCTCAAGGCATACACAGAAGAAGGCAACTGGGACCTGGTCGGCAGCCACCTGCCGGTCGCCTGTATCCGCGATCCGCAGAAATTTCCCGACCTGGTACGGGCCCTGAAGCGGCATCCGGTCAGGCACCTGCGCTCGCCCACGGCGATCTGGGACTTCTGGTCGCTGTCGCCCGAGAGCCTGCACCAGATCGTGATGCTGTTCTCCGACCGGGGCCTGCCGGCAGGCTTTCGCCACATGCACGGCTACGGTGCGCATGCTTTCGGGCTGGTCAACGCGGCCAATGAACGGGTGTGGGTCAAGTTCCATCTCCGGACGCTACAGGGCATTCGCTGCCTGACAAACGCGCAGGCCCGCGAGGTGATCGCCGACGACCGCGAAAGCGCGCAGCGCGATCTGTTCGATTGCATCGAACGGGGCGAGCTCCCGCGCTGGTCGCTGCAGATTCAGGTGATGAGCGAGGCGCAGGCGGCGCAGCTGCCGTTCAACCCCTTCGACGCGACCAAGGTCTGGCCGCAGCGGGAGTTTCCGCTCGTCGAGGTCGGCACTCTCGAGCTCGACGCCAATCCGGACAACTACTTCGCGCAGGTGGAGCAAGCCACCTTCAATCCCGCCAACATCGTGCCCGGCATCTGCTTCTCGCCCGACAAGCTGCTGCAGGGGCGACTGCTGGCCTATGCCGACGCGCAGCGCTACCGCGTGGGTACGCATCACGAGGCCTTGCCGGTGAATCGGCCGCGGTCGCCGGTGCATACCTATCATGCGGACGGCGCAATGCGGCTGGATGTTCCGGCTCGGACCGATGCCTACTACGAGCCGAACTCGTTCGGCGGACCGCGCCCCGACCGCACGCTTGCCGAGCCGCCGCTGCCCCTGGAGGGCGACGCCATGCGCTTCGACGATCGCCAGGGGCTCGGGGACCATGCGCAGGCGGCGGTCTTGTACCGCAGCATGGACGGTGGCCACAGGCAGCGGCTCTACGAGAACATCGCGAGATCGATGGCCGGCGTGCCCGAGGCCATTCAGCGGCGCCAGATCGCGCATTTCCGGCTTGTCGACAACTCGCTGGGCCAGGGCGTGGCAGACCGGCTCGGCCTTTAGCCGGGTGCGCCCGGCCTAGCTCCCGATCCGCATCCTGCGCCGCCAAATGCCTGGCGGGGCGCCGGAATGCTGAGCGAAGACGCGGGTGAAGTGGCTTTGATCGGCAAAACCGCAAGCCGCCGCGACGTCCGCCAGCGGCATGTCGAAGTCCGTGAGAAGTGCGCGAGCATGCTCCAGCCGCTGTGCGATCAACCATTGATGGGGCGTGTACCCGGTGGTCTCGCGGAAGGCGTGAATGAAATAGCTGCGTGACAGGCCGCAGGCGTCGGCAATCTCGGTGATCGAGATGCTGCCTTCGATCTTGCTGCGCAACATTTCCTTTGCGCGTGCCTCGTGCGAGCGCGACAGGAGCCGGTTGGTTCTGGGTGCCGCCGCCGCTGCGCCGCCGTAGGTTTCGACGAGATAGCTCGTCATGGCCACGCTCAACTGGTCGACGAACAGCATGCTCGCGCTGGCGGGGTGCTCGAGCGCCGGCGTCAGCGCACACGCAAGATTGAGAAGCACCTCGTCCCGGACACCCGCCACGTAGGCGAGGCTGCCGACGCGCTTGCCCTCCTTTTCCTCGATGGCGCGCTCGAGGCTGGCGGGCGATATCTCGAGCAGCACGAAGTCGAATGGGCGCCGGATGTCCGCGCGATAGCGATCCGAGAAGCTTCGAATGTAGATCGACCCCTTGTCGAAATCGTGGCACGAGGCGCGGTGCCCGTCGAGAATGCGCCGGCTGTGACCGTCGCGCATCGAGATGCCAAGCAGCACACCGCGGGCGCTGGCCTCCGTTTGCACGTGGTGGAGTTGGTGCATGTCCATTGTCTTGCGATGGATATCGACCCCGTTCGCACGGAGGCCCTGGTCTCTTCGCAGATGGCTGGACATGCACCCCAGCGTGTCCTTTGGGGCGGAATCGGGCTGCCGCGACGCAGGAGCTTCCTGGGCCGCCGGGGGCATGTTCCTGCTTTTTGCGGAATGGTCGCTTTCGGCATGCATGGGCGGACAGGTGTGGAACGGGAGTTGGCGAACGTCCATTTGCGGCTTTCGCAATGATTGCCGATAGAAAGTTTGAACGCTTTCTTGAATATTTGCACGGAGTCGATCGCGATGGCAGGAGGCCTTGGCCGCCTCCTGCGGTTCGGCCCCCGCGATCTCAGCTCTTGAAGAATGCGAGCAGATCGGGGTTGATCAGGTCGGCATGGGTTGCGCACATGCCGTGCGGCAGCCCAGGGTAGACCTTCAAGGTGGCATTCTTGATGATCTTCGCGGTCAACTGGCTCGAGATCCCGATCGGCACGACCTGGTCGTCGTCACCGTGCATCACCAGCGTCGGCACGTCCATCTTCTTCAGGTCCTCGGTGAAGTCGGTTTCCGAGAACGCCTTGATACCGTCGTAGTGGGCCTGCACGGAGCCCATCATGCCCTGTTGCCACCAGTGCTCACGAATGCCTTCCGAAATCTTCGCACCGGGACGGTTGAAGCCGTAGAACGGCAGCGTGAAGTCCTTGAAGAACTGCGGCCTGTTGCTGGCGACCGCCGCACGAATGCCATCCAGCACCTCGATGGGCACGCCATTGGGATTGGCTGCGGTCTTGACCATCAGCGGGGGCACCGAGCTGATGAGCACGGCTTTGGCTACCCGCTTGCTGCCGTGCCGGCTGATGTAGCGTGCGACTTCGCCGCCGCCGGTCGAGTGGCCAACGTGGATTGCCTTGCGCAGATCGAGCGCTTCCGTCAGCGCCGCCAGGTCGTCGGCATAGTGATCCATGTCGTGGCCGGTCGAGCCCTGGCTCGAGCGCCCGTGCCCGCGACGGTCGTGCGCGATGACCCGATATCCCTGGCGCAGGAAGAACAGCATCTGGCCGTCCCAGTCGTCCGCGCTCAGCGGCCAGCCGTGCGAGAAGACAACGGGTTGCCCGCTGCCCCAGTCCTTGTAGTAGATCTGCGTGCCGTCCCTGGTGGTGATGGTGCTCATGGTTTTCGTTCCTTTCTTGGGTGGTGTTGGATGCGTCGCACGAGCGCCGCTGGGGAGTGGGTCGGCGGCGCTTGCCACGAACGGCATCCCGGCAGCGGCGACCATGCCGGCCCCGGTGACGAGCAGTTGCCGCCGGGAAGGGAGGGGAGGGAGGGTGTCGGAGGGGTCTGATTCAAGTGCCATGGTCAAGGGGTGATTGGAATGGTCTGGAGGCCGCAGACGAGCCTACGCATCACCGGTTGAACTGGCTTGCACGATTTAACACTCCGTTGTCTGTTTGTGCGGAGGGCGGCGGTCAGCCACGTGCGAAGATCCGGCCGACGGCGCACCGCCACAGAAGCGCTACATTGCATGCGCCATGGACCGCCTCGAAAACATTGAGACCTTCGTACGGGTCGCGCAGACCCAGAGCTTCGCCGAGGCCGCACGCCAGCTGCGGATCTCGAAGTCCGTGGTGACCAGCCGCGTGAAGCAGCTGGAAGACCACGTCGGCGCGCCGCTGTTCCACCGCAGCACGCGCGTGGTGCGGCTCAGCGACGTCGGGCAGGCCTTCCTGCGCGACTGCGTCGAGCTGGTCGGGCGGGCCAACGACATCCTGGACCAGATGCGAGACGCCAAGGACGGGCCCACCGGCACCTTGCGCGTGCATGCGCTCACCGGCTTCGTGCTCGGGCATTTCGCCACGCTGCTGCGGACCTTTCAGTCGAGCTTTCCCGACATCCACCTCGAACTCATCGTGAGCGACGCGGTGGTCGATCCGGTGAAGGCGGGGGTGGACTGCGCGCTGCAGATCTTTCCGGCGGCGTCGACCGAGCTGGTGTCGCGGCCGCTGTTTCCGGTGCGCCGGGTGTTCTGCGCCACGCCCGACTACCTGCGCGCGCACGGCCGGCCCGCGAGCCCGCGCGAGCTGCACAAGCACACGCTCGGCCTGTACTCGGGCTACCCGACGCGCGACCGCTGGACCTTCCACCACGGCGGCGAGCAGGTGACGATGTACATGAGCGCCGCACTGCTCACCAACAGCGTCCACCTGCTGCGGGAATACGCCATGGAGCATGCCGGCATCGTCTGCCTGCCGACGCTGGTGGCTGGCGAAGCGATCCTGCGCGGCGAGCTGGAGGTGGTGCTGCCGGCGCACCAGCTGTCGTCGTTCTCGCTCAGCGCGGTCTATGCGGGCACGTCGCGCAATGCGTTCAAGCTGCGGCTCTTCATCGAGCACCTGACCCACGCCTTCTCCAAGGTGCCGCCGTGGGACGCGGCCATGATCGAACGGGGCCTGCTGCCGCCCAGCCTGATCTGGGACGCCTGAGGCGAACGCAGTCCGTTCCAGGGGTAAACCCTGCGCATTGAACGGATTTGCCGAACAATGCGGCCCGCGTTTCGGGTCTACCGCCGTCGCCGCGCGTTTCCTACAGTGCGTACATCGCAGCGCCACGCTGCATCGTCCAGCACCTCAGGAGACATCCATGACCGTTGCCTACCAGACCCGCTTCGGGTCGCTCAAGCACTACGAAAAGGGCCACGTCGAGCCGATCGACGACGACGTGCGCCACTACGCGTTCTCCAACTGCTTCGAGATCGCCAGCATCAGCCGGCCGTACGAGAAGGTCGTGTTCGGCCAGAACCAGATCTACGTGCTCGAGACCCTGCGCGCCGAGGGCACCTCGCCCTGGTACACCTGTGCGCACGACGAGTTCGCGCTGGTGATGGACGGCGATGTCGAGGTGCACCTCGTGCAGCTCGACGCGAGCCAGACGGTCGCCGACAAGGAGAAGAACGGCGCGGTGCTCGTGAAGGGCGAGCCCCAGGGCAGGAAGATGGGCTGGATGAAGCTCTCGCGCGGCCACCAGGGCCTGCTGCCGAAGAACACCGCCTACCAGTTCCGCAGCGCCGGCGATCCGGGCGTGATCGTCTTGCAGAGCTGCAAGGGCGAGCTCTCGGTAGAGAAGTGGACCGAGATTTGCCAGGCCCATTGAAGCCAACGCCGAACCAACCGCACCAGGAGCCACACACCATGAACGCACCCGCTGAACTCGCCAAGGTGATCGCGTCCCAGCCCGACGCCACGCTCGGCTACAAGGATTTCTCGCTCGGCAGCTTCAGCTTCCGCCGCGACGAGTATTTCGTGCACATCGGCTGGAAGACCCGCGACGGTCGCCCGATGAGCCACACCATGGACGCCGGCAGCTACCTGCGCGCATTGATGCGCGACGTGGCCTGGGGCTTTTTCTACGGCTGGGTCAATTTCGACGATGTATTCGGCACCGTCAACCACTACGAGTCGGTCGACCTCTACGCCGGGAGCTTCAACGGCACGATGAAGGACGCGGGCATCGACCTGCTCGAGAACTTTCCGACCGCGCAGATCCGCGCCACCTTCGAGGCCATGCTCGACGACTGGACCAACGAGGCCTTCGACCCCTTTGCGGCGCCGCAGGAGACCGGCTCGCCCTACGGCCGCAAGAAGGGCAACAACACCGCCAAGATCACGAGGGCGCGCGAACTGGCCAAGCGCTGCGTGGGCCTGAAGGGCGACCTCGACCTGCGCAGCGACGAGCGCGGCGCACCGGTCAATCGTGCCTTCGCCGACGTGCCGCAGGCGCAGCCCGAGCTGCACCCCGAGCCCGGCTTCGAGAACGAGGTGCACGCCTTCAACCTCTTCGGCTTCCTGAGCCGCTCGCAGGTCACGTGGAACCCGAGCTTCACCTCGGTGGTGAAGCACAGCTACATGTGCCCGACGACCGAGGAGCACATCCTGCCGATCATCCACGGCAACGACCGCGTCGAGTGGTTCTTCCAGATGACCGACGAGATCCACTGGGATTGCGGCGACAAGAACACCGGCAGGCCCATGGCCCGCGTGATCATGAAGGCCGGCGACATGGCCGCCATGCCCGCCTACTGCCGCCACCAGGGTTTCAGCCCGAAGCGCTCGATGCTGCTGGTGTGGGAGAACGGCTCGCCGAGCCTGGTGTACGAGATCCAGAAGGGCGAGAGCCCGGAGATCCCGGTCGAGTTCTGAATGGCCCCCTCTCCCGCGTGCGGGAGAGGGCTGGGGTGAGGGTGGCGTCCGTGCCGCCGCCGCCCCTCACCCCCACCCTCTCCCCAAGGGGCGAGGGAGAAATGCAAAGACATGAAGCCCAATGACATTGCCGCTGCGGTAGGCCTGCGTACGCCCATCCGCCACCAGCTCTTCATCGACGGCCGCTTCGTCGACGCCGAATCCGGCGAGACCCTGGCCACGCTCAATCCGCACGACAACACGCCCATCGCCCATGTCGCGCTCGCAGGCAAGGCCGACGTCGACAAGGCCGTCGCTGCCGCGAAGCGTGCGTTCCCGGCGTGGAGCCGCATGGCTGCCGCCGACCGCGGCCGCATCCTGCTCAGGCTCGCCGACCTGATCGAGGCCAACGGCGAAGAACTCGCGCGGCTCGAGTCGCTCGACACCGGCCACCCGATCCGCGATTCGCGCCGGCTCGACGTGCCGCGCACGGCGGCGTGCTTCCGCTACTTCGGCGGCATGGCCGACAAGTTCCAGGGCGAGACCATTCCGGTGGAGGAGGGCTTCCTCAACTACACGCTGCGCGAACCGGTCGGCATTGTCGGGCAGGTGGTGCCGTGGAACTTTCCGCTGATGTTCACGAGCTGGAAGATGGCGCCCGCGCTCGCGGCCGGCAACTGCATCGTGATGAAGCCGGCCGAGATCACGCCGCTCACCTCGCTGCGCATCGCCGAGCTGATGGCCGAGGCTGGCTTGCCACCGGGCGTGGTCAACATGCTGCCGGGCCTGGGCAGCGTCGCGGGCCAGTACATCGCCGAGCATCCGGAGATCGCCAAGATTGCTTTCACCGGCAGCACGGCGACAGGCCGGCGCATCGTGCAGGCCAGTGCGGGCAATCTGAAAAAAGTGCAGCTCGAACTCGGCGGCAAGGGACCCAACATCGTGTTCGAGGATGCGAACCTGCAGGCCGCCGTGAACGGCAGCGCCTGGGCCATCTTCCACAACCAGGGGCAGGCCTGCATCGCGGGCTCGCGGCTGATGCTGCACGAGAAGATCGCCGATGCCTTCCTCGAGCAGTTCATCGCGCTCGCGCAGTCCATCCGCCTGGGCAATCCGCTCGACGAGAACACCGAGATGGGCCCGCTCACAAGCGTCCAGCATCGCGACCGCGTGCTGAGCTACGTCGAGGTTGCGCAAGGGCAGGGCGGCGAGGTACTGGCAGGCGGAAAGTCGCCCGGCGGCGATCTCGCACAGGGCTGCTACGTGGCGCCGACCGTGGTGCGTGCGAAGTCGTACAAGGACCGCGTGGCACAGGAAGAAGTGTTCGGCCCCTTCGTCACCGTGCTCACCTTCAAGACCGACGAGGAGGCGATGCAGATCGCCAACGGCACCGACTACGGCCTGGGCAGCGGCCTGTGGACCCGCGACCTGCAGCGCGCCCACAAGGTGGCGCGCGATCTGCACGCCGGCATGGTCTGGATCAACAGCTACAAGCGCGTGAACCCCGGCTCGCCCTTCGGCGGCGTGGGCCAGAGCGGCTACGGCCGCGAGATGGGCTTCGACGCGATGCGCGAGTACACGCAGGTCAAGAGCGTGTGGGTCAACGTCGACGCGCAGATTCCGCCGCACTTCGTGCGCTGACTTCTTTCCTTTCAATTCACCGGGCGCACACGATGTCCTTTCCGATCCTTTCCCGGGCGCTGGCCGCCTGCATGCTGCTGCTGGGCGTCGCCGTCCAGGCCCAGCCCCAGGCCTGGCCCGCCAAGCCCGTGCGGCTGGTCGTCGGCTTCCCGCCGGGCGGCATCGTCGACACCGTCGCGCGCCAGCTGCAGCCGCGCCTGCAGGCCGCGCTCGGCCAGACCGTGATCGTCGACAACCGCAGCGGCGCCGGCGGCACGCTGGCGGCGGCCGAGGTGGCGCGCGCGGCACCCGACGGCCACACGCTGCTGATGGTGTTCGACAGCTACGCCACCTATCCGCTGGTCTATCCGAAGCTGAGCTTCGACATCGCGAAGGACCTGCAGCCCGTGACCCAGGTCGCGAGCAACCCGCTGGTGCTGGTGGTCAACCCGAAGGTCCAGGCCAAGGATTTCCAGCGCTTCATCGGGCTGCTCAAGGCGCAGCCGGGCGGCCTCAACTACGCAAGCGTCGGCCCGGGGTCGAGCAACCATCTCACGGCCGAATACTTCAAGGCCGTGAGCGGCACTTTCGTCACGCACATTCCCTACCGCGGCGGCGGCCCGGCCCAGCAGGACCTGCTGGGCGGACAGGTCGAGATGATGTTCCTTTCGGCCGTGCTCGCCCAGCCGCACGTCAACGCCGGCCGGCTGCGCGCCCTGGCGCAGACCGGCGCGCAGCGCGCGTCCGCCTATGCCGAGGTGCCGACCGTGGCCGAGAGCGGCTACCCGGGCTTCGAGGTGAACTCCTGGGTCGGCCTGCTCGCCCCGGCCGGTACGCCGCGCGCCGTGGTCGACCGGCTGCAGGCCGAGGTGCGCAAGGCGGTGACCGAGCCCGCATTCCAGCAGCGGCTGCGCGAACGGGGCCTGACGGGCATCGCCAACACGCCCGAGCAGTTCGCCGCCGTGCTGCGCACCGAGCAGGACAAGTGGGCCCGCCTGGTGCGCGAACGTCGCCTGAGCCTGGAATAGACGGACGGCAGGAACGCGCCATGCACGACTTCATCCACACCACCCATCCGCAGCGCGTGGTGTTCGGCGCCGGTTCGCTGCGCCACCTGGCGCGCGAGATCGATGCGCTGGGCGCAAAAAGGGCGCTGTTGCTCTGCACGCCCGAGCAGCGGCCGCAGGCCGAGCGCGTGGCGGCCTCGCTCGGCGCGCAGGCGGCCGGCCTGTTCGACCGCGCCGTGATGCATGTGCCCATCGAGACCGCGCGCGAGGCACGCGAGCTGGCGCGCCGGGTCGGCGCCGACTGCGCCGTGGCGCTCGGCGGCGGCTCTACCACCGGGCTGGGCAAGGCCATCGCGCTGGAATCGGGGCTGCCGATCGTCGCCATTCCCACCACCTACGCGGGCAGCGAGATGACGCCGATCTACGGCCTCACCGAGAACGGCCTGAAGAAGACCGGCAAGGACCCGCGCGTGCTGCCGCGCACCGTGATCTACGACCCCGAGCTGTCGCGCACGCTGCCCGTGGGCCTGAGCGTGACCAGCGGCATCAACGCCATCGCGCATGCGGCCGAAGGCCTGTACGCGCAGGACAGCAATCCGGTGATGGACCTGATGGCCGAGGAGGGCATTGCCGCGCTCGCACGCGCGTTGCCCGCCATCCGTGCGCAGCCCGACGACCTGGCGGCGCGCTCGGACGCGCTCTACGGCGCGTGGCTGTGCGGCAGCGTGCTCGGCGCGGTGGGCATGGCCCTGCACCACAAGCTGTGCCACACGCTGGGCGGCAGCTTCAACCTGCCGCACGCCGAAGTGCACACGGTGGTGCTGCCGCACGCGCTCGCATTCAACGCGCCGGCCGCGCCGCGTGCCATGGCACGCATCGCGCGCGCGCTCGGCGGCGCGTCGGCACCGGCGGCTGTCCATGCGCTGGCGCGCGACAACGGCGCGCCGGTGGCACTCAAGGACATCGGCATGCGTGCCGCCGACCTCGACCGCGCGGCCGACATCGCCGTCGCCAACCCGTACTGGAACCCGCGGCCCTTCGGCCCGGCCGAACGCGACGCGATCCGCGCACTGCTGCAGCGCGCCTTCGACGGCGAGCCGCCGGGCTAGCCGCGAAGCGCACACAGGCAGGCTCAGACACAGACGACCAACGAAGGAGACAACCATGACATTCAACCGCAGACAGTTCACGCAGGCCGCGGCTGCGCTCGCCGCCACGGGCGCCACGCCGCTGGTGTTCGCCGCCGACACGCTGAAGATCGGCTACGTGTCGCCCCAGACCGGGCCGCTCGCGCCCTTCGGCGAGGCCGACAAGTGGGTGATCGAGCAGATGAAGGCCGCCTTCAAGGACGGCCTCACCGTGGGCGGCAGGAAATACGCCGTGCAGATCGTGCTCAAGGACAGCCAGTCGAACCCCAACCGCGCGGGCGAGGTCGCCAATGACCTGATCCTGAAGGACAAGGTCGCGCTCGTGCTCACCGCCGGCACGCCCGAGACCGCCAACCCGGTCAGCGATGCCTGCGAACTCAACGAGGTGCCGTGCATCTCCAGCGTGGTGCCGTGGCAGCCCTGGTTCTTCGGCCGCAAGGGCGATCCCGCGAAGGGCTTCAACTGGACCTATCACCTGTTCTGGGGGCTCGAGGACGTCATCGCCAACTTCACCAACGGCTGGAAGACCGTGGCCACCAACAAGAAGGTCGGCGGCCTGTTTCCCAACGACGGCGACGGCAATGCCTGGGGCGACAAGGAGCTGGGCTTTCCGAAGCCGCTCGCGCAGATGGGCTTCACGCTCACCGACCCCGGCCGCTTCCAGAACGGCACGCAGGACTTCAGCGCGCAGATCGCGGCCTTCAAGCGCGACAACGTCGAGATCGTCACCGGCGTGGTGATCCCGCCCGATGCCAAGACCTTCCTCACGCAGGCGCGGCAGCAGGGCTTCCGGCCCAAGGTGATCACGCTCGGCAAGGCCCTGCTGTTCCCGGGCGCCATCGAGGCGCTGGGCGAGCTGGGCGACGGCCTCTCCACCGAGGTGTGGTGGAGCCCGTCGCATCCGTTCACCTCCAGCCTCACGCAGCAAAGCGCCAAGGCGCTGGCCGAGGCCTACGAGGCCGGCACGAAGAAGCAGTGGACCCAGCCCATCGGCTTCGCGCATGCGCTGTTCGAGGTGGCGGCGAACGCGCTGTCGCGTTCGAAGTCGCTGAAGGCCGGCGACGTGCGCGACGCCGTGGCCGCGACATCGATCGACTCCGTGGTCGGCCCCGTGAAATGGGGCGGGCAAGGCCCGTTCAAGAACGTCAGCAAGACGCCGCTGGTGCTCGGCCAGTGGGGCAAGGGCACGCAGCGCAAGGTGGAGCTGACCCTGGTGAACAACGAGGCCGCCAGGACGATCCCGACCAGCGGCACGCTGCGCCTGCTCCGGCCGCTGCCATGACGCTGCTGGCATTGCACGGCGTGAGCAAGTCCTTCGGGGCGCTCAAGGTCACCGACGGCATCACGCTGGCGGTGGCCGAGGGCGAGACGCTGGGCATTCTCGGCCCCAACGGCGCGGGCAAGACCACGCTGTTCAACCTGATCTCGGGCGATGCGCGCGTCGACGCCGGCCGCGTGGAATACGCGGGCCGCGACGTGACGCGGCTGCGCCCGCACCAGCGCTGCCGCGCCGGCATCGGCCGCAGCTACCAGGTGCCGCAACCCTTCGGGAACATGAGCGTGTTCGAGAACCTCGTGACCGCCGCCTGCTTCGGCGGGCAGCAGGCCGAGCGCGAGGCGTGGCAGACGGCGCACGAGGTGCTGGGCCAGACCGGGCTCGCGGCGCACGCCAACAAGCCGGCCGGCGGCCTCACGCTGCTCGACCGCAAGCGGCTCGAGCTGGCGCGCGCGCTCGCGACGAACCCGCGCCTGCTGCTGCTCGACGAGATCGCGGGCGGGCTCACCGAGCCCGAGGCCGCGGTGCTGGTGGCGGAGCTGAAACGCATCAAGGCGCGCGGCGTGACCATGATCTGGATCGAGCACGTGGTGCATGCGCTGCTGTCGCTGGCCGACCGGCTGTTCGTCATCAACTTCGGGCAGCAGCTCGCGCAAGGCGCGCCGCGCGCCGTGATGAACGACCCCGAGGTGCGGCGCGTGTACATGGGGATCGAGGCATGACCGCGCTGCTCGACACCCACGGCCTGCAGGCCTTCTATGGCGACGCGCAGGCGCTGTTCGGCATCGACTTCACGCTGGCCGCCGGCGAGCTGGTGGCGATCATCGGTGCCAACGGCGCGGGCAAGTCCACCTTCCTCAAGAGCCTCACGGGGCTGCTGCGCGCGCCGCGCGAGGCGATCCGCTTCAAGGGCGAGGCGATCGGCGGCCTGCCGCCCGGCGAGATCGTGCGGCGCGGCCTGGCGATGGTGCCGGAAGGCCGGCGCCTGTTTCCGAGCCTCGACGTCGAGGAGAACCTGCTGATGGGCGCCACGCCGCGCCGCGCGGGGCCGTGGAACCTGCGGCGCCTGTACGAGCTGTTTCCCATCCTCGCCGAGAAGCGGCGCCAGCCGGCCACCTCGCTGTCGGGCGGGCAGCAGCAGATGGTGGCGCTCGGCCGCGCGCTCATGAGCAACCCTGAGGTGCTGCTGTGCGACGAGCTGTCGCTCGGCCTCGCACCGATCGTCATCCGCGAGATCTATGCGGCCATGCCGGCCATCACGGGGGAGGGCATGACGGTCGTGATCGTGGAGCAGGACGTGCGCATGGCGCGGCAGGTGTCGCAGCGCGTCTACTGCTTCCAGGACGGGCGCGTGTCGCTCACGGGGCGCTCGGACGAACTCACGCCAGAGCAGATCTCGCAGGCCTATTTCGGCATGGAGGACAGCCATGCTTGAAACCCTGCTCCAGGGCGTGCTGCTCGGCGGCCTCTACACCCTGTTCGCGCTCGGCCAGTCGCTGATGTTCGGCGTCATGCGGCTGACCAACACCGCGCAGGGCGACTTCATCATCCTGGGCGCCTTTGCGGTGATTGCCGGCGTCTCGATGACCGGCGCGGCCGTGCCTTGGGGCGTGGTGCTCGCGGTGCTGCCGCTGGCCTTCGGCTTCGGCTACCTGCTGCAGCGCCACGTGCTCAACGGCACGCTGGGCAAGGACCCGCTGCCTTCGCTGGTCGTGACCTTCGGCCTGTCGATCGTGATCCAGAACCTGCTGCTGGAGCTGTTCTCGGCCGATCCGCGCGCGATCGAAGTGGGTGCGCTGGCCACCGCATCGGTGCCGCTCGGCGATTCGCTGGCGCTGGGCGCGCTGCCGCTGGTGATCCTGGCCGTTGCGCTGGCGGCGACGGCCGCGATGCAGTGGATGTTCGCGCGCACGCCGCTGGGCCGGACCTTCCGCGCGGTTTCCGACGACCGCGAGATCGCCGAGCTGATGGGCCTCAGGGCAAAGCAGGTCTACGCGCTGGCCACGGGCATCGCCTTCGTGCTGATAGCGATCGCCGGCGCGCTGCAGGGCATGCGCACCACGGTGTCGCCGTCGGACGGCCCGCTGCTGCTGCTGTTCGCCTTCGAGGCCGTGATCATCGGCGGCATGGGCTCGTTCTGGGGCACGCTGGCCGGCGCCATGATCCTCGGGATCGCGCAGCAGGTGGGCTTTCGCATCGACCCGGGCTGGGGCATCTGGTTCGGCCATCTGGTGTTCCTCGCGGTGCTGGTGCTGCGGCCGCAGGGACTGTTTCCCAAGACACGTTGAGGACTCCCGACATGAACGACAAGACCTCGCCCGCGCCGCTGAAGCATGTCTTCGCCAGCTCGGGCCGCAGCCCGGACGGCGAGATCCCGAGCGGCCGCCATCGCGCTGGCCGCGCGCGTGCAGCTGCAGCCGGGTCGAGCGCGACGGCCCCCGTTGTTGCCATCGACACCAGCAGCAGCCGCCGCGCCGGCTGGACCGCGGCCGTGCTCGTCGTGGTCGCGGCCACGCTGCCCTTCTGGGGCGAGTCGAGCTGGATGCGCGAGTTCGTCGAGATCGCCTGCTACTTCATCTTCGCGATGATGTGGAACCTGCTGGCCGGCTACGGCGGTATGGTCAGCATCGGGCAGCAGGCCTTCTTCGGCTTCGGCGGCTACGTGATGCTGATGCTCGGCAACTTCGCGGGCGTCAATCCCTTCGTCGCGGTCCCGCTGGGGGCGCTGGCCGCGGCGCTGATCGCGGTGCCGGTGTCCTTCGTCGCCTTCCGGCTGTCGGGCGGCTACTTCGCCATCGGCACCTGGGTGATCGCCGAGGTGTTCAGGCTCAGCTTCGCCAATGTGTCGGCGGTGGGCGGCGGCTCGGGCACCACGCTCACGGCGCTGCGCGGCATCGAGCGCGCCACGCGCGAGAGCGTCACCTACTGGATGGCACTGGGCTGCGTGGTGGCGGCGGTCTTGCTGGTCTGCCTGTTCCTGCGCAGCCGGTTCGGGCTGGCGTTGCTGGCGATCCGCGACAACGAGATGGCCGCCGAATCGCAGGGCATTCCGGTGGCGCGCATGAAGCTCGCGGTCTACGTGGTGGCGGCCTTCGGCGCCGGGCTGGCAGGGGCGCTGTACTTCGTGGGCAACCTGCGCATCAGTCCCGACGCGGCCTTTGCGCCGAACTGGACCGCCTTCGCGATCTTCATGGTCGTGATCGGCGGCATCGGCCGCATCGAAGGGCCGCTGGTCGGCGCGCTCGTCTTCTGGGCGCTGAACAAGTTCCTCAGCGACTACGGCACCTGGTACCTGCTCGGGCTCGGGCTGCTGGCCATAGGGGTCACACTCTTCTTCAAGCAGGGGCTGTGGGGCTGGGCGCAGCAGCGCTGGGCCTGGTCCCTGTTCCCGACGCAACGACGGCTGATGCTGCCGCATGCGCCTTCTTCCGACCTGGAGCTCGACGCCCATGCGAAACATCGATGAACACACCATCACCGCCGCCGTGCTCGACCGCATGTCCGGGTGCGAGGATGCGCGCCTGAAGGAAGTGATATCGGCGCTCGTGCGCCATCTGCACGACTTTGCGCGCGAGGTGAAGCTGACCGAGGCCGAGTGGGCCGCCGGCATCGACTTCCTCACCGCCACGGGCCAGAAGTGCGATGCGCAGCGCCAGGAGTTCATCCTGCTGTCGGACACCCTGGGCCTGTCGATGCTCACCGTGGCGATGAATCACGCGAAGAGCCCGCAGGCCACGGAGGCCACCGTGTTCGGCCCCTTCCACGTGGCCGGCGCGCCGCAGCTTCCGCTGGGCAGCGACATCGCGGGCGGCGCCGTGGGCGAACCGTTGTTCGTGGAGGCCAGCGTGCGCGGGCGCGACGGCGAGCCCATCGCCGATGCGGTGGTCGATGTGTGGGAGGCCGATGCCGAAGGCTTCTACGACGTGCAGCGGCCCGGCGATCACCCGCAGGGGCGGGCGGTCTTCCGCACGAACGCCGAGGGCCGCCTGTGGTTTCGCGGCGTGGCGCCGGTGGCCTATCCGATTCCCACCGACGGGCCGGTGGGCGCGATGCTGCGCGCGACGCGGCGCCATCCCTGGCGCCCCGCGCATGTCCACTTCATGATCCAGGCACCGGGCTACGAGACGCTGATCACGCACGTCTTCCGCGAGGGCGACCCCTACCTCGACAGCGATGCGGTGTTCGGCGTGCGCAGTTCTCTGATCGGCAACTTCGCGGCGCATGCCCCGGGCCGCGCGCCCGACGGCAGCCTGCAGGACGGGCCGTTCCACACGCTGGACTTCGCGTTCGTGCTCGAGCGCCAAGCGCCAGGCAACTGCGCTGCTCAAAGCGGATGAAGGTGAGGCGTGAAGCTGGTGTGGTCGCCGTCGGCCGCCGCCCAGCGAAACATGGTTCGCCTCGTGTTGCGGAAAGCGGGCCGAACCCGCGCGCTCCATGGCGTCGCCCGCACGGCCAGCCACTCGGGACTGCCCAGTGTCTCAGCGCCTGCGAGGTCGTAGCAGGCGTAGTAGCGCGGCGAGCCCGCGGCATCGACATAGCGCGCGGCTCGGACGGTCCCCGGCACGGCGGCGAGGCCGGGCAGATGCTCCTGCGCATACCAGGCGTTGAGTTCGTCCTCGAACTCGGGCAGCACGTCCGTCTCCACGACGTAGTGGTGCGAAGCGACCTGGCTGGCCGACGCGCCCCGCACCTCCTGCAGGCAGGCGAGCCGTCTCCACTCGCCGGCAACCCCGTCGGCGGGCGGCGTCGGTGGCAGGGTCCCCGGCAGGTAGGAGTAGATCAGCTGCCCGTCCACCGCTTGCCACGATCGGGCTTCATCCAGCCGCGCGCGGCTCGGGCCCGCCAGCAGATCGGCCGCGGATGCGTCGTGCTTGAGAAGCCAGAGGTCCTGCATTTCGGGGCCTCGTTCAATGCGCGACGTTCAGGGCGACAAGCAGGCGCGACACCATGTTGTAGGCCGCCACGGTCGCCACGACTTCCACCACCCCCTTGGGGTCGAAGTGCTGCTGGATGCGACCCATGAGTTCGTCCGGAACCACGATCCGGCGGGTCATTGCATCCGTCAGCTCCAGCACCAGGTGCTCGATCGGTGTGAACACGTCCGGCAGCACGTCCTGCCGGACGGCATCGATCTTCTCGGCGCTGACGCCCGCCTTCTGCGCGTGGGGCACGTGCGCGTCGTACTCGAAGCTCGCTCCGTTGAGCACCGCGACCCGAAGGATCGTCAGTTCGCGCAGATCGGCCGCAACGCCGGTCTGGTTGCGCACCGCCGTGAGCATGCGTTCCCAGCCCGAGGCGATCGGCCCGCTGTTGAGGAGCACCTGGTAGAGCAGCGACACGCGGCCGCGCTCGGCCATGATGCGGGACTCGACTTCGGCCAGTTCCGGATGCGTGCCGGGTTGCACGAGGGGAACGCGGATGGGGGTGGTGGTCGTCATCATTCGGCCCTGATGTTCTTGGCGCGGATCAGCTTCGCCCATTTCTCGGTGTCGCGCTTCTGGATGGTCGCGAGTTCCTGCGCGGTGGACCCGACAGGCTCGGTGCCTGTCTTCAGCAACTTCTCGCGCACCACCGGGTTGGCCAGTGTGTTGCGCACCGCCTTGTTGAGCGCCTCGACGATGTCGGGCGGCGTCTTCGCAGGCGCAAACAGCGCATACCAGTTGTTGGTGTCGACCCCCTTGATGCCTTGCTCTTCGAGCGTCTTCACGTCGGGCAGCGAAGGATGCCGCTTGCCGGACGCCACGCCGAGCGCCTTGAGCCGTCCACCTTGCAGGTGCCCGAGCAGCCCGGGCACATCGCCGAAGAAGCCGCTGACCTGGCCTCCCATCAGGTCCGTGATGGCAGGAGCGGCGCCTTTGTAGGGCACATGAAGCAGCCTGGCGCCGCTCGAATCGGCGAGCTGCTCGATGGCCAGGTGCGGAATGCTTCCCGTGCCGGAGGAGCCCATCGGCGTGGGCTCTGCGCGCTTCTTCGTTGCTGCGACGAACTCGGCCGCATCCTTGGCCGGATTGCCCTGCTGAGCCACGAGCAATTCGACGTTGTTGACGACCAGCGAGACCGGCACGAAGTCGCGCTGCATGTCGTAGGGGAGCTTCTCGTAGAGCGAAGAATTGATGGCCGCCGCACCCACGCTGGTGAACCACAGCGTGCTGCCGTCCGGCGCCGATTTCATGACATCGACGGCGCCGATGGCGCCATTGGCGCCCGGCTTGTTGTCGATGATGACCATGCGGCCCAGCTCCTTGCCGAGCTGTTCGGACAGGGTCCGCGCGACCGCGTCGACCGGCCCGCCCGAGGTGAAGGAAACGACGATCCGCGTCGTCTTCGGCTGTGCGTGCGCGGCGGGCAGCAGCAGCGCGGCGAATGCCGCCGCGAGCAGGTGGTGCTTGATCATGAATGTCTCCGTCTTTTTGTCATCGCTCGAATCTCAGTCGCAGCGCGCGGTCATGCCGCCATCGACGATCAGTTCGGTGCCGGTGATGAACCGGGCCTCGTCGCTCGCCAGGAACAGCACCGCGCTCGCCGTGTCGCGGCCATCGCCCATGAAACCGAGCGGAATGCGTTTCTGGCGCTGGGCCAGCAGTGCATCGACGTTGCCGCCGGCGCGCTGCTTTGCCAGGCGCGTCTCGACCATCGGCGTGTGCAGCTGCCCCGGCACGACGCTGTTGACCCGGACACCCCGGGCGGCGTGCTGGACCGCGATCACGCGCGACATCTGGATGACGCCGGCCTTGGTCGCGGCGTACGCCACCTGGGCGCTGCCGGTCCAGCGCAGGCCCGAGGTCGAGGAGATGTTGACGATCGAACCCGCGCCCTTCGCGAGCATCGTGGGAAGCACGTGCTTGCAGGTCAGGAACACGCTCTTGAGGTTCACGTCGACCTGCAGGTTCCATGTCTCTTCGGCCAATTCCACCGGCCCGCCCGCTGCGGACCCGCCCACGTTGTTGACCAGGATGTCGATCGTCCCGTAGGTATCGAGGCAAGCCGCCGCCATGGCGGCGACGCTCTCGCTGCTCGTGACGTCGCAGAGCCATGGCGCGATCGATGCGCGGGCGTCGCCGGCCAGCTCGAGCGTCTCCTCGAGCCGGGCGCGATCGCGGTCCACCGCGAGGACCCTGGCGCCTTCCTCGGCGAGGCGAACGGCAATGGCGCGGCCATTCCCCCAGCCGGCGCCGACGCAACCGGCACCGGTCACGATGGCGACCTTGTTCTCGAATCGCAGGCTCATGTCTTGTTTCCAAATCGATAGAGGCGTTCCGGGTTGCCGACCAGCAACGCATGGCGTGCGGATTCGGTCGGAGCAACCTCGGCAATGAGGTCGACGAGCTGCTGCTCGTCGGGAATGGGGCCAGCGTGGTTGGGGTGGGGCCAGTCGTTGCCCCACACGACCCGGTCGCCGAATTCCGCAACCAGCTTTCGCGCGAAGGGCTGGGCGTCGGCATAGGGCGGACCGCGCCGCGTGATGCGGTCCATGCCGCTCACCTTGACCCAGAAGCGTTCGTCCGCCATCAGCCCGAGCAGCGCCCGGAAGTCCGGCTGGTCGAGGCCCAACGCCGCATCGATGCGTCCGATGTGGTCGATCACCACCGGCGTGGGCGACCGGCGCAGCGCGGGCGCCAGGTCCGTGAGCAGGGCCGGATCGCCGTGGATCTGCAGATGCCAGCCGAGCGGCGCGAAGCGACCCGCCAGCGACAGGACCTCCTCGATGGGCGCGTGCCGGCCGAGGTGGCCCATGAAGTTGAACCGGGCACCGCGAAAGCCCGCGGCGTCGAGGTGCTGGAGTTCTGCGATGCCCGTGTCGGTCGGCAGCAGGGCGACACCGCGGTAGCTCGACGGCCGCCCAGCGACCGCGTCCGCGGTGGCCCGGTTGTCGAAGCCGTGGCAGGCCGACTGCACGACCACGCAGCGCTGCAGGCCGAGCCGGTCGTTCAGCGCGTACAGGGCTTCCTTCGGCGCATCGGCCTCGGGAACGAAGCTGGCGTCGGCGGCATAGGGAAAGCGCGCGCGGGGCCCGAATACATGGCAATGGGCATTGCAGGCCCCGGGGGGCAGGGTTGAGGTCATGAACGCAGTTTCCCGGCCGCGGGCGATACGCGTAAGGACGCCGGGCCTATATCAGCTATGCTGCCTGGCTATGGAACTTCGCCAGCTTCAGTATTTCGTCGCGGTGGTCGATGCGGGGAGCTTCAGCCGTGGTGCGGTGGTGCTGGACCTGGCGCAGCCCAGCCTGAGCAGGCAGATCGCGCTGCTGGAGGCGGACCTCGGGCAACGGCTGCTGGTGAGAACCGGACGCGGCGTGACCACGACGGATGCGGGAGAAGCCCTGCTCGTCCATGCGCGCGCCATGCTCGAGATCTCACGCCGCGCCCGCGACGAGCTGGGAGAGATGGACGAAAGTCCGGGCGGCCGGATCGTGGTCGGCATGCCGCCACGGGTGGCCCTTGGCTTGAGCGCGCCCCTCATCCGGCGGTTCAGGCAGAGGTTTCCCCGTGCCGTCATCACGGTGCTCGAAGGCCTGAGCGTTGCGCTGCGCGAATCGCTGATCGCGGGGCGGCTGGACCTGGCGCTGCTCTTCGATCCCGCGCCTTCGGCCCAGCTTTCGTACCAGCCGCTGATGCGCGAAAAGCTCCTGCTGGTGGCGCCGCCCAAGAGCAAGCTGCCGGCCCGCGTCGCCTTGCCGGCGCTGGCGAACTACCCCATGGTCCTGCCCAGTGCGCCGAATGCGATCCGGCATTTGCTCGACTCGGTGCTGGGTCCGCGCCGCATCGAGCTCCAGGTGCTCGCGGAGGTCGGCGCCGTGCGTACCGTCCTGGCGCTCGTGGCGAGCGGCGTCGGGTGCACGATCCTTCCGGAGAGCGCATTGGGCGCAGTCGGCGACGAAGCACTGCCACGCGCGCCGATCGGGCCGCCCGGCATCTGGAACGCGCTGGTCCTCGCGACGCCGACGGTGCGTCCGGCCACCCGGCTCGTGCGCGGTACGGCGCAGCTTCTTCAAGAACTGGATTTCCGGCGCCACCAAGCCGAATAGGCAAACTGGGTGGCTCCCCCCCAAGACTTCATGTTCAACGTGTCCTCACAGCACTGGCGGAAGGCATCGCAGGCGGGCTTCGTACGCTTCCCATGCACGGATGCGGTTCTCGAGGTCTTCATGATTGACCGATCGCGAGAGATAGCGTTGTCGCGGGTCGGCTGTGCCGGTCGCGCAGCACCGCACAAGGGCTGCGACAGCACGCTTGAAGGCGTCGTGCACGGACGGAACGGGCGCCTCAACTGCATCGGTCGACAGCGGAGGTGGGAGGATTCGGCTGATGTTCATGGTGAACTCCTGGGGTTGGAATCGCGTGTTGGCGAGGGGAGGCCTTCTTCGCCTTGGCCACGCCGTCCGTCCCGGCCCGACATCCGCCGTCGGACCGCAGGCATCAGCGGAATCGGCGGCAACGGGCGCATGCGCATGTCGTCTTCCCAAGCGGAACGGTGGGGTCCCGAGCCTAGGGAGATCGCACGCTCAAGGCGTCATCGGAACCAATGACGCGTGGGGTCGCCGCACCATCAATCGATGTTCGATAGGCCGGCTTCGGGCAGGCGTCCGAGCCAGAGGGAGGTCAGCGCCGCCCGGTTATGGACACCGAACTTGGCATAGATCGACTTCACGTGGATGTGCGTCGTGTTCGGGCTTTGGCCCAGGATGGCTGCGACCGCCTTCTCCGCCTTTCCGTCGAGCAGTCCCAGCAAGACCCTGCGTTCCATCGCCGTGAGCGGCGCGTTCGCGATGAGGAGCCCGTGGCTGAGCAATTGCTGGCGGTAGAACCAGCGCAGCCCGCGAAGCGCCAGGCCGAAAGGGTGCTTGTCCGCTGATGAGAACCGGGGTGCTTCCGTGCTGCGGAAGATGAACAGGTGCACCCGCACATCGTCGTTGATCGCACAACGCATCGACATGCTGTCCGCGTGTCCGATAGCCAGATAGTGGCGCCGATAGTGTGGTCCGTCGAACCACTGCGGAGGCAGCGCTTCAAACAGGAGCTGGGTGCGGAACGGTTCTTCGCCGGACACGGCAAGGATCTGTGAGAGGTCGACAGACGGTGACCACAGGGTGTCGAACTGCTCCTGGACCGAGGCGGCAATCGGCGGCAAAGGCCGCAGGAGGCGGACGAATCGCGGACGCCAGCCGTTCAACGCGTCGCCCGACGCAGGGCTTGGCAGCCGCACGACCACCGACCAAAGTGCGTTGTGCGCGCCGAAGATCGAACAGAGGCTGCAGAGCAGATGCTCGAGCGCTTCATCGCCATCGCCGATGGGGTAGTTCGCGAGTTTGTCCCACAGCGCGTAGATCGCCTCGGTGAAATCGTTCCCTGGAGGCTGGGCGGGGCGCGCAACTCCTGCATTCAATTGGTCACCTGTTTAGGTTATTACGCGACGCAGCCTGCCGGCCTACGATCCCTCGATGAACCAGCCCAGCATCGTATGGCATTTGACGGACCTCGCGCCTCGGGTTCGGGCGTCGGCTCGGAACCGCGTGCGATGACGGGCCTGCAAGGGATTCCCGTCGCCGAGCTGTCGGAGCTGATCGGCGCGATCTACGACTGCTCCCTCGACCCGCAGCGGTGGGCCGCAACATGCGCAATGATTGCGCAGCGCTGTGACAGCGTCGGGGGCGGCATCTGCGTGCACGACCTGAAGCAGATCCAGAACGACCAGCTGTACGTCTTCGGCTATGAGCCGGAGTTTCTGCAGAAACTCGGCGTCCAGTACGCCGAGAGTCCGATGGCTGTGGCCGATGTCGTTTCCAACATCGGGGAGGTGAGCGCGCTGTCGATGGAGCGCTTCCATCTGCATGACAGCCGCTTCTACCGCGAAGTGTTGCAGCCATACGGGGTGCTCGACATCATCTGGTTTCCGGCGCTGCGCACCGGCGGGCGCATGGCGTCCCTGCACGCGTCGCGCAGCGACAAGTCGCCGCCCTACCAGCAGAGCGACCTCGGCCTGTTCGAGCTCCTTGCGCCGCACGTCTGCCGTGCCCTGGCGATTTCCGATGCGCTCGACATCCAGGTGCTGAATTCAGAGGCGCTGAAGAGAACCCTCGATGGGCTGGCCGCCGGCGTGTTCCTGGCAGCGCGTGATGGTCGCGTCGTGTACATGAACACTGCGGCCGAGCGACAGGTCAGATCGGGCACGGCGATGCGCCTGGTCAACAACCGGTTGTTCCCGGTCTGTCCGGCCGCGCGTGCCGCATTGACGCAGGCGATCCAGGATTCAGGCCGCGATGGTGCCGACATGCGCACCAAGGACCATGCGATCGGAATCCCCGATGGAGCCGGCGGGGGCTACGTCGCCACCTTGCTGCCGGTTGCCGATGGCCGCCGCGCGGGAATCCTCGCACCGTTCGCGGCGAGTGTTGCCGTGTTCATCCAGGATCCTGTCCAGGCGCCGCTGATGCCTGGGGAGGCATTTGGACGGCTGCATGGTCTCACCGGCGGCGAACTGCGCGTGCTGATGGCGCTGTCGCAAGGCCTCGGCGGCATCGAGGCCGCCGGCATGCTGGGCGTGGGCGAGCCGACCATCCGCACCCACCTGCAGAGGATCTACTCCAAGACCGGCACGTCCAAGCAGGGGGATCTGCTGCGTCTGCTGCACCACTCGACACCTCCGACTCGGCAGCAGGCGCGCCTGGCGGATCCTTGTGCGCATGAACCCGTGTCATCGCTTCCGATGACGCGGCGGCTGCGGTGATCGCCTACGCTCGCGCACCAAGATTGACAACAAGAAAGTTTGCCATGTTCGACCGCACCGTTCGACGCCTGTCCGCAGCACAAAGCGCACTCATGCTTCGGCTCTCGAAGCGCACGCAGCTCATCGGGTCCTTCGCGACGGGGGCGGTTGTCGCCGGCGCTCTCCTGACCTTCGCGATGAACAGTCCGGCCGTCAGCGTCACGGCACCAAGCAAACCTGCACGAGCAGCCGCGGCAGTCCCGCTCATTGCCGCGACGCAATCCAGACTCGATCTGCTGCGCAACGAGGCGGCGAGCGGCGACGAATTTTCAAACCGGGCACTCTCCCAAGCTCTGCTGGACGAGTTCGACTTGACCGGCGACTCAGATGACCTCTACGAGGCCATGCTTTGGGTCGACAGGCGTTGGGACCTGCACGGCAATCAAGAACTGGCTGCGCGCATCGTCGACCGCTACTGCGGGCACCGCGTGGTGCGTTGGCACTTGTTCTGTGTTCTGGGCGAATGACGGACACGGGCCACCGTGATCGCTTTCGATGCGGCGCGGTCGGTTCGCAAGACCCCGGGGCTCCGCCAGGCATTCCGGTCTTGCCATCAGCCAGGAGTAGATATGGACTTCCTCAGGATATTCCAAACAGCAGTGCTCGCGGGGCTGGGAGTTACCGCCACCGCGTGTCACCAGAGCAGACAACCGCTGGAGTCCGGAAAAGCCGCGGCGCAGGCCGAAGATGACAACCTTGCGTCCAGATACGCCCGGGCCACGGAGGCGAGCGTCGTGGGGACGGGCCGCGATGCCTACATCGGCGAGATCTTCTCGAAGGAGCAGAGGGCACTCGCCTCCATGCCCCCGGACGCGGACGCTCCAAGCTTCTGAGCAACCATCCAATCAAATCCATGCAGCATGGTTGCCTGTCGCCAGGATGGGCGACCGAAGTCGGTCACAACACACACATCGTTCTGAAATCATCGCAGAGGGCGAGCATCGTTTGTCGTGCTTCAGCGATCTTGGCGTGCCGATGCATCGATGCCGCCGACTTGGCTTGTGCGGTGTTCGCTTGCCGCGCAGCAGCGCGATGCGTTTGCGGCGCGTCACCTTCATGCGCAGTTGCAGCCTTTCCAGGCGATACAACCGGTACACGGGCTTCTTGCCCACTTCCCGGCCCTCGCGTTCAAGCATCACCAGGACACGCCGGCAACCAAAGCGAGGCCCGCTCATCGCGATGTCTCGAATGCGCTGACGCAGGGCGCTCGGACCGCGTGCGGCGCTCTCGGTGTACCGCGTCGAACGCCGCAGCAGCGACAGTCGACATGACCGATGCACACTGATCTGAAAGCGCTCTTGCGTTCAGGCCGCCAGCTCGCGCCGCTTGGCAGCCTTCAGAGCTTTTTCGCACGAGCTCCTGCTGAATCTGCCGATCCAGCGTCAGGTCGGCCACGATACGCCGCAACCGTGCGCTTTCGCCCTCGAGTTGCTTGAGCTTGTGCAGCTCACTCACGCCGAAGTCCGCGTACTTCTTCTTCCACGTACAGAACGTCGCTTCCGATATGCCGATCTGTCGGCACACATGCACCACCGGCGTGCCGCAATCGGCGAGTCGCAGCGCGTAGGCAATCTGCTCCTCGGAAAATCTCGACTTCTTCATCGCTTCTCCTTGCCCCGTTCGGGGCATGGGAGGCAACCGTACCCTTGGTTTTGATCTGTATTGGGTGTCCGGGGCAACGTCATCCCACTGACGGACCGTATGGCATGTGCAAATTCCGTGAGGATCGCAGGCCGCGCCAGGTCGTCTCGTCGAAAGAACAAGCCGAACGACGGCAGGACGACCCGCGGTCCGACTTTGAGCCTTTGCACGCCGCCCCTGGCGACTTCGTCCGCCGCATGCTCCAGTCGTACCGCGCACAGCAGCGAGGGATCCTTGCGAAGGACGGTGCCGATCGTTACCGAGGACATGGCCTCGATGACCGGCACCGGCGGTGTCACGCCGCTGTTCAGGAAGACTGTCATGAAAGCCTGCCTGACCAGCGTGTCCTTGGGCGGAAGCACCCATTGTGCGGCTCGCAGATCGGCCCACTGCAACCTGCGTTTGGTGACGCTCGGGTTCGAGAGGGAGGCGAGCACACAGAGCTCGTCCTTCAGCATCACGGCGGGTTCGAGCAACGGAATCATGTCGCTGGAGATCAGCTCGGGCGTGATGGCGCCGAAGACGCAGTCGAGCTCCCCTTCGAGCAGGCGATGGATGAGTTCGTGGACACGGCCCTCTCGCAACTGCACGGCGGCTCCCGGCAGTCGCTTTCGCAGCTTGACGATGGCCGCTGGAACGGCGGCAGTGACCGACGGCGCGCCGACGCGCAACACCGCTGTCACTCCGCTTTGCATGGCGTCCACATCCGCGGTGGCCCTGGCCAATTCATGCAGCACTGCGCGTGCTCGAAATGCGGCGCTTGAACCCAGAGCGTTTGCATGGATCCCCTGATGGCTGCGTTCGAACAGCCTGGCCCCGAAGCAGCTCTCGAGCTCTCCGAGCATCTTGCTGATCGCAGGCTGGCTCAGATGCAGCTGCGCCGCCGCGCCGCGCATCGTGGGCGTCCCGGACAGCACCACGAGCAGTTCGAGGTGTCTCAGGCGCAGCGTGCGGACGAGGCGGTCGGTTCTGGTGTCCATTTCGGCATCCTGCGGCATATATCGAATCGTGATCACTCCCTCACGATTATCGAATTTTCAAGAATCGGGGAAGGCGATAACGTCGCCCCGAATGAATTTCGAATCCAAAGAGACATCCGGGCCCGCCGCCCCGCTGAAGAACGTGCGCGTGATCGACATGGGGCAGTACATCGCCGGGCCCGGCGCGGCCATGGTCCTGGCCGAGCTGGGCGCGCAGGTGATCAAGGTTGAACCGCTGGCAGGCGACCAGGCCAGGCACATCGGCCGTTACGGCGAGTCGATGATCCGCGCCTACAGCCGCGGCAAGCAGTCCATCGCGCTCAACCTGAAGAGCGAGGCTGGCCGGGAGATCGCGTGGCGGCTGATCGGGGACAGCGACGTCGTGATCCAGAACCTGCGCCCCGGCGCCGTCGAGGCGCTGGGTCTGGGGCCGTCCGCGGTGCGGGGGCGGTTTCCCAGGGTCATCTACCTGTCGATCTCGGGCTTCGGGGACTTGGGGCCTTCGAGCGCACGTCCTGGCTACGACATCGCGGCACAGGCCGAGAGCGGCTTGATGTCGGTCACGGGCGAGCCGGATCGCCTCCCGCAGAAGGTGGGGGTGCCGATCATCGATGCTGCCGCGGCGCACCTGGGTGCCCAGGCGGTGCTCGCTGCGCTTTACGGGCGCGGGCAGACGGGTGTGGGCGAGACACTGCGCACGTCGCTGCTCGAGGTGGCGATGCATTTGCAGGCCACCACCTGGTGCGACTACCTGGGAGGTGCGCCCGAGCCGACGCGCATCGGCGATGGCCAGCCCAACAACGCGCCGGCTGCCGAGGTGGTGCCGACGCGTGACGGGCACATCGTGCTGTCTGCCTACGCGGACGAGCACTGGGCGCGATTCTGTCGTGTGATGGGACGCGAGCCGCTCGCGACGGACCCCCGCTTCTGCACCAACGCACTGCGGGTGCAGCACCGTGCCGAGCTTCGCGTCGTGTTGCGCGAATGCCTTTCGTCCTTCACCAGTGAAGAGTGCGTGGCGCTGCTCAGCCGCAACCAGATCGTTGTCGGCTTTGTTCGCAGCTACCAGCAGGTGCTGCAAAGTGCGGACGTCCGGGCGAGCGGAATACTGGTCGATGCACTGGGCGCGGACGGCCAACGCTACCCCTCCCTGGCATTGCCCTATCGGCTGGGCGACGCGCCACGTGCCACGCCGGCGGCCGCGCCTGCGTGCGGGGCCGACACGGATCGGCTCCTGGCCGAGCTCGGACTCGCGGCGAACGAGATCGACGAACTTCGCCGCGCCGGCGCGGTGGCATGACGCAAAAGAAGATGCCCGTGAATTCGAAGATCGATCCCATCGCGCACGGCTGCGACAACCTGGTGATCCAGACGCTGCCGCTGTTCGAGATGATGCGGATGCGCGCGGCGACGACCGCGCGGCGACACCCCGTTCTCGGGTTCGCTGCACCGAATCCAGCATCCGCCGCGCGGTGGGTCAACCAGTTCACCCACACGCACCGTCGTCTCGGCCCGGAAGACAAGGAGGTCGTCAGCCCGAACAACGACACGGTCTACAGCAACGCCTGGCTGGACCTTTCCGAGGGGCCGGTCATCATCGAATCGCCCGAGATGGGCGACCGCTACTGGACGCTGGGCTTGCTGGACGCGTGGACGAATCCGTTCGCCTACGTGGGGCGCCGCACGACGGGCAACAGGCCGCAGCGCACGCTGGTGCACGGCCCGGGCTGGCGCGGGGTTGTCCCGCCGGACATCGCGCTGACGATTGCCGCGCCGGGAGATGACGTGTGGCTGATCGGCCGCCATCTCGTCGAGGATGACGGCGAGGATGCCGCTCGTGTGCGGGAGACGCAATCCAAAATGCGCCTCGTTCGCCTGGATGGCAGCGACGCGGCCATGCGGGTGGACACGTGGATGGAGGGGCGCGATGCGGGCATCCCGCCTGCGGACCTGTACCTGTCCGTGGTGAGCGCCGCATTGCGGCGCAATCCGCCGCTTGCGGTAGAGCGCCAGGCATGGCCCCCTGCCGCGGCTGAGCTGGAGGCTTCGCTTCCTGCCGTCTACGAACGGCTGCGTACAAGCAACCAGCCGCACGATCTGGGCGGTGGCTGGGCGATCCCGGTCATGGTGAAGACCCACTGGGGCGACGACTACCTGACGCGTGCCCGCATCGCTCGAAACTTCATTGGCGCGCTGGGCATCGAAGAGGCGATGTATCCCACCGCGGAGGTGGACGCGCGCGGCGCGCCGCTGGATGGATCGCAGCACTACGAGCTGCGGTTTGCGCCGGGGAAAGGACTGAAGGTGGGGGCCTTCTGGTCGCTCACGATGTACCGTCGCAGCGACTGTCTTTTCGTCGCCAACCCCATCCACCGGTACTCGATCGGCGACCGCACGCCAGGCTTGCACCACGACGCCGATGGCAGCCTTGCCATACGCCTGCAGGCCGAGGACCCGGGGCCCGGTGTGAACTGGCTTCCAGCGCCGAGGGGCGAGTTGTTCTACGTCGTGCTGCGGCTCTACCAACCGCATGCCGACCATCTGGAGCTGCGATTCGAATATCCGCCGATCCAGCCGATCTGACACCAAAAAAATCAACGGAGACAAGCAATCATGACAATGAACCGCCGACACATTCTCACAGCAGCCGCGGCTGGCCTGGCACTGCCTTGGAGCGCATCGAGCCACGCGCAGGCATGGCCGGCACGGCCGATCCGCATGGTCTCTCCCTACGGTGCGGGTGGGTCGAACGACATCCTGACGCGCGTGCTTGGCGACTTCCTCGGGCGAAGGCTCGGCCAGAGCGTCGTGATCGAGAACAAGGCCGGAGCCGGTACGCGCATTGCCAATGAATTCGTGGCCAAGGCGCCGGCAGACGGCTACACGCTGCTCCACGCGGCAGCACCGATTGCCATTGGAGAGGCGCTGTACAAGGGCCTGCCATACGACGTTCACAAGAACTTCGCCTCGATCGCCAGCACGGCCATCGCGCCCTTGTTTCTGGTGGTCAATGCCGACGCGCCGTACAAGTCGCTCGCGGCGTTCATCAAGCACGCGAAGGCCGATCCGAAAGGCGCGACCCTCGGATCGCCTGGGGCGGGTTCCGCGCCGCATCTGACGGCCCAGCTCCTGCTGCGCGCCTCGGGCGTGAAAGGCATCGTGGTGCAGTACCGTGGCGACGCGGCGGCCTACACCGAGCTTCTTGCCGGGCGAATCGATGCCACCTTGACGGCCATTTCGACCGCGATTCCCCACATGCAGGCTGGCAAGCTGCGGGTGCTGGGCGTGGCCACAGAAGAGCGCACGACGCTGTACCCGGAAGCGCCGACCCTGCGGGAGCAGGGGCTGCCTTCCGTCGTGGGCTATGGCTGGTACGGCATGCTCGCGCCGGCAGGAACGCCTGCCAGCATCGTCATGCGGCTCAATGCGGAGATCAATGCTGCGGTGGCCGACGCGGATGTCCGCCGCAAGGCCGAAGCTGCAGGACTGCAGCTGCGCGGCGGAAGCGCCGCCAGCTTCAGTGCGTTCATTGTCAGCGAGACGCGCAAGTGGGCGCAGGTCATCAAGTCCGCGAACATCACGGCCGAATGATGAGCGCGATGCCTTGGCGCCGCCACAGCGCCATCAACAAGGCGTTGAGAACCCGTTCGGTATCGATGGCGTGAGCAGGCGGGCAACACGATGCTTGCGGCATGTCTCCGCCCAGATCGCGCATGTCCATGGTCAGCTTGCGGTAGCCATGGACGCCGCCGCTCTCCAGCCAGGCGTGCTGCCTGGCAAAGCACGCTGCGGCCCTTTTAGGATGGCGCGCTTCTCGGCGATCCGCTTGAGCTCGGCCTTCAGCCGGCGCAATTCCTCTGTCTGCGACACCTGCGCCTGCCGATCATCAGAAGGCGTGCGCAGGCCCTGATCCATTGATAGAGGCTGTGCTGGCTCACGTCCATCCGGGCCGAAACATCGGTCACCTTGTGGCCACGTTCGGTGATCTGCTTGACCGCCCCGGCCTTGAACTCCTCGGCGCATCTCTGCTTACTCGTGGCACCTCCTATTGGGCCTCAGGTTTGAGGCTCAGAGGGGTCTAGAAAATCCCAGACGATTCAGTCTGCACATTGCGTTTCTCCACTTTCAAAGCCTCAATTTGGCAAGAAATGTGCAGTTCTTCACCATATCAGTTTGCAGATTGTTAACAAAGGTCAAGAGTTGTTTTTCAATCGGCCTGAGTAAGCAGAATTCCGCTCACTTTTTGAAACACTTGGAGGTGAGCTTGTGAATGAGTCCTATCGATCTCTGGAACGCGAAGCCCTTGACGTTGAGGTGACCAAGTCAAAGGCGGATCGCGTTCCTGGCAAGAAATTCCGCGCCAAACGCTCAACGCTGGCCGCTTGTGTCGTCATATTGGCGGGCACGGCGCAGGCACAAGTCAAGATCGGCGACAACCCGCTGAGCATCAATCCCGGCTCTGCGCTCGAAGTCGAAAGCACCAATCGCGGCGTCCTCATCACACGCATCGCGTTGACCGACCGCAACACCTGGGGACTCAACGGCAATCAGCCTGTCGACGGCATGATTGTCTACAACACGACGGCGACAACCGGGGTCAACGGCCTGCAGGAAGGTCTGGCTGTCTGGAAGAACGGCCAATGGATCAGCGCGGACGAAACGCCGTACTTCCATGCCAATTCCACCCTTGTCGGCAATTCGACCCTGGCCAATTCGGGCGCCACCGGCGCGAATTCCGTCGCTGTCGGCCCCAATGCGGTGGCCTCCGGCGCCAACACGTTGGCGGCCGGTCTTGGTGCCACGGCGGCCACGCCCAACAGTGTGGCGCTCGGGGCCAATGCCAACGCAAGCAATGGCGGCCTTGTGGCCATCGGGCCCGGTGCACGGTCGCTGGCGCAGAACACGATTGCGATTGGCGGGACGGCGACCACCCGGCTGGGCATCGCCATCGGCTTTGCGTCGACTTCAGCCGGCAACGGTGCCGTTGCGATCGGCGACGCCACGACCTCGAATGCGTTCTCAACCGTCGCACTGGGCCAGAGCGCCGTGGCCACGAACGACTATGCCATCAGCATGGGACGGCTGGCGAACGCGGGCAATGTACGCGCGACGTCCCTGGGCGCGAACTCGGCGGCATCGGGTATCGCTGCGACGGCACTCGGATCGATGAGCGCGGCCACCGGCAACTACGCAACCGCCACCGGTGGACGGGTGTACCTGCTCAATGGCGCCCCGCTGGACAGCACGTATACCCCCAACGCCGGGTTCGCAACGGCCTTTGACAGTTTCGTCGACACGCAGGCGACGGGCATCCTGGCGACGGCCAACGGGTCAGGAGCGAGAGCCACTGCGGACCGGAGCTTGGCACTGGGTGCATTGAGCCAGGCAAGCCAGGCCGGCGCGGTGGCGTTGGGCGCGGATTCTGTCTCCGACCGCGTGATTGCCCCCACGACGGGCACCATTCCCGCCGGCAGCGCCCTCATCGACTACAACACCACCGACCGGACGCTCCTCGGTGCGGTTTCCGTCGGCAATGCGACCAGCTACCGCCAGATCACCAATGTGGCCGACGGGACGCAGGCACAGGATGCCGTGACGATCCGGCAGTTGTCCAGCGCGCTGCAGTCCTTTGCCGTCACACCAACGAAGTATTTCCACGCCAACTCAAGCGCCGCGGATTCTCTCGCCATCGGCACCGAGTCGGTGGCCGTGGGTCCTCAGACGGTGGTCAACGGCAACAACGGCGTGGGCATCGGCAATGGTGCCGTGGTGCAGCAGAGCGCGCCTGGCGGCATCGCCATCGGCCAGGGTGCCACCTCGCACATGGCGGATTCCATTGCACTGGGCACCCAGTCCTCGGCTGCGGCTGTCCAAGGCGTGGCCATCGGCGCAGGCACCAGTGTGACCCAGGCCGGGGGCGTTGCGCTCGGCGCCGGCTCGGCCGCTTCGACAGCCGCAGGCGTGGCCGGCTATGTGCCGCCGACGGCCACGGACTCGCAACGCCTCGCGATCGGTGCCACCACCAGCACGCTGGCTGCGGTGTCGGTTGGCGATGCTGCCAACGGCCAGTTTCGCCAGATCACCGGCGTGGCCGCAGGCGCGGCCGACAGCGATGCGGTGAACGTCTCGCAACTGAGGGCGGTGCAGGGCACGGTGGCCGTGATCGACCAGTCGACAGTCAAGTACGACACCAATGCCGACGGCACGGCCAACTACAACAGCGTGACCATGGGCGGCGCCAATTCGACCAGCCCGGTGGCGATCCACAACGTCGCCAACGGCGTTGCACCCAACGACGCAGTCAACGTGAACCAGCTCAACACCGCGGTCGGGGGCATCAACAACCGCATCCATGCACTGGACGACAAGGTCAACGCCAACACCAAGATGCTCTCGGGTGGTATCGCAGCTTCAGCCGCGATGGCGGTGGTTACGCCGGTGGAGCCCGGCCGCTACCACGTGAGCGGCGCCGTGGCCGGCTACAACGGCCAGGCCGGCATCGGCTTCAATCTGCTCAAGCGTTCCGAGAACGGACAGACCACCTTGCACGCCGGCGTGGGCTGGGGTTCCGGTGGCAGCAAGGCCATCGTGCGCGTGGGCTTTGGGTTCTCGTTCGACTGACCGGCAGAGGAGCAACATTCATGAAAAAGCACAACGCAATCCAATCTCTCGCGCTGGTAGTTCTCGCGGCAATGCTGGGCGGCTGCGCCTCGAGCGTCCACATGCCCGATCAGGCGGCCGGGGCACCCGCTGCCAATGAGTCCGTGAGCTTTCCCGATGCGGGCAACGCTTGGCTCAAGGGCGGAACCTTCATCGACGTGGAGCAGCTGCGCCGCATCGGCCGCGGCATGACGAAGAACCAGGTGCGCGAGCTCATCAGCTATCCGCATTTCAGCGAAGGCTTGTTTGGTCCGAAGGAATGGGACTACCTGTTCAACTTCCGCACCGGCCGTGGCGACGAATTCGTCACCTGCCAGTACAAGGTGGTCTACAAGGATGGCGTCTCCGATGCGATGTACTGGAAGGATCCGGCCTGCGCGGGCTATCTCCAGCCCAGAGTCCGCGAGGTGGTGCGCCCGGTGGCGGCCACGGCGGCACCGCAGCGGTTCAAGGTCGCGGCCGATGCGCTGTTTGCCTTCGACAAGTCAAGCACGGCCGACATGCTGCCCGAAGGCCGAAACCAGCTCGACGCGCTGGCGGCGCAGCTCAAGGGGCAGTACAAGCGCTTCGACACGGTCACCGTCATTGGACACACCGACAGATTGGGAAGCGATGTCTACAACCAGGCGCTTTCGATCGCGCGTGCAGCCACGGTGCGTGACTATCTGATCGCGCAGGGCCTTCCGCAATCGGCGCTGCGTGCCTTCGGTGTCGGCAAGACGCAGCCGCTGGTCCAGTGCGCTGACAGCCAGCAACGCGCCCAGCTCATTGCCTGCCTGCAGCCCAACCGGCGTGTGGAACTCGAAGTCACCGGTGAGCGATAAATTGCGTTGCCGCACGGTGCCATTGAAGGCACCGCTGCCCGCCCGGCCCGGGCGAAGACCCCATGCATCATCGGAGGGGCTGTGAGGGAATCATCGGTGAGCCACAAGTCTGGCGACGCCCCAGCGTCGCGACCGCGCGTCGCGCTGCTCGAAGACTCCCCGGAAGAGGCGCAGGCGGTGATCGAACTCCTGACCCACAACGGCCATCAGGTCGTGCATCAAAAAAGCGGGAAGGTCTTCTTCGAGATGCTGCAGCGCGACAGCTTCGACATCCTCATTCTCGATTGGAGCGTGCCGGAGCTGTCCGGCTATGACGTGCTGCGCCGCGTGCGCGATAACCTTCGCTCCAATGTGCCTGTGGTGATGCTCACCGCGCGCGGCAGCGAGTTCGAGGTGGTGCAGGCCCTCAACGGGGGCGCCGACGACTATCTTGTGAAGCCGTGGCGACCGTTCGAACTGCTGGCCCGTCTTCAGGTACAGCTGCGCAGCGGCCGGTCGCAGCCCGCCGCGCCGGGCGAAGACGAGATCGAAGGCTGGCATTTCAGTGCCGCAGATCAGACCGTCAGAAGGGGTACCGAAGAATTTCGTCTGCCGCTCAAGGAGTTCGAGGTCGCCCGCATGCTGTTCCGTCATCTGGGGAGGCCGTTGTCGCGCGAGCACCTGAACGAGACCCTGTGGGCGCGGCAGGCTGCATCGCGAACGATAGACACCCATGTGTCGCGCGTGCGAAGCCGCCTTGGATTGACCATCGACAGAGGGTTTCAGCTGCAGGCGATTTACGGCTTCGGCTACCGGCTGGACCGCGTCGCATGAGGGCAATTCGATGGCTGGCCATCGCGTGCCTGTGCCTGCCCATGGGCCTGGCTGCTCAACCGACGCCGCACGTTGTGCAGCCTGGAGACACGCTGTGGGGTATTTCGCAGCGGCATCTGGGCCGGCCGCTGCTGTGGCCTTCGATCCAGCAACGCAACGGCGTGGGCGAACCGCGACAACTGCCGGTCGGCAAGGTCCTGCATTTCGCCGATGGGAATGCCCAGGCCGTTGTGGTGGCCGTCAGCGGCGATGTGCGTGCGGAGTCCGGCAACGGCGAGCGCAGCGCTGCGCAACCCGCCATGCGGCTTCCCGAGGGGGGGTGGATCCGCACCGGGCCCGACAGCTTCGTCACGCTGCGGCTGCCCGATGGCTCGCTGTGCACGCTGCCTTCGAACTCCGCTGTCCGACTCGTCCGGTTTTCCGATGCGGCGGGCCGCGCCGCTGCGGTGCTGGACCTGCAGGCGGGCGAGGTCGAATCGCGCGTGCCGCCCAGGGTAGTTCCTGCGGGTCAGGACGTGTTTCGGGTGCGCACGCGCATGGCGACCGTGGGCGTGCGTGGCACCCACTTTCGTGTGAACCTTGCCGATGAACATCGTGTGGTGGTGAGCGTGCTGGAGAGTGGTGTCGTGGTCAGCACGCCAACACAGCCGGACCTGCCGGTGAGGGCGCCGCAGGGCGTGGTCATCAACAATGGCCCGCAGAGCGGCGTTGTGCAGGACCTGCTGCCGGTACCCGATTGGATCGATTCCGGCCTGCCGCAAAACCAGCCGGCCGTCCTGCTGGCGTGGGCCGAGGTCAATGGCGCAGCCGGCTACCACGCGCAACTCGCACGCGACGCCGAATTCCTGGACGTGGTCGCCGAGCGGCATGTGGCGCGCTCCGGTCCTCGCGAACTGGCGCTGTTTGACGGGATTTCCAGCGGAAGCTACTTCGCTCGGGTGGCGGCCGTGACGCCGGAAGGGGTCGAGGGGCAAGCTGCGGTCAGCGCCTTTTCGCGAGCATCCTTGTCAGCCTCTCTGGTGGGCCGGATGCGCTGGATCGCCGCCAGCAACGAGGTCGAGCTCGGCTGGGATCCGGTTGCCGGCAGTACCTATGGCCTGGAGATTGCCGAGGACGCCGCGTTCACTCGCGTTGTGGTGCGGGCAGACGGTCTGCTCGGTCGCCGAGTGCGAGTGGAGGCATTGCCGCCGGGTCAGTACTTTTGGCGGGTGCGCGCCGAAACGATTTTGCAGGGCCAACGCTCCGAGACCGTCGGCCCGGTGCTGCCCTTGCTGATCGAAGGGGTGCGCTGAGTGACCGTGAGGATCGAGTCTTCCAGGCCGCACGTCCTCTGGCGCGAATGGATCGCATGCCTGCTGATCGTGCTGGCCTTTGCGGGGCTGGTGCAGCATTGCGGGATTCTGGAGCGGGTGGATCTGGCGGTCTATGACGAGCTGCTCCGGCTCGATGCCAAGCCCGCTCATCCGGATATCTTGATCGTCGCAGTAGACGACGCAAGCCTGCAAGCACTCGGTCGCTGGCCTTGGCCGCGCGAACTGCACACACAGCTATTGCAACGCCTCGCCGCCGCGGGGCCGCGTGCGGTCGCGTTCGACATGCTGTTCACCGAAGCGGCAAGCGAACCGGGGTCAGACCTCCGATTGGCAGGTGCCCTGGGCCTCATGAAGGCAGTCAGTCCGGTATTTCTTCCAATGACAGTGCGTACGCCCTTGGTCACCGGTCGAACGCCCGAAGTGCTCGCCCCCTTGCCGGTCCTGGAGCAGGCGGTGACAGGGCTGGGTCACATTCACGTGGAACTGGACAGCGACAGCGCAGCTCGCAGCCTTTATCTACACGAGGGCAAGGCCGGGCATCGTTGGCCGGCGCTATCGCTGGCACTCGCGCAGGTCAGTGATGCAAACAAGCCCGCCGGCGGTTCCGATGAGCCGCAGGATGGCACGGGGTGGCTGCGTGGATCTCGCATCCTCATCCCGTTCTCAGGCCCCCCGGGGCACTACAAGACCGTACCTTACGTCAGCGTGCTGAATGGCGAGGTACCCGACGCCGCATTGCGCGGGAAGACGATCTTGATCGGGTTGACCGCAACTGGGATTGGCGATCAGTACCCGACGCCTTTCTCCACCGGCTCGGGTCTGATGCCAGGGGTCGAGATCAATGCCGCGGCGCTGGACGGCTTGCTGCGCGACCGCTCGCTGGTTCCAGTCGGTCCGTGGCTCCAGGCCGTCATTTCTGCGCTTGTTCTGCTGGGCTGGATGATCTGGCTTTGGCGTGCGGGGCCGCGTGCGAGCCTCCTGGGCCTGTTGGCCTTTGGTGCGCTGGCGATGGTGATCACGACGGTACTGCAGGTGGGCCTGCGCTGGTGGTTGCCGGTGGGAGGCTGGATGCTGGGGGCGCTGTTGGCCTATGTGCTCTGGAGCTGGAGACGCTTGGCGGTGCTGTTGGCCGATCTGAGTCTGCGCGCCGACGCGATGCTGCCAGGATCGGCGCAACCGAAACGCGATGCCTGGCAACAAGTGGTTGATGCGCTTGACCGCGCCCTGCAGGCCAAGCATCAAGCTGAGCGCCGGCGCACCGAGGCGCTGCAGCTGCTCTCGCACGATCTGCGCGCCCCGCAGTCGGCCGTGCTTGCGCTCTTGCGCACGCAGCCTCCGCACCGCGATGAGGACGCACTGCTGTACGAGCGCATCGAGCGACAAGTGAAAACCACGCTTTCCTTGGCGGACGACTTTGTACTGCACCTGCGCGCAGAGGGCGAGGAATATGTGCGAGAGGAGGTTGACCTGGCACAGCTTCTGACCGAAGTTCATGAGCGTGCCTGGCCGCTCGCCAAGGAAAAGGGCATCCGGCTCACACTCACTCTGCCGGAATTTGATGACGACGCTCCAGGCTGTTGGCTGTGCGTGGAGCCTCGCTTGCTCGGTCGCGCGCTATTCAATCTGGCCGAGAACGCCGTCAAGTACAGCTCGGCCGGCAGTCACACTGACCTGGCGCTGGTCTGGACGCCGGGGCGGGTGCCCGTGGTCACGGTGAGCGATCAGGGCGAGGGAATTCCGGCGTCGGCGTTGCCGACCTTGTTCGAGCGCTACAGCCGGCTTGAGCAGAACGCAGGCGTTGCTGGCCATGGACTGGGATTGAGCTTGGTCAAGACGGTCATCGAGCGCCATGGCGGCAGCATCGAGGTTCGGAGTGCCCCCGGGAAAGGAACGGCCTTCAGTATCACATTCCATGAGAACGACGGAGCCTAGCGTTGCGACCGCGTACTCGCCTCTGAATGTGATCGGCGTTGACCATGTCCCCTTCGAGCATCTCTTCGGCTTGATCGATGCCGTCCGTGAAGGGCATGATCTTGATGTGATCCTTCTCGGGTTGCATGCGAACGCGACGCGAGAAATGGCCCTGGTTCCGGTTCAAAAACAGTTCTGCAAAGCCTCAACCTAAAAGGAGAACATCTAGCGCTTATCCACACGGTGAAGCCTTCAGGCTCACAAGGCGGGTGTGCCTATCACGCGGCGCCGCGCCGGCCCGATGGCCCCGCCGCCTCGACCAGAAAACTGACCAGCGCCTGCACCCGCGCGCTGCGTCCCTTGCGCGTGGGGACGAGCACCACCACGGGGGCAGCGCCAAACTCCCAGTCCACCATCACCCGCTCGAGGCGGCCGGCGGCCAGTGCTTCGGCGGCGTCCCACTGGGAGCGCAGCACGATGCCCAGGCCATCCTCGGCCCACTGGCGTGCCACGCTGCCGTCGTTGGTGACGAACGCCGGGCTGATGCGCAGCGTCTCGCCCTTGCGGGCGCCGCTGCCCGCGGGCCGCATGTGCCACAGCGTCACGTCCTCGTCGTTCTCGCGGATGCAGATGCAGGCGTGGTAGGCCAGGTCCGCCGGGTTGCGGGGCGTGCCGTGCTCACGCAGGTAGCCGGGGCTTGCGCACAGCCATCGCTCGTTGGAAGCGAGCGTATGGCCCACCCAGGACGAGTCGCGCACCGAACCCACGTGCACCACGGCGTCGGAATCGTGCTTGTCCGGCCACGGGGTTTCGCGCAGGTCGAGTTGCAGCCGCAGGGCCGGGTGCAGGCGGGAGAACCGGGACAGCAACGGCGCGACGTGCGTGCGGCCATAACCGAAGGACGCGGCGACCCGCAGCGTTCCGGTCAGGCGCCGGTCGTCGCGCTGCAGGGATTCGCGCAGGCCGTCGAACTTCAGCAGAAGCTCATAGGCCTCGCGCCCGAACCGTTCGCCTTCCGACGTGAGGTGCAGCTTGCGCGACGTGCGGTTGGCCAGTACCAGGCCCAGCGAGGCCTCGAGCTTGCGCAGCCGCATCGACAGGGCGGGCGGGGTGACACCCAGCGAGCGCGCCGCTGCACTGAGCGAGCTCTCGCGCAGCAGCGCGGCAGCCAGGCGAAGGTCTTCGATCTGCATCATTCAGCGAAGCTTAACTATTGATGACTCGATAGTGAAGCACGAAGACGCCTTGGCACGCCTAAAGTGAGCGCCATGCAAAACACTTCGACGCCCATCTCGACGGCCGGCCGCTATCCCCGGGCCGTGCTGTTCGACCTGCTCACTGCGCTGCTCGATTCGTGGACCGTCTGGAACGCGGCTGCGGGCTCCGAGCCGATGGGCCGCGCCTGGCGCGCCGAATACCTGCGGCTGACCTATGGCTGCGGCGCCTACGTGCCCTACGAAGACCTGGTGCGGCAGGCCGCGGCGACTGTCGGGTTGCCCGCCGGCGCACCGCAGTCGCTGGACGACCATTGGGACGAACTGCCCGCCTGGAGCGGCGCCGCCGAACTGCTGCGGGCGCTCGAGCCCCACTGCAAGCTGGCCGTGGTGACCAACTGCTCGCGGCGCCTTGGCCAACGCGCCGCCGAGCGCCTGGGAATCGACTGGGACGTGGTCGTGACCTCCGAGGAGGCGGGCTTCTACAAGCCCGATCCGAGGCCCTACCGGCTTGCCTTGGAGCGACTGGACGTGCAGCCGGGCGAGGCGGCATTCGTTGCCGGTTCAGGCTACGACATGTTCGGCACCGCCAGCGTCGGCCTGCGCACCTACTGGCACAACCGCGTCGGGCTGGCCCGACCCGAGAGCGCGCCCTTGGCGGAGGTCGAGTCGCCCACGCTCGATGGCGTGCTGCCATGGCTGCGCGGCTTCCGGCCGGCCGCTTCCTGATTCAACCCTACCACTCCAGGACCTGCCCATGATCCGCTTCCTTCGCCTGGCCGGGAGCCTTGCCGCCCTCTGTGCCAATTTGTTTGTCGCGCCCGGCGCCATCGCCCGGGCGTTTCCGGCCCGCCCGGTCACGCTGATCGTTCCTTTCCCGGCCGGCGGCCCCAGCGACGCACTGGCCCGTGCCGTCGCACAGAAGATGGCGGCGCCCCTGGGCCAGCCCATCGTCATCGAGAACCTCGGCGGCGCCAATGGCGTCATCGGCCTGACCAAGGCCACCAAGGCCGCCGCCGACGGCTACACCATCTCCTTCGGGGGCATCGGCACGCACGTCGTCAACGTCGCGCTGTATAAAAAGCTGGCCTATGACCCCGTCGCCGATTTCGCCCCCATCGGTCCCGCAGGCGCGGCACCGATGCTGCTGCTGGCCCGCGCCGACCTGCCGGCCGGCAACCTGCGCGAGTTCGGCGCCTGGCTGGCGAAGCACAAGGACAAGGCGTCCTACGGCAGCGCCGGGGTCGGGTCCATCTCGCACTACGGCTGTGTGCTGTTGCTGTCTTCCATCGCCCGGAACGCCACGCACGTGCCCTACAAGGGCGTCGCGCCTGCGGTCAACGACCTGATGGGCGGCCAGACCGATTTCATGTGCGATCAGACCACCACCGCACTGCCGCAGATCGCTGGCGGGCGCATCAAGGCCATCGCGGTACTGTCGGGCGCGCGCCTTGCGCAGCTGCCTCGCGTCGGCACCGCGACGGAAGGCGGTCATCCCCTGGATGTGCGTTCCTGGAACGCCTTCTTCGCCCCGCGCGGCACGCCGCAGCCCGTGCTCGCGAAATTGACGAGCGCGCTGCAGCAGGCGGTCGCCGATCCGGCCCTGCGCAAGCAGATGGAGGGGCTGGGTGTCGACCTGCCTGCGCCCGCCGACGCAACGCCCGCGGCCGTCACCGCGCTCATCGCGCGCGGCATCCGCGACGACGTGCCGGCCCTCAAGGCCAAGGGCGAATACCTGGATTGACCCGAGTACGCAATATGCAAGACAACCTCAAGAATCTCGCCAACATCGACACTCCCGCAGCCATCGTGTCGCTGCAGCGCATGCAACAGAACATCGCCCGCATGCAGCAGCGCGCCGACGCCCTGGGCGTGCGCTTTCGCCCGCATGTGAAGACCACCAAATGTGCCGATGTGGTCGTCGCCCAGCTCGATGCCGGCGCGGCGGGCATCACCGTGTCGACGCTGAAAGAGGCCGATCAGTTCTTTGGCCACGGCGTGACCGATATCCTCTACGCCGTCGGCATGGCGGCGCACCGGCTTGCGCATGCACTGGACCTGTGCCGGCGCGGCTGTGCGCTGCAGATCCTGACCGACAGCCTGGAGGGCGCACGGGCCATCGCCGAATACGGCCGCGAGCACGGCCACGCTTTCGAGGTGCTCATCGAGATCGACACCGATGGGCACCGTTCCGGCATCAAGCCGGCCGAGGACATCCTGCTCGCGGTCGGCCGCGTGCTGCACGAGGGCGGCATGCGCCTGGCGGGCGTGCTGACGCATGCGGGCTCCAGCTACGAGCTGCACACGCCCCAGGCCCTTGCCGCCCTGGCCGAGCAGGAACGCGCCGGCTGCGTGCTGGCTGCCGAACGCCTGCGCGCAGCGGGCCTGCCGTGCCCCATCGTGTCGGTAGGCTCCACCCCCACTGCGCTGGAAGCCGCATCGCTGGAGGGCGTGACCGAACTGCGGGCCGGGGTCTATGTCTTCTTCGACCTGGTGATGCGCAACGTGGGCGTCTGCAGCACCGAAGACATCGCGCTGAGCGTGCTCACCACCGTCATCGGGCACCAGGCCGACAAGGGCTGGGCCATCGTCGATGCCGGCTGGATGGCCATGAGCCGCGACCGGGGCACGGCCAGGCAGCAGCGCGACTGCGGCTATGGCCAGGTGTGCACCGTGGATGGGGTGCCGATAGATGGCTACCTGCTGTCGGCAGCCAACCAGGAGCATGGCATCCTGTCGCGGGAGGGCACTGCGGACGCGGACATCGTGGCGCGTTTCCCGGTCGGAACCCGGCTGCGGATACTCCCCAACCATGCCTGCGCCACGGGCGCGCAGTTTCCCGCCTACGAGGCGCTGGCCGCGGACGGCACCGTGCAAACCTGGGAGCGGTTCCATGGCTGGTGAGAACGCCGCCCAACCGAAGCGCATGCCGGGCCCGGTCCATGTCGCCGTGCCCGCGCTGGCCAGGCCAGGCGGCCACTACAGCCATGCCGCCCTGGGCGGCGGCCTGGTGTTCATCGCAGGGCAGCTGCCGATCACGCCGGGTGGCGAGCGCCTGATCGATGCGGCGTTCGAACAGCAGGTGGCCCAGACGCTGGCGAACGTGCAGGCCGCCTTGCTGGCGGCAGGTTCGAGTATCGACAGGCTGCTGCAGGTGCGGGTCTATCTCGACGACGTCGCCAACTGGCCGGCGTTCGACAGGATCTATGCGCGGTGGGCCGGACCGTCCCGCCCGGCAAGGGCGGTCGTGCCGACCGGGCCGCTGCACTTCGGGTTCAAGGTCGAGGTGGAGGCGATGGGGCTTGCGTGAATGGGCAATTGCAGGGTGCAGGGTGCAGGGTGCAGGATTGGACGCTAGACTGACGTTAAAGCAAACCTTAACGGATACTGCAATATGCCATTGAGAGCATCGGACATTGTTCCCATCAGCGAAGCGCGCGCCCGGCTCACCGAACTGGCCGAAGACGTGGTCGGCAGCGGCTCAGAGAAGGTGCTGACCAAGAACGGCGCGAGCTACGTTGCCTTGGTCGATGCACGCCGGCTGGATTACTACCATGCCCTCGAGTCGGAGCACGCCAGCCTTGTGCTGGCTGAAGACGCCAGCATCGGCCTGCGGCAGGCCTTGGCAGGCCAGTTCGTGTCTGACGAGGAGCTGGACCGGGCACTGGGCGTCGCATCGGCGCCGTGAGCATTCCCGTCAATGCAAGGGTTCGGGCGGTTCTGAACTTTCTGGTGTGCCTGCACGCTGCACGTAGCCTCATGGAGGCGCAGGACGTCGCTTCTGCGCCGGTGCGCTTCAAGAAATTGCAGGCTGAAGTGGTCAGAGCGCGCGCGCTTCTTTCGTTCGCGCCCACAAGCGGGCGACCTGCTCGATTCCTCGATGCCAAGTCGGGCTGGGGGCGGTTTCAAGCTGAGCAGGCAAGGCAAATGGCCCAAGCACTTGGCTTGCCCGATTTGCGGGAACTGGTGCTGGCTCGTCACATCCTGCTCTATGCCCATTCCGGGGGAGACGTGGTGCTGCTTTCGCTGAGGCATGAGCGTCAGCTGGGTTACGGCTTGCCCAAGCATCCCACCTGACGAGCACTGAGGAAGGCCTGATCCCTCAAGACGCGCTGCGTCGCAGGAACACATGCGTGGCGCGCTCGCCTGCCACCTGCCGTTCGCAGCGGTAGCCCAGCGCCGGCAGGTCCAGGCCTGCAAACAGCGCCTCGCCCTTGCCCAGCAGCACCGGCCGCACGGCCAGGTGCAGTTCGTCGATCAGCCCGGCCTTCAGATACTCGCGCACGGTAGCCGCGCCACCGCCCACACGCACGTCGCGCGCACCTGCGGCGGCCTGCGCCAGCGCGAGCGCTTCGTGGATGCCGCCAGTGACGAAATGGAAGGTGGTGCCGCCGCGCATCGTCAGTGGTGCGCGGGCATGGTGGGTCAGCACGAAGACCGGCACGTGGTACGGGGGCTCGTCGCCCCACCAGCCTTTCCAGCTCTCGTCAGGCCAGGGACCGCGCACCGGCCCGAACATGTTGCGACCGAGGATCCAGGCGCCCATCTCGGCGAAGCCTTGTTCGGCCATCTCGTTGTCGATGCCGGTCTCGCCGTTGGCCTCGCCCGTCTTTTGCATCTGCTGCCAGACGCGCGTGGGAAAGAACCAGTCCATGAGTTCGGGGCCGCGAACGCCCAGCGGGTGCTCCAGGCTCTGGTCCGGGCCGGCGGCGAAGCCGTCGAGCGAAACGCCGAAGCTGCGCACGAGCAATCGGGCCATCGGGTCGTCTCCTGCAAGAAGAAGGGAGCTTCAGTTTAGCGCGGGCGGCGCCCCGCGAACCATCGTTCGAGGCAATGGGCATCGCGCAGAATGCCCGCATGAGCATCGAGTACATCAGCGTTGAAGAAGCCATTGCCGGCACCGGCCTGCGCATGGTGGTGGTAGGCCACATTCCCAGCCCCTGGTCCGAGGCGGCCAAAGGCATCTTGCATGTGAAAGGCATCCCGTGGAAAGCGGTGCGCTTGGCCTACGACAGCCCGCAACTCAAGGAGTGGGCCGGCCAGCGCAACGCGCCCGTGGCCATCTACAACAACGAGGCGCCGCGCTCGGGCTGGGCAGAAATCCTGCTCCTGTGCGAGCGACTCGCGCCGCAGCCCTCGCTCCTGCCGGCCGATGCGGCCGACCGGGCGCTGATGTTCGGCCTGGCCCACGAGATCTGCGGCGAGCAGGGGCTGGCCTGGTCGCGCCGCCTGCAGCTGGTGCAGGCCGGCCTGGCAGGAGAGGGCGGTTTCGCTGCACCGGCCGCGGCATACATCGGCAAGAAGTACGGCTTCAGTCCGCAGGCGGGCGCGAATGCGCCCGCGCGCGTGGTGGCTGTGCTGAAGATGCTGGCGGCGCGCCTGAAGGCACAGCAGGCGGCCGGCAGCGATTACTACATCGGCAGAAGCCTTACGGCCGTGGACATCTACAGCGCGACCGCGCTGGCGCTGATGCGCCCGTTGCCGCAGGCGGTTTGCGAGATGGACCCCGCCACGCGCCGGGCCTTCGAGTTCCGCGAGCCGGTGACCGATGCAGCGCTGGACGATGCACTGCTGCGGCACCGTGACATGATGTACGAGCGGCACCTGGGGCTGCCGCTGTCGCTGTGACGGTCCCGCGGAGCCCCGCATCCGGCGGCGATGCCGGCGTTGTTCAAAGCCGAAGCATTCATTGAATGCAATCAGGGTGCTCTTGTCCGCTCGTTCAGCGGCCGGCAAACCTCCAGCACCAGCCCGCGCAGCCACCGATGCGCAGGGTCCCGATCCAGGCGCGGATGCCACATCTGCGACACGGTGATCTGCTCCGTGGGCATCGGCAGAGGGAACGAGCGCAGCGTGCCGCGCGCCCTCAGGTGTTCGAAGTAGGAGGACGGAATCAATGCAACCAGGTCGGTCGCGGCCGCTATCGACAGGGCAGTGCCGAAGCTGGGCACCACGACCGCGGTGTTGCGCACCAGGCCCATCGCCGCGAGTGCGTCGTCCGCCGGTCCCACGGTCCGGCCGTGGCGTGAAGTGACCACGTGGTCGCAGGCGGCGTAGCGCTCGGCCGTGATCTCGGGTCCGGCGAGCAGGGGATGGCCATCGCGCACCACCGCAATGAAGCGGTCGCGAAAGAGCGCCTGGACGCGGACCTCCGGGCCCGAGTCGCCGAGAACGCCGATATCCAGATCGAGCAATCCCTCGCGCAGGGGACGAACGTCCTTGTCGGGCTTGGGCGCGAAGCGCAGGCGAACGCCGGGCGCCTCGCGCGCGGCGCGGGCCACCAGCCGAGGCGCGAAGCCCTCGATGAAGCCGTCATTGGCCCGTATCGTGAACAGGTGCCGGAGCGTGCGGGGGTCCAGGCTCGCGCCCGCGGGCTGCAGCACCGCGCGCGACTCCTGCACCAGCTCCCTGACGCGGTCGCGCAGTGCCAGCGCATGCGGCGTGAGCACCATGGCGCGGCCCGCGCGCACGAGGAGCTGGTCCCCGGTGGATTCCCGCAACCGCGCGAGCGCCCGGCTCATCGCCGACTCGCTCAGGCCCAGGCGCTCGGCAGCTTTCGCGACGCTGCCCTCGGAAAGAAGTGCGTTCAACGCAAACAGCAGGTTCAGGTCGGCTTCTGTCGGCATGCCCGAACCTAGCACGGCCGCGGGGATTTCGACAGGCGCCGCATGCAGGAACAAGCTGCGCGCCGCGCGCTGTGCAAGCCGTGTGCGCAGTCCTAAGCTGGACCCATGTTGACATCCACACTTCGACCCAACTCTTCTTCCACTGCTTCGCGCGCCGCCGAAGCCCGAGAGGTGAACGACAACGCCAACGTGGTGCATGACGCCGACGGCCTGCCGCTGCCGCGGCGTTGCCTGGCCATCGCCGCGATCCTGGGTGCGGGCGTGCTGGTGGTGCTCGATGGCGCCATCGCCAACATCGCGCTCCCAAACATTGCCCAGCAGTTGCAGGCGACGCCCGCCGATGCCGTCTGGATCATCACCGCTTACCAGCTGGCCGTGGTCATGTTCCTGTTGCCGGCTTCTGCAGTCGGGGAGAGCTTCGGGTATCGACGGGTCTTCGCGGGCGGCGTCGCGCTGTTCACCGCGGCGTCGGTGCTGTGCGCGCTGGCGCCATCGCTGCCATGGCTCGTGGCGGCGAGGTGCCTTCAGGGCCTGGGCAGTGCGGCCGTGATGCCGCTCGGGCTGGCGTTGCTGCGCTTCACCTATCCGCGTCGGCTGCTGGCGCGCTCGATCGCGTGGAATGCGCTCGCCGTCGCAGCCGCTTCAGCGTCGGGACCTACCCTTGGTGCTTTCATACTCTCGGCGGCAAGTTGGCCGTGGCTCTTTGCGGTGAACCTGCCGATCGGCCTCCTCGTGCTTGCTGCCTGCGCGGAGTTGCCGAGTCCGGCGCGTTCGGTGCGCCGCATCGACGCCTGGAGCATCGCACTCAACGCGATCATGTTCGCCTCTTTCGTGCTGGGGAGTGACCGACTGGTGGCGCAGCCGCTGCACGGCGGCGCGTTGCTCGCGCTGTCGGCCGCCTGCATGGTCCTGCTGGTGCGGCGCGAAATGCCAAAGGCGGCGCCGTTGATCCCGCTCGACCTGCTGCGCGTGCATTCCTTTCGGGTCTCGATCATTGCCTCCGTGTGCTGCTTCACCGGCCAGATGGCCGGCCTCGTGGCGCTGCCGTTCTACATCCAGCACGAACTCGGCCAGAGCGCGGTGACGGCGGGCCTCTTGATGACCCCCTGGCCCTTGGCAGTGATGCTGGCCGCACCGCTGTCGGCACGCCTGGCCCAGCGCGTGCCCAGCGCCTGGCTGTGCGCGGCCGGCAGTGCGTGCTTCGCGAGCGGTCTGGGCCTGTGCGCCCTGTGGCCGCTGCACGGCAACCCGGCCCTGCCGATCGCCGCGTTCACGAGCCTCGCAGGCCTGGGCTTCGGCTTCTTCCAGACACCGAACAACCAGAACATGCTGCTCTCGGCACCCAAGGAACGCAGCGGCGCCGCCGGTGGCGCGCAAGGCACCGCCCGTCTCACGGGGCTGACGCTCGGCAGCCTGTTGATGAGCTTGATGTTCGAGCTGCTGCCGTCCCACAGCGCAGTGCACTGGGGCCTGGCGATGGCGGCTCTGGCTGCGTTGGCCGGGGGCGTGGCGAGTTTGTTCAGGAGCATCGCGAGGGATCGCGCCGTGTGATGGGTATCGGAGGCGAGGCTCTTTGGGCCCCGGCCTTGCTGGTGCGAACGGCGGCTTTTTGAGGTACGCGTCGGCATTCCTCCTTCTCGACGAACTTGATTTCGCTCTGTACTGGACTTCGGCGCACTTCGCGCGCGGTTGGCACGTCCTCGAGGTGGAAGAAGGCGGGTGGCTGGACGAGGAGTCTCAGTTGCAAGAACATGTGAATCCGCGCAGGGAAATGGCTTACCGTCGCTGGGAATGCATGCGTCAATGTCTTTGGTTCCATGGACCCTCAAATCGAGAAGGACTCATGGAGACGAGGTGCTAACGCACCAAATGACCAACGAGCATGCCCGCCGACTGCGCGAGTCCATCCAATGTTGAAAGTCGAGGGGTGATGGCATGAGATACGACATGGTGAAGGTCGAAGAACTGATTCTGGCGTTGCTCGGCGTCTTCGAGTTCGAGAACGGACGCGTATGGAAGCGATATGACTTCGCAATCATGGACGAGCTCCACGAAAAAGGGCTCATCACCAAGGCCCACGGCAGGCAGGAATCGGTCTATCTCACGGACGAGGGAATGCGCCGTGCCAAGGAGCTCGCGGCCAAACACTTCGGGACCTGACCTCAGGGGATCGACAATGCAAGCGCCCGGCGCGCCTGTTCGACCCGGGCGCGTGTCACGCAGCCGGCAGCATGGTCATTGATCAGCCCCACGGCCTGCATGAAGGCATACACAGTGGTGGGCCCGACAAACTTCCAGCCCTGTTTCTTCAAGTCCTTGGACAAGGCCTGCGAGACCGCTGACGCAGAAGCGGTTTGCGGCTCTGCGAGCTGCGCAGGGTTCGGCTCGTGGCGCCAGAAGTAAGACGCCAGCGATCCCTCGCGCTGCGCCATCTCCTCGGCCATGCGCGCGTTGTGAACCACGGCCTCGATCTTGCCGCGATGGCGCACGATGCCGCTGTCGCCGAGCAATCGCTCGACATCGCGTTCGCCCAAGCGCGCGACACGCCGGTAGTCGAAGCCCAGGAAGGCTGTCCGGAAGTTCTCTCGCTTGACCAGAATGGTGCGCCAGCTCAGGCCCGACTGGAAGCCTTCCAGGCACAGCTTCTCGAAGAGGCGGTGGTCATCCGTGACCGGGAAGCCCCATTCAGTATCGTGATAATGGAGAAACTCGGGAGCGGCGGCGCACCAGCGACAGCGCGGCTGCCCATCGGGCCCGAGGAGAGTCGAGCCCATTTCAGGTACGTTCCACCAGGAACTGCAGGCGTTCGTCGGCCCTGCTGGGCGCCATCTCCACGATCTCGACCTTGACCACGTCCTGTGCCACGAAGGGATCCAGCGCCACGCGATTTTCCAGCGCCTCGCGGGTGGTGTTGTGTGCCAGGACGGTACCGCCCTGATTGCCCGAGAGGCTGCCTGTCAGGAGGAAGACGTTATCTTCGAATCCCTGCTCGATCCATTGCATGTGTTCCGCCATGTGGCGCGATGCCTGGCCTTTGTTGCTCGAGAACCTGAGGAACACACAGAACATGAATGACCTTTCCTGAAAAGATGGCTAACGCGAACGCCGGGAGGCAGTCGTCTTCACCGGCGCGCAGGACTCGACCCAGGCACTCATGAGCGCCACCTCCTGCTGCACGAATTTCTTGTCGCGCAGAGACTGCGCGAGCACCGCCGCTCCCTGGCTGCGCGCCAGGAGATGCAGGGCGAGCGCATCCGCTTCCTTGCCTCGGCCCATTTGGCGGAACTGCCCTCGCAGCCATACGCGAAAGAGATCCAGGATGGCGTTGGCCTCGCCTTGCCCCGGGTGCCCGAGCTTGGCCAGCTCCGTGCACAGGGTGCCGACCGGACAGCCGTGGCGCATGATCTTGGCTTGATTGCGGATCAGCAGGGTGATGAACAGGCGGATGCGCTCCTGAGGACTCTCGCCCTCGGTCTCCCACTGCGTCAACATCGCTCGCGTGCGCTCCATTCGCTCGGCCACGACCGCCGCCAGAATCTCGTCCTTCGTCTTGAAGTGATAGTAGAAATTGCCGCGCGAGATCTTCACGGCATCCGCGATGTCCGCGAAGGATGTGTGCTCGAACCCGCGCTCGTAGAACAGGGCGTCGGCGGCTTGAACGATGCTGTCGCGGGTAGGCAAGGCTTGAGTAGGACGGTTGACCTAAAGAATGCGTGCAACTGTAGGACGTGTGTCCTAGATTGTCAATCCGCCCGGAACAGGCGGGCCGATTTCGGGGTTCCGTGCAGGAGCGGCCAAAGCGATACCAGCCGAGCGACGCGCTCACCGGGCAGGTCGACCCGTTCGGCTATAACCTCGATTTCCGCAGTGCCGCCCAGGCGAAGGAGTTCTTGATGAGTTTGGATTTCCCTTTCGGCCGCATGGCACTTGCCCTCTGCGCGGGTTCGCTCTTCGCCGTGACGTCCGTGATCGCCGGGGAGGTCGCCAGCCAGGCGACAAGTGGGAGTCTTGCCGCCGAAAAATTGGCTGCTCGCACCGGACCGGAGCGCGTTGTCGTGGAGAGCGCAGGGCCCTACGGCGTCGACACGGAAAGCGTCAGGCGCCATCTTGCCAACACCTTGGCAGCGGATTCGGCGCTGACGCCTCTACCGCGCAACAACGAGCGGTACAGCTTCGATGGGAAGCTTCGCACCTATGTCGTGCCGGTGCGTCCGGCCATCGACAACCCCATCAACAGCTATTCGCCCTACGACAGCAGTTCGTTCCGCCGAGATGCCGTGGCCGCGGATGCGTCGAATCTCGGCTTGCTTCAGGCGGTGTTCAAGCGCCTCGCTGCGGATTGAATGTCATCGTGCCTTCGTCAGAAGGCACTCTTGACGACCCCGCCGTCAACGCGAAGGGCTGCGCCCGTGGTCGCCGACGCGAGCGGGCTTGCGACGTAGGCCACGAGCGAGGCCACTTCCTGCGGCGAAGCGAAGCGCTTGATCAGCGAGGTCGGGCGTACGTGGTCGAAGAACTCCGCCTCGACCTGCTCGAAGCTCTTGCCGCTCGATCGCGCCATGCCTTCCACGAAGTCGCCGACGCCGCGCGATGTCGTCGGGCCTGGGAGTACGCTGTTCACCGTGATGTTCGTGCCGGCGACCGATTCCGCCAGCCCGCGCGAAACCGCGAGCTGCGCGGTCTTCGTCACACCGTAGTGGATCATCTCGGTCGGTATCTGCACCGCGCTCTCACTCGAGATGAAGATGATCCTTCCCCAATTCGCGCGCCTCATTTCCGGCAGCACCAAGCGTGCGAGGCGGACGCCGCTCAGGACATTGACGTCGAAGAAGCGCCGCCAATCTTCATCGGGAATTTCGTCGAAAGCCTTGGCCTCGAAGATGCCCAGGTTGTTGACGAGGATGCCGATGCCGGGGTGGCGACGCACGGCTTCCTCGGCAGCGTCGGCCCGGCTGAGGTCTGCGGCATGGCCGAAAACCGCGCCATGCGTCTCCGAGCGGATGCGATCCACTGCCTCGTCGACTGCCGTCTGCGACCTGCCGTTGACAATGACGCTTGCGCCCTCCTGGGCCAGCGTGCGCGCGATGGCATAGCCAATTCCGGCTGAGCTGCCACTCACCAGGGCCAGCTTGCCATTGAGTTGAAGGTCCATGTCGATGCTCCTTGGTGACTTTGATGCGTTCGAAGGCGAGGCCCCCTCCCGCTACCCCAGGAAGTTGACCAACGCCGGGAGGACCTGATCTGGCGCCTCTTCCATCAGCCAGTGCCCGGACCCCTTGACGATCACGCCCTGCACATTGGTCGCAACCATCTTGCCCTGCTCGATCAGGAAGGTTCCGCCGGCCTTTTCTCCGGAGAGGATCAGCATCGGCATGGGCAGCGGCGTCTTACCCAGTTCGGCGAACTCGGCCGCATCCTGCTCGAAGGCCTTGAAGTATTCGAATCCGGCACGCATGCCGCCGGGTTGTGCGTAGGCCTTGGCGTAGAACTGGCGATCGGCTTCGGGCACCGAGTGCTTGGGGTCGGCCGCAAAGTCATTCCAGAAATGCTCGAAATAGATCCGCTCGCGCCCGTTCACGAGCGCCAGCGGCGTCGCACCGTGGAAATGGAAATGCCAAAGGTCGCGCAGCAGCCAGACGTTTTGCCATTCGCCGATGCCGGGCAGGAAGGCGTCCATGAGCACCACCTTGTCAGTCTCCGAAGGAAACTGGGCGGCGTACGCGTAGGCCACCATCAAGCCGATGTCGTGGCCGACGATGCTCGCGCTGCGGATGCCGAGCGACCGGACAAGTTCGTGGATGTCGACGGCCATGTTCTTCTTTCCGTAGCCCGTCTCGGGCTTCGACGAATTGCCGGCGCCCCGAAGATCGGGCACGACCACGGTGTGCGTTTTCGCCAGCAGCGGCATCAGCGGGTTCCACATGTGCCCGGTCTCGGCGTAGCCGTGCAGCAGCACGACGGTCGGCCCGGTGCCGCCAATGCGATAGCTGATGCGGGTGCCGTTCACCTCGGCGGTGCCTGCGCGGAAGCCCCGCACCGCGTCGACCGCGGGTGCGGCGTGCGCCGTGGCGCCCATGGTCAGTGCGGCGCCAACCGCGGCTGCGCCGGCGATCAGCGCGCGGCGGGTCGGGGCGGGATGGGTGTCGGTCATGCTGGGGGCCTTTCTGTCGGTTTGTGGGTGACGTGAATTTATGATTCAGCTTCACTTCCAGAAAGGGCCCAAAAGTGGTTTACTCGTTCAGCTTTGCTGAATGACTGGAGCCGAGGCCCATGGACCGATTGCGTGCTTACGAGGTGTTCGTCACCGTGGTCGCGCGGGGCAGCTTCATCAAGGCGGCCGACGCGCTGGACACCTCTGCGGCCAATGTGACGCGCTACGTCAACGAGCTGGAAGCCCACTTGCGCACGCGGCTGATCAACCGCACATCGCGCCGCTTGTCGCTCACCGAAGGCGGCGAAGCACTGTTCGACCGGGCGAAGTCGATTCTTGAAGAAGTGGCGGAGACCGAGGCGCTGGCGACCAGCGCGTCACTCCAGCCGCGTGGGCGCCTGCGCATCAACGCGCCGCTGAGTTTCGGCAGCCTCGTGCTGGCGCCCCTGTGGCCACGGTTCATGGCGAAGTATCCCGATGTCGAGCTCGACATCGCGCTCATCGACCGCCTGGTCGACATCGTCGAAGAGGGCTACGACCTGGCCATCCGCATCTCGCGGACCACGTCGGGAAACCACATCGCGCGCCGCCTGGGTTGCTCGCAGAACCTGGTCTGTGCCTCGCCCGAATACCTTGCGGCCCATGGCATGCCCGAGGTCCCGGCGGACCTTTCGCGGCATCCGTGCCTGGGCTACACGTACGGTGCGACCTCCGACGAGTGGCAGTTTGCCGGCCCCGGCGGGACACTGGAATCCGTGCGCGTGCGCTGGGCCTTGCGCGCCAACAATGGCGACACCGCCCGCGCCGCGGCGCTCGCTGGCGTCGGCGTCATCTGGCAGCCGAGCTTCGTGATTGGCGAGGATGTGCAGGCCGGTCGATTGGTCGAGGTCATGCCCGGCTATCGCATGCCTCCCATCGACATCCTGGCGATCTACGCAAGCCGCCGCCATCTCAGCGCCAAGGTGCGGGTGATGGTCGACTTTCTGGTCGACGCTTTTCAAGGGTCGGGGCCGGAGCAAGGTAAATTGACGGTGGTTGGCAAGTGACCGTCTGCTGAATTCAGGCCTGGAGTTGGCGCAGTTGCGTTCGCTCTGCCGGTGACAGCATGCAAACCCGCCTTCTCGCCGGCGCTTCGGCCTCGTGCAGGTACGCCGTGAAGCCATCCTTGGCCGGCGGCGCCGAATGGAGCAGCATCACGGCGCTGACCTGTCCGCGATGGCCCGCTGCGTGCGTGACGACATGCATGAGCATCTCCTCGCGGGACATGCGCCCCGGTGCGCCGTCGGTGAACGCGAAATCGATCCGTTCGGCCAGCTGGGCAGGATCGAGCGTCGAGACGTAGTCGATGTATTCCCGGTCGCTTCTTCTGAGATCGGCGGCCAGGGCTGCGAGCGCTGGCATCTCGCTCAGGTTGGCCGATGGGTACGCGTGGGCTTCCCGCCGGAGGTGCGCGGCGAATATGCGGTCCACCACATACGTGTGGCTCAAAGCCTTGATGGCCAAGGCAGTGACCGGGGAGTTGTCGCCGAGCCCGGCAAGCGTTGTCAACAGCTGGTCGTCGGCCCAAGCCTTGAATCCGAAGAGGCGGTGCAATGTGTCGTGCATGTCATGGTTCTCCTGGGGTGTTTGCGTGTCTGCCTAGAATATGAGCGATCATTCGCTTTTGCTACTCGCATTGACGGCTGCAGAACATGGCGCAAAAACCGGTCACCAGGCCCAGGAAAATCGCGGTTCAGGAGCGATCGCGCGCGACGGTCGACAACCTGATCGAGGCAACTGCTCGCATTCTGGTCAAGGAAGGCTTCGACAGGGCGAGCACCAACCGCATCGCGGAAGTTGCGGGGGTGAGCATCGGCTCGCTCTATCAATACTTCCCCTCCAAGGAGGCGCTCGTCGCCGCCGTGATCGAGCGCCACCAGCAGCAGATCATGCAAATGGTCCGCAGCGAACTGGCACAGGTCAGGGCCCAGCCGCTGGACCAGGCGATACGCCGATTCGTCGCGGTCGCGGTCGCAGCGCATCGTCTCGATCCACGGCTGCATCGCGTGCTTGCCGAGCAGATCCCGCGCGTGGGAAAGCTCGAGAAGCTGGAAACTTTCAGCCGTGAAAACTTCAGTCTGTTCAGGGCCTACCTCGAGGCCGCGCGCGACGAACTGGGCGTCGACGACCTGGAGCTCGCATCATTCGTGTGCGTCACCACGATCGAGGCATTGACGCACAACGCGGTGCTGCACCATGCCAAAGCGCTGACCGGCGATCGAATGGACGCACTCATCGACGAGGGCGCGCGCCTGGTCACCGGCTATCTCAAAGGCTAGCGCGGAACCGAGGCCACGGCAGGATCTGCTGCCAGCGGCTCGCACAACCGCAGCCTGCTTTGTGCAAAGCCCTCATTGCAGCACCGGCACGGGGGGCACGCAGCCTAAACTTTTGGTCATCCAAAGGACCGACGCCGTGAACTCCTCCATCATCGAACCTCTCCGGAGCGCCGGTCGCCTGCACCGCGTGTTCATCGACGGTGAATGGGTGGTGCCGCAGGGCCAGGCCCGCGCCAGTGTCATCGACCCGTCGACCGAGGAACCCATTGCGGACATCGCGCTGGGCAACACGCAGGACGTGGATGCGGCCGTGGCCGCCGCGCGCCGCGCCTTCACTGCATGGTCCGTGAGTTCCGCCGAAAGCAGGGCCGTGCTTCTCGACCGAGTGCACACACTCATCCTCGAGCGCGCAGAACTTTTCGCGCAGGCGATCTCGCTGGAGATGGGCGCTGCCATCGGCTTCGCGCGCAGCACGCAGGTGCCGGTGGCGGCAGAGCACATTCGCGTGGCCCGCGACAATGCGCGCAGTTATGTGTTCGTCACCCATCGCGGGGACATGGCCATCATGCGCGAGGCCATCGGCGTGTGCGGCCTGATCACGCCGTGGAACTGGCCGCTCTACCAGATCACCGCCAAGGTCGGCCCCGCCTTGGCGGCGGGATGCACGGTGGTGCTCAAGCCCAGCGAACTGTCGCCGCTGAGCGCGCTGCTCTTTGCGGATCTGATGCAGGACGCAGGCACGCCGCCCGGTGTGTTCAACCTGGTGGGCGGCAACGGGCCCGAGGTGGGCGCCGCGCTGTCGGCGCATCCGGACGTGGACATGATCTCCATCACCGGCTCGACGCGGGCCGGCGTCCTGGTGGCCCAGGCGGCGGCGCCGACGGTGAAGCGCGTGGCCCAGGAACTCGGTGGGAAGTCTCCCAATGTCATCCTGCCGGACGCGGACCTGGCGCGCGCCGTACCGGCAGGCGTGGCGGCCGCCTTCCGCAATGTCGGCCAGTCCTGCAGCGCACCGACCCGCATGATCGTGCCCCGCGCGCGCCTCCAGGAGGTCGAACGGATCGCGCGCGACGCGGCATCCAGCTTCGTCGTGGGCGATCCGCGTTCGCAGCAGACCACGCACGGCCCGGTGGCGAACCGCGCGCAGTTCCATCGCGTGCAGGAAATGATCGGCATCGGCATTGCCGAAGGCGCGCAGCTCGTCTGCGGCGGCCTCGGCCGGCCGGAGGGCCTGAGCCGCGGCTTCTATTGCCGTCCCACCATCTTCACCGCGGTGCATCCTCGAATGCAGATCGCGCAAGAAGAGATCTTCGGGCCCGTCCTGGCGATCATTCCCTATGACAACGTGGACGAGGCCGTGGAGATCGCCAACGACACGGTCTATGGCCTGGGCGCGCACGTGCAGGGGCAGGACCTTGTCGCGGCGCGTGCCGTCGCGGCGCGGATCCGGTCCGGGCAGGTCCACATCAACTATCCGGCCTGGAACCCCCAGGCCCCCTTCGGTGGCTACAAGCGCTCGGGAAACGGACGCGAATACGGCGTCGAAGGTCTCGAGGAGTACCTGGAAACCAAGGCCATTCTCGGCTTCCAGGATGCCTCGGCAGCCCGTAGCGGCTGACAGGTTTTTCGGAAGAAGACATCGCGCATCGCGCAGGAGCAATCATGACCGTGGCCCTCGTACTGCACCGCGCCGGCGGCGCACCCCTTTCGACCGCCTTCCGCAGGGCGCCGTTCGGCAAGGACGACCCCTTTGCGCGGCATCGCGAGATCGCGTGGGAAGGACCTGGCGCGATGAGCGCGGGCCGCACCGGCTTCATTGGTGAGCTCGACGTCGCGAGCTACCCCCACATCGAAACCATCGTCGTGGTCGAGGGCGCACTGACCCTGACGGCGGCCGGGGCGGCCCCGCTGGTGGTCGGTCCCCAGGCGGGCGCCGTCATCGGATGCGGCACCTCGCTTCATATCCAGGCCGCCTCCCGCGTGCGGTTCGTGTTTTGCGCGGCCGCTTGCGAGAGACCGACCCAACGCGGCGTCTTCCCCCTGCACGCCGACGCCAACTTCAAGCCCTCCGCGACGCTGCCCGCGGAAGTGCTGCTGGGCCCCTCGCCGGAGTGCCGCAGCGACAACGCCTTCACCGACGACGGCGCGCAGTACCTCGCGGGCACCTGGGACTCGACGCCCTACCACCGGATCGTTCGCCCGCATCGCATGAACGAGTTCATGCATCTGCTGGCCGGCAGCGTGCGGTTCGCATCGCCGGATGGCAGCGTGCTTTCCACGGCGACCGGCGACGCGCTGTTCGTGCCCCAGGGCGCACCGATCGGGTGGGAAAGCAGCGATCGCGTGGCGAAGTTCTACGTGTGCCAAAGCGTTGCGGCTTGAACGCACGAGCGAGATCCATCATGTCCCCTCCGCTGCGCCACATCCAGACTTCGCCCACGCTGCCGGCTTCGGCCGACGTCGTCGTGATCGGCGGCGGCATCATCGGCGTCTTTACCGCCTACCACCTGGCCAAGCGCGGCATTTCGGTCGCCTTGGTGGAAAAGGGCAGGATCGGCGCCGAGCAATCGAGCCGCAACTGGGGCTGGTGCCGGCAGCAGAACCGCGACGCCCGCGAGCTGCCGTTGGCGAGCAAGAGCCTCGACCTGTGGGAACAATTTGCCGCCGAGAGCGGCGAAGACACGGGCTTTCGTCGCTGCGGGCTGCTCTATCTCAGCAATGACGAGGCGGAAATTTCCCGCTGGGCCAGCTGGCGAGATTTTGCGAAAACCGCAGGCGTGACGACCCACATGCTGAGCAGCCGCGAGGCCGCCGAGCGGGGCCATGCGACCGGCCGCGCGTGGAAAGGCGGCGTCTTCTCGCCCAGCGATGGCACCGCCGATCCTGGCAAGGCCGCTCCGGCCGTGGCTGCTGCGCTCATCAAGCTCGGGGGCAGCGTCCACCAGAATTGCGCGGCCCGCGGCATCGAGATGGAAGGCGGACGGGTCAGCGGCGTGATCACGGAAGCCGGAGTCATCAAGACCCGAGCGGCCGTGATGGCTGGTGGCGCCTGGGCGTCCTCGTTCTGCCGGCAACTGGGCATCCGCTTTCCGCAGGCCTCGATCCGCCAATCCATCCTGAGCGTGTCTGCCGTGGAGCAGCGCCTGCCGGATGCCGTGGTGAGCGCGGGCGTGTCCGCCACGCGCCGCAACGACGGACGCTATGCGCTGGCCATCAGCGGCCGTGCGCGCGTGGATCCGACAGGACAGTTCCTGCGCTTCGCATTGCAATTCGTGCCCATGTTCGCCAAGCGCTGGCGCAACCTTCGCCCGGGCGGCCTGGAAGGCATTCGGGGTGGCCATGAAACGCTGGCGCGCTGGCGGCTCGACGCGCCGACGCCGATGGAACGCGTGCGCATCCTCGATCCGAGGCCCGATCCCGCGAGCATCAGGGACACCCACCGCCGCGCCATCGAACTGCTGCCCCAGCTTCGCGACGCCAGGATCACGCACGCCTGGGCTGGCTACATCGACAGCACGCCGGACGGTGTTCCCGGCATCGGGGAGGTGCCGGGCATGCCGGGGTTCATTTTGGCTGCGGGCTTTTCCGGACACGGCTTTGGCATCGGCCCTGGCGCCGGCCACCTGATCGCGGACCTTGCCAGCGGCGCCGAACCGATCGTCGACCCCGTGCCGTATCGGCCGGAGCGCTTCAGCAACTCGGCATGGGGGAAGGTCGCTGATTTCTAGCCGTTCAGCACGAGCGACCCCTGCGGATATTGCTCGCACATGAATTCGACGAACGCCCGGACCTTCGGCGCAGGAAGTCGCCTCGAGGTATGCAGGACCCAGAGCGCGACCTCCACGCCCGAAACCATGCCCCACTGAACCAGTTCTCCGCGCGTCAGCTGGTTCCATGCGATGGACTGCGGTATCAGCGCGGCGCCGGCGCCGGCGACCGCAGCGTCGCGAATCATCAGGAACGAGGAAAGTCTCAGCCTCGGGATCGGCTCCACGACAAGGCGTCCGTCGTCGAGCGTCCAATTCCCGCCTTGAAAGCTCGTTGAAACGACGCCGGGAACAGGGCTGACCTTGCCCTTGCCTGGTGTCGGCATGGGCACGGAGGGCGCGGCCACGACCACCAGCCGGTCCTTGGCGAAGCACCGGCCCACAAGGCTGCTGTCGGGGCTTGGATTGATCCGGATCGCGGCGTCGAACTGCTCCTCGACGAGGTCGACCAGGCGATCGTCCGCCACCACCTCGCAGTTGACCTCGGGGTTGGCCGTGCAGAACTCGGCGCTGATGCGGCCCATCGCCAGCTGGGAGAACAGCACCGGCGAGGCGATGCGCAAGCGCCCACGTGGTACCGACAAGCCCTCGCGCGCGGAGGTCATGGCGTCAGCCACCTCGTGCATCGGCCCTTCGGTGCGATCCACCAGCATCTGGCCGGCTTCCGTGAGCTTGAGCCCGCGGGCGCTGCGCTCGATGAGGCGCACGCCGAGCTGCTCTTCCAGGTCCGCGATGCGCCGGGACAGGGTGGCCTTCGATCGCCCGCTTGCACGGCTTGCCTTTCCGAGGCCTCCATTCGCTGCGACGAGTGCGAAGTCGGTCAATGCGTTCAGGTCCATGTGTTCAGGTCCATGTGTTCCGGATTTGAGACGAGGTGTCTTCATTTTCACGTCTTCGTTTTACGAATGCAACGGACTATCTTCTCCCCATCGCAACTTCGAGATGAGGAAATTGAAATGACCACCACCACGCAACGCGCTGTGCTGATCCGGGCCTATGGCGGTGTGGCCGCCGCCGAGGTCGCCGAGATCGCAAGGCCTGCAGCCGGGCCGGGCCAGGTTCTGGTCCGCGTTCGGGCCGCCGGTGTGAACGGCATCGACTGGAAAGTTCGTGAAGGCTTCGTCCGGGAGGCTTTCCCGCTTCAACTGCCCGCCGTGCTGGGCATCGAACTCGCGGGCGCCGTCGAGGCGCTCGGCCCCGGCGCCTCGCGCTTTCGCGTGGGCGATCGGGTCATGGGGCCGCTCGGTGGCCTCGGCGCCTATGCCGATGTCGTGGCCGTCGACGAAGCGAACCTGGTGCGCACGCCGCAGGGCCTGGACGACGTTCATGCAGCCGGCGTCCCGGTGGCAGCCGTGGCCGCCTGGCAGAGCCTGCACCACGCGGGCCCGATCGCCGCAGGCCAGCGGATCCTGGTCCACGGCGCAGCGGGAGGGCTGGGCGGCTATGCCGTGCAGTACGCCAAGCGGGCAGGCGCCGAAGTCTTCGCGACGGCGTCGACCGCGCACCTCGAATACGTGCGCAGCCTGGGCGCGGCTCACGTCATCGACTACCGGACCCAACACTTCGAATCGGTCGCGCAGGACATCGACCTGGTGCTCGACTACGTCGGCGGCGAAGGGCTCGATCGCTCGTGGCAGGTGCTGTCGAAGGACGGTGCGATCGTCGCCACGTCTTCGCCCGACATCCTGGCACGCACGCCGCCCGGCCGCCGCGGGCTGTGGTTCATGACCAGGCCGGACGCCGCCCTGCTGGAACGGCTGGCCGCGGAGATCGCCGAAGGCACGCTGATCTCGAAGCTCGGCGAGGTCGTGGGCTTTGGCGACATCCCCGCGGCCATCGAACGCAATCGCACCGACCCTCGCATCGGCAAGGTGGTCGCGGACTTCTCGCGCTGATCGATCTTTTCATCCCCCTCTAACTTTCCAGGAGATTTCCATGAGCATTCTCGTCACAGGTGCCACCGGCACCATCGGTTCCCTCGTCGTCCAAGGCCTGGCCGCTGCCGGCGCCGACGTCAGCGCCTTCGTTCGCACGCCGGGAAAGCAGCGCTTCCCGGCGGGCGTCAAGGAGGTTGTCGGCGATTTGACCGACGTGCCCTCGCTGCGCGCGGCCCTGTCCTCAGTGCGCACGCTGTTTTTGCTGAACGCCGTCACGCCCGACGAAGTGACGCAGGCCCTCGTCGCGCTGAACCTGGCGCGCGAGGCGGGCATCGAGCGCATCGTCTACCTGTCGGTCATCCATGCGGACAAGTTCACCAACGTACCGCACTTCACCGGCAAGCACACGGTCGAGCGGATGATCGAGAGCCTCGACATTCCGGCGACCATCCTTCGGCCGGCCTACTTCATGCAGAACGAGCGCATGGTGCAGCAGGTGATCCAGGGCTACGGCGTCTACCCGATGCCGATCGGCTCCACGGGCGTCGCGATGATCGATGCGCGGGACATCGCGGACGCGGCCGTCGCCGAACTGCTGCGCCGCGACCGCGCGCCTGCGCCGTCACCGCGCGTGACGCTGGAGCTGGTCGGGCCCGAGCTGTTGACCGGAGCGTCGGTGGCCAAGGCCTGGAGTGCCGCGCTCGGTCGCGAAGTGGCTTACGGCGGGGATGACGTGGCGGCCTTCGAAGGCCAGATGGCCGCGCTGGGCCCGTCCTGGCTGGCCTACGACATGCGCCTGATGATGGCCGGGATCCAGAAGTTCGGCATGCACGGTGCGCACGGTGCAGCGGATCGCCTGCAGGCCATGCTCGGCCGTCCTCTGCGCAGGTATGCGGACTTCGTCAAGGAGGCCGTCGCCGCGTCGTAGGCAGCGCGCTTCGCGACAGGTTGCGCTTGTGGCAGAGCCAGGCATATGCAACCATCGCTCCGCCGTGCGGCGAGGCGAGAAAGCGCATCGCCATCACTCGTCGGGCGTCATACCAACAAGGGGGCCGCGTGGATCAAGGTGTTCAAAAGAAGGCATTCGTACTATTGCACGGGTTGCGCGCGGCTCCTTCGGTTCTCTTGATTGCAGCGGCGATGCTTGTTGTCGCTTGCGGTGGTGGTGGCGGTGGTGGGAATGGCGGCGCTGTTCTTCCGATCGTCGGCATTCCACCTGCAAATGGCGGCGTGACCACTCCGGACAACGGCAACGCCGACGGCTACCCGCATGCGTTGGAGCCCATCGGCACGGTGCGCCAGATCTACGACGGCGCACTTTCCCCTGAACTGGCGGTCAACACCTACCGCAACATCGACCGCTTGTTTCCCACGCGCACTGTCGAGCCCGGCGGCACGCCGCATGCGTTGCCCGCTGCGGCCACGCGGCTCACGCAGGTGAGCTTCACGGTGAGTGCTGCGACCTACAGTCTCGCCAACTTCATGTCGGTGAATCGTGTTGCCGGTCTGCTCATCCTGAAGGACGGCAAAATCGCCAATGAGACCTATCAGTACGGCAACACGCAGCGCACGCGCTGGATGTCGATGTCGGTGGCCAAGTCGG